>NZ_BAAHCB010000005.1:63306-117048 GCF_054776215.1 Glycomyces tarimensis
GCGGCCAGGACAAGCCGCCGCGGCCCGATCGGTACACGCCGGGTGGGACCGGCGAGGGCCCGTCACGGCCTAGAGCTCTGAGCCCCCGGTGGCGTCGATGACCTGGCCGGTCGTCCATCGTCCGGCCTCAGAGGCCAGGAACAGGACCGGTCCGGCCACGTCCTCGGGCCGGCCGACCCTGCCCAGCACGGACCTCGCGGCGGCGGCCCGCTTGGCCTCGTCGTCGCCGCGCAGCCATTCGGCATTCATATCGGTGTCGATGATGCCCGGCGCGACCGTGTTCACCGTGATGCCGCGCGGCCCCAGTTCCTTGGCGAGTGCCAGCGTGAAGGTGTCGACGGCGCCCTTGGTCATCGCATAGGCGACCCCTTCGGGGAAGGCGATGCGGGTGGCGCCCGAGCCGATGTTGACGATCCGTCCGCCGTCGGGCATCGACTCCAGCGCGCGGCGAGTGAGGAAGAACAGCGACTTGACGTTGACGGCGAAAGCGCGATCGTAGTCCGCCGCGGTGACCGCGCCGATGCCGCCGAAGGCGCCGACGGCCGCGTTATTGACGAGGATGTCGAGCTCGGCTCCGCCGAGTTCGGCCGCGACCGCGTCGATCAGGTCGTCGGCGCCTTCGGGCCGTGCCAGGTCGGCCTTGACGGCGAAGGCGCCGCCTCCGGCGGCTTCGATCTCGTTGACGGTCTCCTTGGCGGCATCGGTGTTGTGGCCGTGGTGGACGGCGACGCGGGCACCGGCGCGAGCGAGTTCGAGTGCGATGGCGCGGCCGATGCCCCTGCTGGCACCGGTCACGAGGGCGGTCTTCTCGGAGAGGTCGTGCATGGTCCATCCTTTATTGAATGATCGATCAACAACTGATGGCCGTCACCGTAGCACATTCTTGAGCGATCGATATACAATGGGCCGGTGACAAGAGGACGACCGCGCTCCTTCGACCGCGACAAGGCCCTGGAACAGGCACTGCGGGTCTTCTGGCAGCACGGCTACGAGCCGGCTTCCATGGCCGCGCTCACCGAGGCGATGGGCATCAGGCCGGCCAGCCTCTACGCCGCCTTCGGCGACAAACGCCGCCTCTTCAGCGAAGCCGTCGCCCGCTATCAGGACACCTACGGCTCGTTCACCACCGCCGCCCTCGAAGAGGAACCGACCGCCCGCGGCGCCGTCGAGCGGATGCTGCGCGAGATCGCCTTCAACTACACCGACCCCTCGCACCCTCCCGGATGCCTCGTCATCTCGGGCGCGGTCAACCACGGCCCGGACGCCGACGACATCGAAGCGGAACTGCGCGCACTGCGCAGGCAGACACTGGAGGCCATCGCCGAGCGGGTTCGCAAGGGCATCGCGGACGGCGAGCTGCCCGCGCGCACCGACGCCTCGGCGCTCGCGGCGTACATAGCGGCCGTCGCGCGCGGCATGTCGTGCTCCGCCCAGGACGGCGCGAGCGCGCAGGACCTCCTGGGGATCGCCGAGCTGGCGATGCGCTCCTGGCCCGAGCCGTAACGCGCGGCCCGCCCGAACCGGATCGGCGGCGGTTCGGTCACATCCAGAGTGTCGGCGCGTCGCCGGCGGGCGAAACGGCGCCTTCGCTGTCTACACTTCCGCCATGGAGAAACACCGTTCTTCACCCGAGGCCCCCGCGATCCGGGAGCCCCGCCGGCGCACCTACCTCATGTGCCGCCCCGCCTACTACGCCGTCGAGTACGCCATCAACCCATGGATGGACACCTCGACTCCCGTTGACACCGCCCTCGCGTGCGCGCAATGGGAGACCCTCGCCGACACCTACGCCGCCCTCGGCCACGACGTCCAGCGCATCGAACCCGAGCCCGGCCTGCCCGACATGGTCTACGCCGCCAACGGCGCCTTCGTCGTCGACGGCATCGCCTACGGCGCCCGCTTCCGCCACCCCGAGCGCACGCCCGAAGCCGACGCCCACGAAAAGTGGTACCGCGCCGCCGACTGGACCTTCGCCGAGCCCGAACACACCAACGAAGGCGAAGGCGACTTCACCTACCTGCCCGGCCGCGGGCTCATCCTCGCCGGCTGGGGCTTTCGCACCGACGCCCGCGCCCACGCCGAGGCCGCCGACGTGTTCGGCCGCCCCGTCGTCTCGCTCCGCCTCGTCGACCCGCGCTACTACCACCTCGACACCGCACTGGCGCCCCTCGACGACGAACGCATCGCCTACTACCCCGACGCGTTCGCGCCCGGCAGCCGCCTGCTGCTCGAACGCCTCTTCCCCGACGCGGTCATCGCCGACGCCGACGACGCCGCCGCGTTCGGCCTCAACTTCGTCGCCGACGGCACCAACGTCGTCGTGAACGCCGAGGCCACCGGTATGGTCGAGAAGCTCCGGGACGCCGGCTACCAGCCCGTCCCGGTCGACCTGTCCGAGCTCAAAAAGGGCGGCGGCAGCGTCAAATGCTGCACCGCCGAACTGCGCCGATAACGACGCCATCAGGGCCGACGCGCCGGCGGTGTCGCCTCGCGCCGCCGCGAGCGTCCCCTGCCGGCCCGGTGCCTGACCGCGCGGCGCGTCCCACGGCGAAGCCGCCGGGCCGTTGATCGGCAGCGGCGGAGCTCCGGGCCGGCGGAACGCCCGCGCCAGCAGCGCGTCGATGTGCCACACCCGCTTGGCGTGGGTGGCCGGCAGCCAGAAATGCCACCGGTGCGGCGTGGCCGCGCTCGGGCCCTCCAGCACCGTGAAGTTCAGCTCGACGCCCGGACCGCTCGGGTCCGCCGACCAGCGCAGCTTCTCCACCGCCGAGACCGGCGCGTCCAGACACAGCCGGATCCGCCCCAGCAACCGAGACTGCCTCGTGACGACGATGCGCTCGGTGGTGAGCATGAGCATGCAGTCGCCGCTGGCCAGACCGTCGGAACCGACGCAGCCGGTCAGCAGCGCCACCCGGTCCGAAGGCCGGACGTTGCGGCGGAGGAGTGGAACGTGTCGGCTGAGGATCGTCGTGGTCAGGCCTGCCTCAGCCGAGGAGGCGAGCATGGTGCGGGCGAAAAGGTCCATGTGCTTGTACCCCACAGGTATCCGTGTGCGTTCGTCACTCTGCGATGCGCTCTCACTAGCTGTAACGAAAAATTGCGCATGCAGGTTACGGCTGCGGGTGCAGAGTTTCACCAGCTCACCCCTTCGGGCGAGGCGATGATCCGGGCTCCTGTTCCACAATCGGGTTCAGGGGCGCACCGGTGTCCGAACGCTCGTCGTCCTCGTCCGAGTCTTCCTCGCCGTCGTCCGACGGCCGCAGCTGAGGACGGTCGCAGTTCCAGTCCTCCTCGGCGGGCACCAGCTTCGGATCCTCGGACTCGGTCGCCAGCTCCGGTTCCGGTTCGACCGGGTGTGGCCGCGGCTCCGGCTCCGGCTCGGGCGCCGCTTCCGTCTCCGCTTCGACCCGCACGCGTTCGAGCTGCGGCACGGGCACCGATTCGGCCTCCGTCGTCGGCTCCGTCCCCTCAGGCGAGGACTCCGGATCCGCCGTCAGCTCGGCCTCGATCACGATCTCCCCCTGACCGCGATCGGGCGGTGCGGCGGTGTCGACGCCCCCGTGGAGGCCCGTGGCGCTCAGGAACGCCCACCCCACCGCGGCGAAGGACGCGACCGTCCCCGTGCTCACGCCCACCAGCGCGAACCACACCCCCCATGGCCAGCGTCCCACCTGATCGCTGCCCTTCTGGCGCACGAAGCGCTCCTTCCCGCCACCCCCGTGCGACGAAACGCGCGTTCAGGACCGATGATGTCGGTGGCCGAACCGAGATGGCTACTTAGCGTCGAATGTCAGCCTACAAATGGTAGTCGGACCCGAGGTGCGGAGCGCGGACGCCACGGCTTTGAGATGCTTGGATACACCGGAATACCAATACGAGGAGGCAATCATGGGCGACCAGAAGCGTCCAGCCAAGAAGACGGCCAAGAACCGTCGGAATTCCGCCTCAGCGAACGAACCAGAGTTCGTGCAACTGCTCTCCCCCGAGGGAAAGCGCCTCTCCCATCCCGACTACGACCTGAACCTCACCGACGAGGAGTACCGCGGCCTCTACCGCGACCTCGTCATCACCCGTGAGCTCGACGCCCAGGGCACCGCCCTGCAGCGCCAGGGCCAGCTGGGCCTGTGGCCGAGCCTGCTCGGCCAGGAGGCCGCCCAGGTCGGCTCCGGCCGCGCGCTCAAGCCCCAGGACACCGTCTTCCCGGCCTACCGGGAGCTCGGCGTCCAGTGGTGCCGCGGCCTCGACGTGATCTCGGCGTTCGCGCTGTTCCGCGGCGTCGACCTCGGCGGCCGCGACGTGGCCGCCGACCGCTTCCACATGTACGAGATCGTCATCGCCTCCCAGACCCTCCACGCCGCCGGCTACGCCATGGGCGTCGCCAAGGACGGCGCGGTCGGCGGCGACGACGGCGAGGCCGTCGTCGTCTACCACGGCGACGGCGCCACCGCCGAGGGCGACTTCAACGAGGCGCTGATCTGGGCGGGGGTGTTCAACGCGCCGCTGGTGTTCTTCTGCCAGAACAACCAGTACGCGATCTCCGAGACCAACGCCCGCCAGTTCCGCGTCCCGCCCTACCAGCGCGCCGAGGGCTTCGGCCTGCCCGGCGTCCGCGTCGACGGCAACGACGTCCTGGCGACCTACGCGGTGACCAAGGCCGCCCTGGACCGGGCGCGCACCGGCGAGGGCCCGAGCCTGGTCGAGGCCTACACCTACCGCATGCAGCCCCACACCACGTCCGACGACGCCACCCGCTACCGCGACGAGGCCGAACTGGACTACTGGCGCGCCAAGGACCCGATCCTGCGCTACCGCACCTGGCTGGAGGCCGAGTCGCTCGCCGACGAGGCGTACTTCGCCTCGATCGACGACGAGGCCGTCCAGCACGTCCGCGAGCTGCGGTCCCGGGTCATGGACCTGGCCGACCCGGACGTGACCGAGATGTTCGATTCGGTGTACGCGCAAGCGCCGCCGCACTTGCAGGCCGAGCGCGCGGAGGCGGTCGCCTTCCGGGCGTCGCTCGACGAGGGGAGTGAGTCCCGATGACCACGATGACGATGATCAAGGCGCTCAACACCGGCCTGCGTCGCGTCCTCGAAGAGGACCCCAAGGCCCTCATCATGGGCGAGGACGTCGGCCGCCTCGGCGGCGTGTTCCGCGTGACCGACGCCCTCCAGAAGGACTTCGGCGCCGAGCGGGTCATCGACACGCCCCTGGCCGAATCCGGCATCATCGGCACCGCGATCGGCCTGGCCCTGCGCGGCTACCGGCCGATCTGCGAGATCCAGTTCGACGGCTTCGTCTACCCGGCGTTCGACCAGCTGGTGTCCCAGCTGGCGAAGATCCCGAACCGCTCGGGCGGGCGCGTGCGCCTGCCGGTGGTCGTCCGCATCCCCTACGGCGGCGGCATCGGCGCGATCGAGCACCACTCCGAATCGCCGGAGGCGTACTTCGCGCACACCGCGGGGCTCAAGGTCGTCACCTGCGCCGACCCGAGCGACGCCTTCTGGATGATCCAGCAGGCCGCCGAATCGGACGACCCGGTGATCTTCTTCGAGCCGAAGCGCCGCTACCACGCCAAGGCCGAGGTGGACACCGAGCGGGCCCCGCTGGGCCTCCACGAGGCCCGTGTCGTCCGCTCCGGCTCGGCGGCGAGCCTCATCGCCTACGGGCCGACCGTGGACGTCGCGCTGAACGCCGCCGCGGCCGCCGCCGAGGAGGGCCTGGAGCTGGAGGTCGTCGACCTGCGCTCGCTCTCACCGATCGACTGGGAGCCGCTGGAGGCGTCGCTGCGCAAGACCGGCCGGGCGATCGTCGTCCACGAGGCCGCCGGGACCCTCGGCATGGGATCCGAGCTCGCCGCGCGATTGTCGGAGCGGTGCTTCTACTCCCTGGAGGCCCCCGTGCTGCGGGTGACGGGCTATGACGTCCCTTATCCGGCGAGCCGCCTCGAAGAGGACTACCTTCCGAACCTGGACCGGGTGCTCGACGCCGTCGACCGGTCACTCGAGTACTGAGGAGCGGACCATGGGTCAGAAGATCACGTTCAACCTGCCCGACCTCGGTGAGGGTCTCACCGAGGGCGAGGTCGCCGCCTGGCTCGTCGAGCCCGGCGACGACGTGAAGCTCAACCAGCCGTTCGTGGAGGTCGAGACCGCCAAGGCACTCGTGGAGGTGCCGAGCCCCTACGACGGGAAGCTCGCCGAGCACCACGCCTCGCCCGGCGACACCGTCGACGTCGGCGCTCCCCTGGCCACCTTCGAGCTCGAGGGCGCCGAGCCCGAGAAGCAGCAGGAGGAGGACAAGCGCACCCCCAACCTGGTCGGCTACGGCGCCAAGGAATCGGCCCCGAAGCGGCGCAAACGCAAGCGCGAGGCCGAGGGGGCCCCGCCCGAGCCGGCCGCCCCGGAGCCCCCGAAGGCCCCCGAGGCTCCGGCGCCGGTCGCGGAGCCGTCCCCGATCGCCGAGCCGACCGCACCGACGCTCGCCAAGCCGCCGGTGCGCAAGCTCGCCAAGGACCTCGGCGTCGACCTGGCCTCGGTCACCCCGACCGGGCCGAAGGGCACCGTCACCCGCGCCGACGTCGAAGCGGCCTCGGCGACGCCTGCGAGCCGCGACTCGGCTCGGGAGCAGACGGGTGCGACCGCGACTCCCGCGCGCGTCGCGTCGCCCGAAGGCGGCGAGGAGCGCATCCCGATCAAGGGCGTCCGCAAGATGACCGCGCAGAACATGGTGGCCTCGGCGTTCACCGCTCCGCACGCCACGGTGTTCCTCACCTGCGACGTCACCGGCATGATGGCGACCGTCGCCGAGCTCAAGACGCGACGCGAGTTCGCCGACGTCAAGGTCTCGCCGCTGCTGCTGGTGGCCAAGGCCGTCCTGCTGGCGTGCCGTCGCCACCCGATGATCAACGCCTCCTGGGACGAGGCCGCCGGCGAGATCGTCGTCAAGCGCGATGTGAACCTCGGCATCGCCGCGGCCACGCCGCGGGGCCTGGTGGTGCCGAACATCAAGGCCGCCCAGAGCCTGAGCATGGTCGACCTGGCCGAGGCGATCGTCGACCTCGTCCGCACCGCCCGCGACGGCAAGACCCAGCCCGGCGACATGGCCGGCGGGACCTTCTCGATCACCAACGTCGGCGTCTTCGGCATCGACACGGGCACGCCGATCCTCCCGCCGGGGGAGTCGGCGATCCTGGTGTTCGGGGCCGTCAGGCCGCAGCCGTGGGTCCACGAGGGCGAGATCGCGGTCAGGCAGGTCACCACCTTGGGCCTGTCGTTCGACCACCGCCTCATCGACGGTGAGCTCGGTTCGCAGTTCCTCGCCGACGTGGGCGCGTTCCTCACGCACCCAGGGGAAACGCTGCTCGCGTGGACGTGATGCATCGCACCTGAGATTCAATGGCAGATCTCAGTATCCGGTGTTGTAATTGAGGCAATGAAACGACGAGGAAACATAACATCGAAGTTTCATTGCGTCGCCTATCGATGACGGGGAGTCGAGCGTCGAATGGTGGCGGATGCCTCAATGACAACTGAGGCCGTTGACTTATCTCCTCCCAATGGTGCGGCGGACAGCGCCGAGTCCCCGCACCGCACGGAGACCCTCTCCAGGGGGTTCTCACACCGGCCGGGCGCCGCGTAGCCATGAGGGGTGGGCTACAGTCGGCGCCCGGCCTTTCTCTTTGCCTCGGCATTGCTCATCGCTCACCGCATCGGCGCAATTCGTCCGTAACCCTGTCGAGTGAGCGCGTGCCCTGCTGCTGTACCGTGTGCTTCGTCTGGCGTCCTCCCCGGGACGCCGGGCCGAAAGCACCATTGAGGAGCAGCCGTGACCTCCGAGCAAGGCAACGCGTCAGAAAAGGGCGAGGCCCCCGAAGACCGGGCCCCCGAGAACAGTGCCTCCGTCGAGGACGGCACGACACAGGAAAGCACCCCTGAGCCTGGGGGCGCCCCTGAAGCCACCGAGTCGCACACGCCCTCGGCGCCCGATCCCGTGCCGCCGCCGGAGGCCGAGCGCACCCCCGAGCCGGCCGATGCCGAGCCCGGCGCCGCAAGCGAACCGAAGGCCGAGACCTCGGCCGACGCCGCCGACGAGGCCCAGGCGGCCGGGAGCACTCCCGAGCCCGCCGAGACACCAGCGGCCGAAGCCGCGCCGGAGCCCGAAGCCCCCGCCGGGTCGATCGACGAGGGCGCCACGCAGTCCATCCCGGCCACCTCCTCGGTCGACATCGAGATCCCTCCCGCGCCCGCGGCCGATGATTCCGCGCCCGAGCAGGTGCCGCCGTCCGAGCCCGCCGCCCCGGCGGCCGAGGCCCCCGCCGAGACCGCCTCCGCCACTGGAAGCTTCGACGACGAGGGCACCACGGTCCTGCGCTACAGCGCCTCGGACCAGCAGCCCGAGCCGTCCCCGGCCAAGGACGTCGCCGATGAGGCCACCACGGTGCTTCCTCCCCAGGGCGTCGGCTTCAACGCCCCGGCCCCCTACGGCGACCAGTTCCAAGGCCAGCAGCCTCCGCAGCAGCAGCCCCAGCAGCCGCAACAGCAGCAGCCGTCGCCCTCGTCGTGGCCGTCGCCGCCGCCGAGCCCGCTCGGCGGCGTCATGCCGCCCGCCGACGCCGGTCTGCCGCCCGCGCAGCAGCCGCCGCAGGCGCACCCGCAGATGCCGAACGCCGGCCACCAGCCCCCGCCGCAGTCAGACGACACGCAGCGGCTCATCATCGGCGCCCAGTCGCCGCAGAGCGAGCCGCCGCGGCCGATGGCGCCCGGCTACGAGTCGCACCAGCAGCCGACACACCAGGACCAGCAGATGTCCCAGCCCGGGATGTACCAACCCACGGCCCCCGGCGCCTATCCCGGGCAGATGCCGCCCGGTTCGGTTCCTCCCGGCTCGGTCCCGCCCGGTCAGGGCGGCCCCGGCCAGTACCCGCCCCAGCCCCAGCCGGGCAAGGGCCGCAAGAAGTGGCTGGTCCCGGTCATCGTGATCGCCGCCGTCGTCGTCATCGGCGGCGCCGCCGCGGCCGCGTTCTTCCTGTTCCGGCCCCCCTCGTTCGAAGAGGGCGGGTGCGTGCGCCACACCGGCGGCGACACCGCCGAGGCCATCGACTGCGAAGAGGCCGTCGAAGGCGAGGACTACGAGATCACCTCGAAAGTCAGCGACGGCTCCGAATGCGCCGACGCGGGCCGCGAGACCCTCACCGTCGGCGAGGACGTCTACTGCCTGACGCTCATCGGCGCCGAGGAAGAGGGCGCGGACGAGCCCACCGCCGAGGCGACCGAAGGCGAATAACCGCAGATCCACGGCTCGAGACCCGGGTCCCATGGCGTTTTCCCACGGGGCCCGGGTCGTCGCGTGCGCGCTAGGCTCTCGGGGTGACACAGTCTCGCGTGCGAGCGGCCGAACTCGTCGGCCGCGGGTGGCTCAACACGGGCGGGCGCCGCCTCGACCTCGAGAGCCTCAAAGGGAAAGCCGTCGTCCTCGACTTCTGGACGTTCTGCTGCATCAACTGCCTCCACGTCCTCGACGAGCTGCGGCCCCTCGAGGAGAAGTACGGCGACGCGCTCGTCATCGTCGGCGTCCACTCGCCGAAGTTCGACCACGAGCGCGACCCCGACGCGCTCGCCGCCGCCGTCGAACGCTACGGCGTGGCCCACCCCGTCCTCGACGATCCGGACCTGACCACCTGGGACGCCTACGCCGCCCGCGCCTGGCCGACCCTCGTCGTCATCGACCCGCTCGGGTACGTGGTCTCCACCATGGCCGGCGAGGGCCACGTCACGGCACTCGACGCGATCATCGGCGGGCTCGTCGACAAGCACACCGCCGACGGCACGCTCGACACCGAAGGCTCCCCGTACGTCCCCCCGCCGCCCGCAGGGACCACGCTGCGCTTCCCCGGCAAGGCCCTCGCCCTGCCCGGCGGCGACGTCCTCGTCTCCGACTCCGCCCGCCACCGCCTCGTGCGCCTCGGCCCCGACCTCGCCACCGTCGCGGACGTCGTCGGCACCGGCGAGCGCGGCCGCGCCGACGGCGCCGAGCCCGAGTTCAACGAGCCGCAGGGCCTCGCACTCCTGCCGGACGACGTCGCCGAACGCGTCGGCTACGACGTCGTCGTCGCCGACACCGTGAATCACCTGCTGCGCGGTCTGCGCCTATCCGACGGCCAGGTGAGGACCGTGGCCGGCACCGGCGCCCAGTGGCGCGGCGACGGCGCCTCCGAGGCCGCCCTCGAGGCCGACCTGTCCTCCCCGTGGGACGTGGCCTGGTTCGACGGGAAGATCATCGTCGCGATGGCCGGGATCCACCAGTTGTGGTACTTCGACCCGGTCGCCGGCACCGCCGGCCCGTGGGCCGGCACCACCGTCGAGAGCCTCAAGGACGGGCCGCTGGCCGAGGCGTGGATGGCCCAGCCCTCCGGGCTCGCCGCCGACGGCGAGCGGCTGTGGCTGGTCGACTCGGAGACCTCCGCGCTCCGCTACGTCCAAGGCGGCCGGATGCACACAGTCGTGGGCCAAGGCCTGTTCGACTTCGGGCACGTCGACGGTCCGGCCGCCGAGGCGCTCATGCAGCACCCGCTCGGCGTCGGCGTCCTCCCCGACGGGGCCGTCGCCGTCGCCGACACCTACAACGGCGCGCTGCGCCGCTACGATCCGGGGACCGGTGAGGTCACCACGCTCGCGACCGGCCTGGCCGAGCCCAGCGACGTCATCGTCGCCGGCGGCGAGGCGATCGTCGTCGAATCGGCCGCGCACCGCCTCCTCGCGCCCGAGCTCGCCGAGGCCGCCGTCGACGGTGAGCACCACCGCGTCACGCGCAAGCGCACCGCGGTGGCGCCGGGGCGTCTGCGACTCGAGGTCCTCTTCGAGCCTGCCGCCGGCCAGAAGCTCGACTACAGCTTCGGTTCGCCGATCTCCCTCAAGGTCTCGGCCGACCCGCCGCAGATGCTCGTCTCCGGCGCGGGCCCCGGACAGGAGCTCGTCCGCGAGATCGAGCTCGCCGACGGCGTCGAGCGCGGCGTCCTCCAGGTCGTCGCGCAGGCCGCCACGTGCGACGCCGAGGCCGAACACCCGGCCTGCCACCTGACCCGCCAAGACTGGGGCGTGCCCGTGGACGTCACGGCCGGCGCCGCGGACACGCTCAAGCTCGTCCTGCGGTCGTGACCGCTCTGCGCCGGTCTGGCATATTTCATGTCCGGGCGGCGTGTCGGCGTCCGGTGCGAACCGAGCGCGCATTAGCTTTGCCACAGCACACCGCTCGTTCGAGGGAGGAACGCCGTGACCGCCGAGGTGCACGTCCGGGAACAGTACGCCGAGTACGAGCACTGGCTCGTCATAAACCCGGCCGACCAGATCGTCGAGGTCCGCCAGCTGCTGGCCCAGCAGGTCAGGACCGTCGAGTACCTCGCGCCCAGCTACGACGGCTCGCTGGCCGACTTCGAACCGGACCTCACCGGTATTCAGTTGCACGGCTAGGCGAGCACGCCCTTCCGATCGATGTCCGGTGACGGCGATCGGAGTAGTGTCAGCGCTGCCCGCCGCACTACATCGCGCCCCGGCGCCCCCGCCGGTGCCCCCGATTCCGCTACAGGCGAACCACGCTGGGGCCGCGCGCTGCGGCGCTGTCGTCCCGCGCTGCTACCGTCGATGAGTGGAAGCTTTCGAAAGGCCCTTCGGCGGCGATGAGACCGGCCCGGTCCAAGCCCCGATGCACCCCGCGTGGATCCGGCTCATGCCGTGCAGCATCGAGCTGTTCCGGACCGTCCCGTCCCTGAACCCGTTCCCCGCCTCATGGTGGGCCGACGTCTTCCCCGAGGACGACATCTGGAACGAGCCGGTCTGGTGCGACCCGGGCGACGTCGACGACTGGATCGCCGAGGCCCGCGAGCACCACTACGGGGCTTCCCCGGAGGTCGTGGAGAAGGAGGCCCGCGAGGAGTACGACCGGGCCACCGCCGAGCGCTCGGAGCGCATCGCCACGTTCACCACCCACTGCGAGCGCTCGGGCCTGCCCGTGCCGCACACCGTTCGCGACCTGCTCGAATTCCTGCTCGCCCTCGGCCTGTACCGCGGTGAGACCCGCGACGGCCAGCTGCACGTCGCGCCGCAGCTGTACATCAACCCGTTCGACGTGCTCGCCTTCGACAAGCTCGAGGCCATCGAGGAGGCCGCCGACCAGCGCGGCGACCTCGAAGAGCTCACCGCGATCGCCATCAGGCGCGTCGGCGGCGTCGAATACGAGTTCGACGATGAGGGCCATTT
This sequence comes from Glycomyces tarimensis, assembly GCF_054776215.1. Classification (NCBI taxonomy): domain Bacteria; kingdom Bacillati; phylum Actinomycetota; class Actinomycetes; order Glycomycetales; family Glycomycetaceae; genus Glycomyces; species Glycomyces tarimensis. Next base: position 75,561 of record NZ_BAAHCB010000005.1, read on the forward strand.
CGCGCTCCCCGGCGGCGCCTCGTCCGTCACCGTCACCGTGGACCTCGTCGCCCTCGGCGACGACGCGGGCGTCCCGGCGCAGGTCGTCCGCGGCATGCTCATGGAGCTCGCCGAGGACGGCGACGTGAGCGCCTCGGTCGACCTCGGCACCGTCGGCCTGAGCGAGGACTTCACGCTCACGGCCTCCGACGACCTGCTCGGCGGCTACCCGAACGACGAGCTCCTGCCGCCCGAGCACGCCTGAGACGCAACTCAAACACCGTTCACGCTACGTTCACTCGCAAGCCCACTGCCGTGCACCTGAATGGCCTTCTATGAGTACAGGACACGTTAACAGCGGTTGAAATTCGGTGATAGGAGTTCGCGTGCCAGTGAACGAGAGCGGTCGGCGGACCGAAACGGTCCAGGTGGAAACCAGGGCCCCCGGCGCACGGCAGCAGGCCGTGCCGGTCGACGGCTCGGGAGCTTCGACGAGGCTCGAGACCGTCATCGAACTCAAGGGCGTCGACATCCACTACGGCAAGGCCCACGCCGTGCGTGGCGTCTCGCTTCCGGTGGCGCGCAACCGCATCACCGCGATGATCGGCCCCTCGGGCTGCGGCAAGTCCACGGTGCTGCGCTCGATCAACCGCATGAACGACCTCATCCCCGGCGCGCGCGTCACCGGTGAGATCACCTATCACGGACAGGACATCTACGCCTCCGGCGTCGATCCGATCGCCGTGCGCCGCCACATCGGCATGGTCTTCCAGAAGGCGAACCCGTTCCCCAAGTCGATCTTCGACAACGTCGCCTACGGCCTGCGCATCAACGGCATGACCGACGGCCTCGCCGACCGGGTCGAGCAGGCTCTGCGCGGCGCGGCCCTGTGGGACGAGGTCAAGGACACGCTCAAGAAGAGCGCCCTGGCGCTCTCGGGCGGCCAGCAGCAGCGCCTGTGCATCGCCCGAGCCATCGCGGTCCAGCCCGAGGTCCTGCTCATGGACGAGCCGTGCTCGGCGCTCGACCCGATCGCCACGGCGCGCATCGAGGAGCTCATGAACGAGCTCGTCGAGGACTACACGATCGTCATCGTCACCCACAACATGCAGCAGGCCGCCCGCGTCTCGGACTCGACGGCGTTCTACTCGGCCGATGTGGACGACGCCGGCGAGCGCTACGGCTACCTGGTCGAGTTCGACGACACCCAGAAGCTGTTCTCCAGCCCGTCGGACAAGCGCACCGAGGACTACATCACCGGTCGCTTCGGCTAGGGCTCACCGACGGGGGTGTGCCACCGGTCGCTTCGGCCGGCGGGGCTCAGAGCTCGTCGCCGCACAGGATCGCCGTCGTGCGGCCCTCGACGTCGGTGACCTGCCAGAAGAAATCGCCCCCCGAGCACGGCGAGGAGGCATCGTTGGCCTCCTCGTTGCTCAGTTCCTCGGGCGGGTCGACGGCGACCGTGTCGACCACCTCGTATACCGCCAGGTCGGAGTCGCACGGCACGCTCCACCACAGGTCCGAGTCGTCGAAGCACGCGCCCGCGTCCGGCGTCACCGGCACGCGGCCCTCGGGGTCGGGGTTCCCGATCGCCTCGACGCAGTACAGCTCCTCGATCGCGAGCGTCGCCTCGTCGTAGGTGAAGTACCAGTCCTTCCACGGCTCGCCGGGCTGGAACGTCCCGTACTCCTCGCCGCAGACGTCGTAGGCGACCTGCGGGTCCTCCATGCGCCCCTCATCGTCCACGCTCGCCTCGACCGCGTCGCTCGCGGCGGTGATCTCCCAGAACGCCTCGTCGCTCTCGCACGCCGTGGACATGTCGAAGGAGTAGCCCGAGACCTCCGGCTCGAACGGCAGGCACCGGCCCACGGCCTCGTCGACCCCGGGCGCCTCGGTCGTCTCCTCCTCGGCCTCGGTCGTCTCCTCCGCCGAGGTCTCCTCGGCCGCCGGGGGATCCGATATCTCGCCGTCGTCATCGCGGAGCAGGAACCACAGCAGCAGCGCGAGCCCGCCGAGGAGCACGACCGCGCCGATGACGACGCCGACGATCAGGCCGGTGCGGTCCTTGCGGGGCGGCTCGCCTCCGGACCCGAAACCGCCTCCGTAGCCGCCGGGCGGCGGCGGGTACTGCGGCGGACCGCCTGGGGGCGGATAGGGCGGCTGCGCGCCGCCGGGCGGTCCCATCGGGTCCTGGCCCGGCGGGGGGTGGTACGGCGGGCCCTGGCCTCCCGGCGGTTGCGCGGACCCCTGGCCCTGCGGGTACTGCGGTTCGGGGCCCGTCGGAGGGCCGCCGTAGTTCGGAGGCTGCACCATGGCCCCAGACTATGAGCGTTGCTCAGCCCTGACAGGCGAAATAGCCGATTCCGTCCCTTACAACTCGTTCCCGCAGATGATCGCCGAGGTGCGCCCTTCGGTGTCGGTGACCTCCCAGTAGTACTCGCCGCCGCAGGTCGCCTCGGCCGCCGCCTCGTCGTCGCTGAGCTCCTTCGGCTCGTCGAACTCGACGGTGTCGACCACCTCGTAGAGCGCCAGGTCGGAATCGCACGGGACGGTCCACCACTCGCTGGAGTCGTCGAAGCAGTCGCCGTCGCCCGGCGTGTACGGGACGCGGCCGTCGGCGTCGGGATTGCCGATCGCCTCGATGCAGTACAGCGAGTCGACCGTGCCCTCGGAGTACACCCAGTGCCAGTTCGTCCACGGCTCGCCGAGATGGGAGATCCCGTAGTCCGCGCCGCACAGGTCGTAGGCGACCTGGTTGTCGGTCAGATTCCCCTCGTCGTCGACGGTGGCGCTGACATCGAAGGACATGTTCGTGACCTTCCAGAACGCCTCGGCATCGCCGCAGGAGTCCAACAGCTCCAGACCGTCGCCGACCACTTCGGGGTCGTAGACCATGCACCTGCCGACCTCCTCGTCCACGGTCGGCTCGGCGCTCGTCTCCTCGGCGTCGGGGCTCGTGTTCTCGTCCCCGCCGGGACTCGCGGTCTCCTCGGCGGTCGACGACGTCTCGGCCGCGACGACCGGGCCAACGTCCTCCTTCTGCTCGTCCCTGGTCAGCCCCAGGGCGATCAGCAGCGTCGTTCCGAGCGTCAGCACAGTGCAGCCCACGATGATCGCCCCGATGAGGGCGTAGTTGCGCGGTCGGGGCTCCTCCGGAGACGACGGCACGCCGTACTGCGGCTGGAACCCATAGCCCGGCACCGGCGGGCGGTCCGACGGGACACTGTAGTTCGGAGGAACGGTCATATTGCCAAGCTATAAGGCCGCGTCAAGTCGACCCCTCGGCCCGCGGGTCCTGCGCCACCTCGTCACGCTCGCGCGGGGGCGGCTCGGACGCTAAAGGGTGTCGGGCAGGACCAGCACCCGCTCGATCGTGTAGTCGTCCATAGCGGACGCCACGCCCTCGCGGCCGATCCCGGAGGCCTTCACACCCCCGTACGGCATCTGGTCGGCCCTGAACGAAGGCACGTCGCCGACGACCACGCCGCCTACCTCCAGCTCCCGGTGCGCCAGCATCGCCTGCTGCAGGCTCTCGGTGAACACACCCGCCTGGAGCCCGTACTTGGAGTCGTTGACCGCCGCCAGACCCGCCTCGAACGAGTCGACGCTCTGGAGCACGAGCACCGGGCCGAACACCTCCTCGCGCAGCACCTGCGCGTCGGGGCGCACGTCCGTGAGCACCGTCGGCTCCAGGGTCGCGCCCGAACGCGGCGAGCCCCCGCACAGCACCTTCGCCCCGCCGTCGACCGCGTCGGCCACCCACGACTCCACCCGCTCGGCGGCGGCGGCGCTGATCATCGGCCCGACTTTGCACGCCGGGTCGTTCGGATCGCCCGTCGGCAGCGACTCGACCTTCTCGGTGATCCGCTCCGCCATGTCGCTGAACGCCGGCGCCTCGATGAACACGCGCTGCACCGCGATGCACGACTGCCCGGCCTGGTAGTTCCCGAACGTGGCGATGCGCTCGGCGGCCCAGTCCCGCCTCGGGTAGTCCGCGGCCACCAGCGCCGCGGCGTTGCCGCCCAGTTCGAGCGTGACGTGCTTCCCGGGCACCTGCCGCAGGATCTGCGCGCCGACCGGCGCCGAGCCGGTGAACGAGACCACCGGCATGCGCGAATCGTCCACCATCTGCCCCGCGCGGTGGTTCGGCACCGGCAGCACCGAGACCATCGCCGCCGGCAGCTCGGTCTCGGAGAACAGCGCGCCGAGATGCAGCGCCGACAGCGGCGTCGCCGGCGCGGGCTTGACCACGATCGGGCAGCCGACGGCGATCGCCGGCGCGATCTTGTGCGCCACCAGGTTCAGCGGGAAGTTGAACGGCGAGATGCCCAGGACCGGGCCGCGCGGGAACCGCCGCACCAGCGCCATGCGGCCCTCGGCGGCCTCGTCGGTGTCGAGCCGCTGCACGGCCCCGGAGAAGCGGCGGGCCTCCTCGGCGGCCCACCGGAACGTCGAGACCGCACGTCGCACTTCGAGACGCGCCCAGGCGATCGGCTTGCCGGATTCGGCGGTGATGAGTTCGGCGCACGTCTCGGCCTCCTCGTCGAGGCGGCGTCTGACATGCTCGAGCGCTTCGGCGCGGACGTGCGCGGGCAGGGCCGCGGCTTCGCGCGCGACCCCGGAGGCGGCCGCCACCGCCGCCTCGATCTGACCCGCGGTGGCCCAGGACGTGGCGCCGACCGGAGAGTCGTCGTAGGGGTGTGTGACGAAGAATTCCTCCTCGCCGTGCTGCGGTCGACCGGCCACCCAAATAGGCGAAACGGGACGGAGACGTTGCGACATGACTCCAGCCTACGGTCTCTGCCCGGTGGCGCGCTTCGATCTCACCGGCCCGGTCGCCGATCCCACCCACTTGCCCCCGATATTGCGACCGCAGTGCATGATGAAGCCATGAGTGAACAGCAATCAGGTGCGGGGTATCCGCAGCAGCCGACCTCCGGCCAACCGCAACAGCAGGGCTACCCGCCCCAGTACGCCTCCCCACAGGCGCAGTACCAGGCGCAGCAGGCCCAGCAGCAGCAGTACGCGGCCTACGGCCAGTCCGGGCCGTCGCTGTTCGACAAGCTCGGTGTGCCCGCGATGCCCGCGATCCTCGGGATCTCCGGCCTCGGCGCGCTGGCGCTGGCGGGGCTCATCGCAGGCACCAGCGACGGCACGAGCCTCGGCGACTACATCGGTTTCCAGTTCGGCGGCGTCCAGACCATCCTGGTGGGCGTCATCGTCATGTTCGCGCTCACCCTGTTCGCCGGCGAGCGGCTGCGCCCTTTGTGGAAGACGCTGGCGCTGGCGGGCGCGGCGCTGTTCTTGGCGGAGTTCCTCTACACGGTGCTCGGGTTGCCGGACGGCGACGCCGGCTCGGACGCCTCGGCGTGGATCGCGGCGATCCTGCTGCTCGGCGCCTATGCCGCCTTCGTGGCCGGGGCGCTCATGGTTCCGGGCAGTGCCGACGCCGCCGCGGCGAAGGCCGCCGCGAAGAGCGCCGCCGCGCAGCAGCAGGCCGCCCAGCAGGCCGCCGCGCAGCAGCAGGCCGGGGGTTATGCGACCGGCCAGGCCGGTGGGCAGCCGACCCAGCAGAACCAGTGGCCGCAGGCGCCGCAGCAGTAGCCGAACGCACGAGGCGGTCGCGACCCGCTGGTCGCGACCGCCTCGTTTCGTGCTCTGTGGTGTTGCGCTCCGCCGAGACTCACTGCTCCGACTCGACGCCACCGCCGCGGCCACCCGGTGCGCGGGCCGGTAGACCGGCGGCGCAGTGATGAGCGGAAGCGGTGAGCGGCGTTGAATTATGGGATTGCAGGCGCCGGGCCGGGCCGGCCCGCCGCCGGTGGGGCTGCGGGCTTCGCCGAATCGGCTAACCTCTTGTCTGGCGGGATCCAGTCCTCGTCACGGACTTGGTCGTCGTCCGCGTTGTACCGATCGGCATAAGCGGCGTACGGGTCCTCTTCCGGCTCGACGTCCACGGCTTCCTCACGACCGCCCGAGAGCTCGCGCTCGAGAGCGCGCAGGTCGGTGTTCGGAGCATGGTACTTGAGCTTCCGGGCCACTTTGGTCTGCTTTGCCTTAGCTCGGCCGCGCCCCATATGGCTCGACCCCCTCGCACAGAAATCATCGGGGCAGCCAATGCGGCGCCCCGGAATGCTTGCAATCTCTTCGTGGCTCCTACGGTACATCCTCACGGCGCTCGATTGCATCCCGGCCCATGAGTTGGATGCCACAGATTCGTGTCGATCGTGCCGAGAGCGGGACGAACGACCACTCACATCGTGAGAACGAGCTTCCACGATGTGAGCGGTCGGCTCACTTGAACAGGCGCAGCCGCTGGAGCCGGCCGACCGCGGCCATCCGCTCCTCGGCGATCGCGTCCGCGGCGGCGACCGGAGTGACCCCTTCGGACCGCGCGCGGTCGAGGATCGCCGCGGTGGTGGCGAAGATCGTCGCGGTGTGCCGTTCGGCCCGCTTGAAGTCGAAGGCGCCGCCGTACTCGTCGGCGACCTGGATGACCCCGCCGGAGTTGACGACGTAGTCGGGGCAGTACAGGATCCCGGCCTTGTCGAGCTCGTCGGCGATGCCGGGCTCGGCGAGCTGGTTGTTGGCGGCGCCGCACACCACTTCGGCGTCGAGGGCCCCCAGCGACCGCGCGTTCAGCACCCCGCCGAGCGCGCACGGCGCGTAGACGTGGAGTCCCGAGGCGGTGAGCTCCTCGGTGTCGGCCACGAGCCGCACCTTCGGGAAGTGCTCCGCCGTCCACGAGCGGGCGGCCTCGGAGACGTCGGTGGCGACGATGTCGGCGCCGGCCTCGGTCAGGTGCGGGAGCAGGTGCCTGCCGACCTTGCCGAGCCCCGCCAGGCCCACGGTGCGGCCCGCGAGGTCGTCGGTGCCCCAGCGGTGCCGGGCGGCGGCCTTCATCGCCTGGAAGACGCCGAAGGCGGTCAGGATCGAGGAGTCGCCGGCGCCGCCGGCTTCGGGCGAGCGCCCGGTGACGTGCCGCGACTCGCGCGCGACCACGTCCATGTCCTCCACGTAGGTGCCGACGTCGCAGGCGGTCACGTAGCGTCCGGCGAGGGTCTCGACGAAGCGGCCGTAGGCGCGCAGCAGCGCCTCGCTCTTGTCGGTGGCGGGGTCGCCCCAGATGACGGCCTTGCCGCCGCCGTGGTCGAGCCCGGCGAGCGCGTTCTTGTAGGCCATGCCCTCCGACAGGTGCAGCACGTCGGTGAGGGCCTCGTGCTCGGTCGCGTAGGGGTAGAAGCGGGTGCCGCCGAGGGCCGGGCCGAGCGCGGTCGAGTAGATCGCGATGATGGCTCGCAGCCCGGAGTCCGGGTCGTGGCAGAACACGACTTGCTCATGGCCGTACTCGTCGAAGATGCTCATGGCTTGCTCCAGTTCTATGGACGACGGCGCGAGAGCCGGCTCCGCGAGCGGCGCCGAGGCATGCCGTCCTATGGTCGGCCGGATCGCGGCCGGGGCGTTTTGGCGTAGCGCGGGTACGGCTACGCCAACAGTGTAAGACTTCGAATGCCCGCTTCGGCGGAGGCGATTCCCGCCTCGAGCCGCCCGAGCGCCGCCGACCGCTCGGTGATCGCAGCGTCCGCCGCATCCGGGCCGTGGTGCTCCGATCATTGGCGTGCGCGCGGGCACTGGGTCCCTTCCCGAAGAGTTATGGAAGTATCTGGCTCGTGTACGCACCGAACGCTTCGTATCTGCGCGTCTACGAGCCGGCCGGCGCATTCGCCGACGCGGGCTACTGGCGCGCCTACGCGGCCTCGGGGCGGGCTCCCGAGCCGCACGAGGGCCCGAGGATGCGGCGTGAGGCGCTGTACGAGCGCATCGGCTGGCCGTGGCGGAGCGTCCCCTCCTTCGGCCGCGAGGCCTATGTCATCGACCGGGGCGAGGACGCCGACCCCCTGGTGTGCCCCTGGAACCTGCGCTACCGCATCGCCCAGTCGGCGCTCGAGCTGCGCCGCCTGACTCCCGAGCCCGTCGCCGAGGCGCTCGTGCCGCCGGAGTTCCTGGCCTCGGCGGCCGAGGTGGTCGCGCACGACGAGCTCACCGACCGGCACGAGGCGCCGACCGACTCCCACGAGCAGGTCGCGTGCTGGTCGGTGCCGCTGCGCTGGTTCGCCTGCGTCCGGCCCGAGGACCGGCAGCTGGTCATCCATCCGAGGGCGACCTGGCTGCGCTACCGCACCCCGATCGCCAAGGCCCGCACGCAGCTCGTGGTGGCCCGCAACCTCCTGCGCGGCGAGTTCGGCGACGACGCGGACATGGCCGCGGTGATCGCCGAGACGTCCGAGTGGCTCGAGGGCTTCCACGCCGACTCGCTCGTCGAACTCGACTACGGAGGCCTGGTCTCGCGCATGGACTACGAGGAGTTGCGCCGGGAGGACTCGGTGGACCTCACCTGGGAGGCCCTCGACTGGCTCGGCGCGGGAGAGCCGGAGGGCGCGCAGGAGTGCTACGCGCGCTTGGTGGAGCGGTGGCGTGATCGTCGTCTCCAGGAGCGTCTGAACTGAACGCCGAAGTCGGTCCGGGCGCCGCTCGCGAACTCGTGATTCTTCAGTGGAGTGATCACTCGGATGAGGTGGACGCGCGGAAAGTCCAGCTAAATTCGACCGTTCGGACTATGTCGGACATCTGCGACAGCACGGACGATTAGAGAAGGAACGAATCCAGGCTGCGGCAGCCGGTGATTCCTAGCCCGTCTGTGGAGGAGATTGAACTATGACGACAGACTTGAACCTTCCGGTGGAAACAGAGGCCCTGCTCACGCCCTCTGAGGTCGCCGCGATGTTCCGCGTCGACCCGAAGACCGTCACCCGTTGGGCCAAGGCGGGGAAGATCTCGGCGATCCGCACCCTCGGCGGTCACCGCCGGTACCGCGAATCCGAGATCCGTGCCCTGATCAACGGCGACGTGCCCGTCCAGCGCGACCCGGTCGAGTAGCGGGCCCGGCCGGGCCACCCTGCCGGCCTCCCGCATCGATCACTTGCCCGATCATCCCTACTGGGGAGTGCGGGCCCTCCCTCAGGGCCCGCAAAAAAGCACCCGCCGGCACTCGTGCCCGGCGGTGTTTTTTTGTGCCCGCCTGCGCGGCAAGCGGTGTCAGGCCGGAACGTGACGGTGCCGCCGGGGTCTGAGCGCGCGGTACCTCGGCGGCATCGTCGTCGCCCGGTCGCGGCGCCCTTCGGCGCTCGCAGTCGCCACGGCCGCTTTCATGCGGCCGGATCCGCGGTCGACGCGACGTTGTGATGGCGCGAGCCGCGTCGTCGTGTTCCTGGCCGGCCGCGCGGGGGCGGCCTTGGCGACCGGTGTTCGGCTCCAGCACCGGCGGTGAGCACGGGCCGCGAGGCCCGCCCGGCGCCCCGCTTGTGTGAGAAGCGGAGTTGGACCCAGAGCCGCCGATTCTGCGAATCGGCACCAACCGAGCATCGTGAAGTTCTCTCAATTCATACGTTAACAGCGGGATCGCCGCTTGTCATCAAGTCGGCAACTCGAATCGCCCGTTCTCGTCGGTCCCCACGAGCCCTTCCGTGATCAGCTGCGCCACGGCCTCTTCGAGCATGCGCCGATCGGGCCAGATCGCGTCGATCCGGTCCTTTTCGACCGGCCCGTCGGCTTCGCGCAGGACCTTCATGACCTCGCCCCGCACGTGCCGGTTCGTCCCCTTGTAGCGCTGAGGCTTGCGGCTGGGCCCGGCCGGGACCTCCTGGCCGGAGAATCCGCACGCGTCGCTGACCGGGCACTCGCCGCACTCGGGCTTGCGTGCGGTGCACACCAGCGCCCCCAGCTCCATGAGCGCCAGCGACACCCGTGCCGCCGTGCGCGCCTCGACCGGCAGCAGCGCCTCGGCGGCGGCCAGGTCGGCCTTCGTGGTGGCGGTGCCGGCGTCGGCCTCGCCGCCGAGCCGGGCCACGACCCGGCGGACGTTGGTGTCGACCACGGGATGGCGCCTGCCGTAGTGGAAGACGGCCACGGCCGCGGCGGTGTAGACCCCGATGCCGGGCAGCTTCTCGAGCTCGGCGGGATCCGCGGGCACCTCGCCGTCGTGGCGCTCGGCGACGATGCGAGCGCACTCCTGGAGGCGCAGGGCGCGCCGGGGGTATCCCATGCGGCCCCAGGCGCGCAGGACTTCGGCGGTGGGCGCCTCGGCGAGGTCGGCGGGGGTCGGCCAGCGCGCCATCCATGCCTCCCAGACGGGGGCGACGCGGGCGACCTGGGTCTGCTGGCTCATGACTTCGGAGACCAGGACGCCCCATGCGGTGGTGCCGGGCCGCCGCCAGGGCAGCTCGGTGCGGTTGTGGGCGTCGAACCACGGCAGGAGCCGTTCGGCGAGCCGGTCGGGTGCGAGCATGAGCCCATTGTCCGCGTGTAGTTCCCCCGATGCGAGGGGAGGGTGGGTTAGCGTCCCGACGTGCAGCGTTTCGAGGAGAGGTTCGTGAAGGGCTCGGAGCCGGCGTCGGTGTACTGGAAGCGCCGGGCGATCGTGGCCGGATCGGCGGTCGCGGTGGTCCTCGTCGTCGTGCTCGGGTTCAAGGTCCTGGGCCCGGGCGGCGGGGTGAGCGTCGAGGGCGGGGCCGAGGCCGAGCCGCAGGAGTGGGTGGCGCCGTCCTCGTCGAGCACGCTGCTGCGGCCCTATGTCTCGCCGACGGCCGAGCCGGAGCCGAGCAGCGCCTCGCCGTCGCCGACGGAGCCGGCCCTCGCCCCGTGCGTCGAGGACGAGCTGATGCTCCAGGTGGTGGCCGCGTTCGATGAGGTCCGCTCGGGCGCCGAAGTGCCGGTGAGCGTGCTGGTGGCCAGCGGCGCGGCCGAGACCTGCACGGCCGAGCTCGGCGAGGTCGAGGTGGAGCTCGCCGCCGGGGAGGACGTCGTCTACTCCACCGCGCACTGCCGAGAGGCCGAGGCGAAGACGGTGGAACTGGAGGAGGGCGCCGGTCAGACCGTGGAGTTCACGCTCGACGGGCTCGCCTCCGAGCCGGGATGCGACGGGGAGCGCAGGGAGCTGCCGGCGGGGGACTACGAGCTGCGCGCCAAGTTGGGCGCGGCCGTCTCGCAGCCGACCGCGCTCACACTGACTTAGATGTACCGGTCGAGGATCGAGACCTCGGCCAGGCGGGTGAGGCTCTCGCGGATGTTCTGGGCCCGGCCGCGGCCGATCCCGTCGACCCCCTGCAGGTCCTCGACCGAGACGCCGAGCAGTTCGGGCAGCGAGCCGAAGCGGGAGACGACGCGTTCGATGACGGCCTCGGGCAGGCGCGGGACCTTCGCGAGCATCCGGTATCCGCGCGGGCTCACGCGCCGGTCGAGCGCGTCCGGGGAACCGGGGTAGCCCAGGGCGCGGGCGACGGAGGTCAGGTCGAGCAGCTCGGTCGAACTCATCTCGTCGACGGTGCGCAGCGCCTTGGGGAAGTCGGCGCCTTCGGGCAGGTAGTCGCGGACGACGAGCTCCCGGTCGGTGTCGACGCCGGCCATGAGCTCGTCGAGCTGGAGCGCGAGGAGCCGGCCGTCGGTGCCGAGCTCGATGACGTTGCCCTCGACCTCGTCGGCGATGTGCCGGGCCATCTCGAGGCGCTGGAGGACGGTGACGGCGTCGCGGACGGTCACGAGGTCCTCGATCTCCAGGCTGGAGAGGTTCCCGGCGACCTCGTCGAGGCGCTGCTTGTAGCGCTCCAACGTGGCCAGCGCCTGGTTGGCGCGGGAGAGGATCTTCGTCGACGGTTCGAGCAGGTGGTGCACCGATCCCATGTACAGGCCGATGGTGTGCATCGACTGGCTGACGGAGATGACCGGCAGGCCGGTCTGCTTGGCGACGCGCTCGGCGGTGCGGTGGCGGGTGCCGGACTCGGCCGAGAAGATCGACGGGTCGGGCATGAGGTGGACGCCGGCGCGCACGATGCGGGAGCCGTCGGTGGTCAGCACGACCGCGCCGTCCATCTTGCACAGCTCGCGCAGGCGAGTGGCGGAGAACTCGATGTCGAGTTCGAATCCGCCGGTGCACATGGCCTCGACGTCGTCGTCGCAGCCGACGATGATGAGCGCGCCCGTGCGGCCTCGCAGGATGCGTTCCAGACCGTCGCGCAGCGCCGTTCCGGGAGCCATCGTGGCCAGTGTCGCGCGTAGGCCTTCATCCGGGATCGCCGGCACGAGAACCCCCCATAACTGGATTATCTGATCCGGCTGGGCCGGTTGGACATTATGATCCGACGTCCGGAGCCGAGGCTCGGCTCCCGAGCTTCTCCGTGAGGGGCGGACGAAGCGGACACCGGGTGGTTGACACCAGTGTACGGACGAGAGCCGCTCGGGCGGGAACCGCATTTCGCCGCCACGCGTGAATCGCCCCTCGAACCGGGTCTTTTCACCCCGTATACACAGGTGGTTCACCGGTGATCCGCGTCTCGTCCAACCGCGGTGAAGCGACCCGTTACGGCCCGATTTCGGGCCCTGGCTACAGTTGCCGACGAGGAGGTGGCCGGTGCGAAGAAGCTCGGAGTGGACCGTCGTCGAACGAAGCTCACCGACCCGCCGGATCTCCTCGCTGATCCTCTACGCCCTCGTGTGCGCCGTCGGCATCGGCGCGCTCGCGTGGCTGGTCCACACCGAGCCGGGGACGCTCGACTCCGGCGAGCCGAATCCGGTGGTGGCGCTGCCGGGCTTCTTCGCCGCCGTGGCCGCCCTGGGAGCGGTCCTCCTGCTGGCGCCGCTCATCAGGTCGCCGCAGTTGCACGTCAACCACTTCGGCTTGCGCGTGCGCCCGAGCTTCGGGAAGGTCCTGCTCATCCCGTGGAGCAATGTCGAGGAGCTGGCGGCGATCACCGTCGGCTCCGGGCGCAGGGGCCACTCGTATCTGCTGCTGGCGACCGACGTCTATCTCGGGCGCGGCGGCTCGGACCGGCCGGGCTTCATCGACCGGTCGGTGCTGCGCGAGGCCAACCGCGCCACCGAGGGCCTCGTCGCGGGCTTCGACCTCGCCATGCGCTGCAACGACTTCGCGCCGGAACCGCAGCAGCTCCTCGCCCGCCTCGCGTCGTTCGCGCCCGGCCACGTCCAGGTCGTCGACCGCCTCTAGCTGCGGTGCGAGTCGGCGTTCCGCGACGCTTCGCGGATGGGCGCGCCGTTGCGGTGCAGCTCCCGCAGCGCCTCACGGTACGACTCGAGAAGTCCCGTTTCGTGGTAGTCGACGCCCAGCTCGTCGCAGAAGTCGCGGACGATGGGCTTCGCGCGGCGCAGGTGCGGCGTGGGCATCGCGGGGAAGAGGTGATGCTCGATCTGGTAGTTGAGGCCGCCCAGCGCCACGTCGGTGAACCGGCTGCCCTTGACATTGCGCGAGGTCAGCACCTGCTTGCGGAGGAAATCCGGGTTCTGGTCCCCGCTGTAGGTGGGCATGCCCTTGTGGTTCGGCGCGAAGATCGAACCCATGTAGAGACCCCAGAGCGCTTTGTGGACCACGACGAACACGACCGCCTTGCCGGGCGAGAGGACGAGGAACACCGCTGTCAGATAGGCCGCGAAGTGCACGAAGAGCAGCACGGCTTCGAGCGCGCGGTGCTTCATCGCCGGGTTGAAGACCGACTTGATCGCGGACACGTGGAGGTTGACTCCGGCGAGCGTGAGCAGCGGGAAGTACAGGAGCGCGCCCCTGGCGCCGATGAAGCGTGTGACGCCCTCGCTCTGGCGGGCCTGCTCCTGCGACCAGACCAGGATGCTCGGCTCGACGTCAGGGTCGAGCTCCTCATGATTGGGATTGGCGTGATGGCGAGTGTGCTTGTCCTGCCACCAGCCGTAGCCCAGGCCGATCGCCAGGTCTCCGGTGACCATGCCGACGCGGTCGCTCGGCCGGCGGGTGCGGAAGACCTGCCGGTGGGCGACATCGTGGCCGAGCAGGGCGATCTGCCCGCTGACGATCGCCATCACGACCGCCGTGGCGACCTGGAGCCAGCTGTCGCCGATCCAGAAGAAGGCGACCCAGGATCCGGCGAGCATGGCACCGACGAGGGTGAAACGGAGCGCGTAGTAGCGCGGGCGGCGCTCCATGAGTCCCGCCTGATTGACGCGGCGTGCCAGCGCGGCGAAATCACTGCTCGCCCGCACCGCTTCGGTCATTGTGGATTCCATGAAGCTCCTTCGGAACCGGCGGCCGCGCGGTCGCGGCCCGGTGCCGTCAACTCTGACCGCGCACCGCCCGAATGCCATTGCCGCTGCCCTTACAGTCCGAGTGGTGCTAGCACTACCAAGGCGAGCGGGGCGAATGCCAGGGCCGGCCCCGGAGGAGGTCTCCCGGCGCGACGCCGTGCGGCTCAGTCCGTGCGGACGCGCCGCGGGCCGGATTCGGGCGGGGCGGTCGGCTCCGTTCAGGGAGGCGTCCGCAGCCAGACGGCGGCGTCCGGCGGCAGGCGGCCGTCGTCGAGTTCGGCGCTGGCGATGAGCGGGGCGCCGTCCGGCAGGTCGACCGGCTGCTTCGCGCAGTTCACCACGTAGGCGAAGCCGGGCGGCCTGGCGAAGGCGAGGACGCCTTCACGGCTCGGCAGCCAGTGCATCCGGCCGTCGCCGAGGGCGGGCTCGGCACGGCGGACGCGCAGCGCCGAGCGGTAGAGCGAGAGCATGGACTCGGCGTCGCCCCACTGGCGCTCGACGGTCAGCTTGTGCCACTGGGGCGGTTGCGGCAGCCACGAGCCGTCCTCGCCGAAGCCGAACGGCGGCTCCTCGCCCGACCACGGCAGGGGCACCCGGCAGCCGTCCCGGCCCAGGTCCTCGCCCTCGGTGCGGCGGAACACCGGGTCGCGGCGCACCTCGTCGGGCAGGTCGAAGACTTCGGGCAGGCCCAGCTCGTCGCCCTGGTAGATGTAGACGTTGCCCGGCAGGGCCATCGACAGCAGCGCCGCCGCACGCGCGCGCCGCCGTCCCAGTTCGGGGTCGCTCGGCAGGTCGTGGCGGCGCTTGGCGAAGTGGGTCTCCTCGCGGCCGTAGCGCGTCACGTGCCTGGTCACGTCGTGGTTCGACAGGACCCATGTCGGCGGGGCGGCTACCCGGCGGTGCGTGTCCAAGGTTTCGTCGACGACCGCCCGCAGCGCGCCGGCCTCCCACGCGGACTTGAGGAACGCGAAGTTGAACGCGGTGTGCAGCTCGTCGGGCCGCAGGTAGCGTGCGAACCGCTCGGGGTCGCGCACCCACATCTCGCCGACGAAGGTCCGCTCGCCCTCGTATTCGTCGAGGATCAGCCGCCAGGCACGGTAGATCTCGTGGACCTCGGGCCGGTCCTTGTCCGGCTGGTCGGAACCGGTGAACTCGTAGGCCGGGGGATGGTCGGGGTTCGCGGGGTGCGGCTTGTCCGGCAGCCCGCGTGCCTTGACGAGCCGGTCGGCCACGTCGATGCGGAAGCCGTCGACGCCACGGTCGAGCCAGAACCGCAGCACCGACTCGAACTCGGCGCGCACCTCGGGGTGCTCCCAGTTCAGGTCCGGCTGCTTGGCGTCGAACAGGTGCAGGTACCACTGGCCGTCCTCCACGCGTGTCCACGCCTTGCCGCCGAAGCGCGAGGGCCAGTTGTTCGGTTCGTCCCGGAAGTGGTAGCGGGCCCGCTCGCGCGAGCCGCGTCCGGCGCGCAGCGCGGCCCTGAACCACGGGTGCTCGTCCGAGGTGTGGTTGGGGACGATGTCGATGATGACGCGCAGTCCGTGCTCGTGCGCCGCCTCGATGAGCCCTTCGGCCTCGCCGAGCGTCCCGAACACCGGGTCGATCGCGCGGTAGTCGGCGACGTCGTAGCCGCCGTCGGCCATCGGCGAGCGGTACCACGGCGTGATCCACACCGCGTCGACCCCGAGCTCGCGCAGGTACGGCAGCCGGGACCGCAGCCCGGCGAGGTCGCCGACGCCATCGCCGTTCCCGTCCGCGAAGCTGCGCAGGTACACCTGGTAGATCGCCGCGTCACGCCACCACG
Source organism: Glycomyces tarimensis (assembly GCF_054776215.1). Lineage (NCBI taxonomy): Bacteria > Bacillati > Actinomycetota > Actinomycetes > Glycomycetales > Glycomycetaceae > Glycomyces > Glycomyces tarimensis. The sequence goes on from NZ_BAAHCB010000005.1 coordinate 91,465, forward strand.
TCATGCCGCCTCCATCGCCACGGTGCGGCCTTCGAGTCGCGAGCGTTCGGCGGCGAACGCCATCCGGTGGCTGTCGAGCGACGCCTCCAGCGTCGTGGCCGGCTCGCCGCCCTCGGCCAGCGACGACACGAACGCGTCCATGAGCGCGTCGTCGCCGCCCGAGTGTCCCCTGTGGTCCGCGTGTCCCTCGGCGGTCATCGGACCGGCGAACAGTTCGAACGCCCGGTGGCCCATCGGCCGGCGCTCGAAGCGCTTGACGACGCGCGCCGGCAGGTCCGGCAGTTCGGCGGCCGGGGAGAACAGGTCGACCTCGACCTTGCCGGTGCGCAGGTGCCCGGTGATCTCGCCGCCGGTGCCGGTCAGGCGGACGGTGCGCGTGTTCTGCCCGGTGAACGCCGAGGTCGACAGCGTCGCGGTCAGCCCGTCGGCGAAGCGCATCGTGGTCTGCTGGTGGTCGGCGACGTCGTTGTCGCTGTGGAAGACGCACCGGCCGTACGGCCCGTGCCGCAGCGCCTCCATCCGCCCCTCGGGGCTGAGGTCGTCGCCGAGCAGCGCCACCGGCCAGCCGGTCACGTGCGCGAGCGCGTCGACGTAGTAGCGCGGCGCGTAGAACGGGCACTGTTCGGCCGCGGGGCATCCGTCGAGGCAGTAGTCGGGCGCGCCGGGCGGGGCGTGCTCGGGCCGGAAGTACGTCAGCTCCCCGACGCTGGCGACGCTCTCGGGCGCCGAACCGGCGAACCAGCGGATCGCGTCCAGGTCGTGGCAGGTCTTGGCGAGCACGATGGGGCTCGACGAGGCGGCCAGGCGCCAGTTCCCGCGCACGTAGGAGTGCGCGAAGTGCCAGAACCCGATGTTCTCCTCCAGGCGCATCGTCACCAGGCGCCCGATCGCGCCGGAGGTCACGATACGGTGCAGCGTCAGCCAGAACGGCTGGTAGCGCATGACATGGCAGATCCAGATGCGGGCCCGCAGCCGCCGCGCGGCCCCGGTGAGCCGGTCGAGCTCGTCCGGTGTCGGCGCCGCGGGCTTCTCCAGCAGGATCGGCATCCCGGCCTCGGCCGCCGCGATCGAGGCCTCGACGTGGAGCCGGTCGGGCAGGGCGATGACGACCGCGTCCAGGTCCAGGCGGTCGGCGTCGGCCACGAGGCCCCGCCAGTCGCCGAAGCGGGCGTCGGCCGGCAGGCCAGCGGCGTCGGCGAGGCGGTCGCGCCGGTGCGGCAGCGCCTCGGCAACCGCGGCGATGCGGGCCCGTTCGGGCCTCTCGAGCACCCACTTGCCGTACGCGTCGGCGCCCCTGCCGCCGGCGCCGAGGATTCCCAGACGGATCGGCATGTGTCTCATCCCTTCTCGGCTCCGGCGGTGAGGCCGCTGATCAGCAGTCGCTGCGCGAGGAAGAACCCCGCGACCACCGGGACGGTGATGCTGATCGAACCCGCCATGAGCACATTGGTCGGCACCGAGAACTCGGTGAGCTGCGCGATGCCCAGCGACACCGTCCATCTCGGCCTGTCGTGGATCAGGAACAGCAGCGCGAACAGGTATTCGTTCCAGGCGATCAGGAACACGTAGAGGGAGGTCGCGGCGATGCCCGGCAGTGCCATCGGCAGGACGACCCGCCGGATCAGGGCCAGGCGCCCGCAGCCGTCGATCATCGCGGCCTCCTCGACGCCGACGGGCACCGCGACGAGGTAGTTGCGCAGCATGTACAGCGCGACCGGCACGGTCTGGGAGACGTACACCAGCACCAGGCCCACCAGCGTGCCGGTCAGCCCTACCCGGCTGAGCCCGACGAACAGCGGCACGGCCAGGACGATGCCGGGGAGCAGGTAGACGCCGAGGAACGCCGCGTTGACCGGCCCGCGCCCGAAGAACCGCAGCCGCACGGCCGCGTAGGCGCCGAGCACGCTGCACACGATCGCCAGTGCCGCCGCCGCGAGCGACACCCGCAGCGAGGTCCACATGTTGGCGCCGATGCCGAACTCGCCGAGCGCCGTCGGGTAGGCGTCCAGGCTCGCCTCGTCGCTGGACGGCAGCAGCGACAGCGGCTCGGCGATGATCGAGGTGTAGGGCTGGACCGACAGCAGGAACGCGTACAGCAGCGGACCGACCGAGACGAGCACCGCCGCGGCGATCACCCCCCAGCGCAGCACCGCCAGGATCCGGTCTCCGAGACTCATCGCGCCTCCCGCCTGAGCATCCACACGTAGACGCCCACCACCACGACCAGCATGCCGGTCATGAGCAGTCCGGTGGCCGATGCGGTGCCGATGTCGGCGCGGCCGACGAGCTCCTCGTAGACGCGGATCGACAGCACGCCGGTGCCGCCCGCGCCGCCGGTCAGCAGGTAGATGTCGTTGAAGTTCTGGAACGACCAGAGGAACCGCAGCACGGCCAGCAGCGCCATCACGCCCACCAGCTGCGGCAGGACGATGTGGACGAAGGTGCGGACGCTGCCGGCCCCGTCGATCGCGGCGGCCTCCTCCAGGTCCCGCGGCGCCACCTGGAGCCGCGCGGTGATGAACAGGAACGCGAGCGGGAACGTCTTCCACACCTCGAAGGCGATGACCGTCAGCAGCGCCACCGGGACGCTGACGCCGCCGACGTCCCGGCTGGTGGTGGTGAGGAAGGCGATCGGCTCGCTCCATCCGAGCCATTCGGCGCCCGCCGCGTTGACCAGCCCGTGGCTGGTGTTCAGCAGCGACTTCCAGATGGTCGCGGCGGCGACCACCGGGAGGATGTACGGAATGAGGACCAGGGCCCGGATCAGCGCCCGTCCCCGGAAGGGCCGGCGCAGCGACAGCGCGACGGCCAGACCCACCGCGACGGCCCCGACGGTGGACGCGGAGGCGTAGGCGACGGTGGTGCCCAGCGACGACCAGAACCGCTCGGAGTTCCAGATCCGGGTGATGTTGTCGGTGGTGAACACCAGCTCGTCGAGGTACAGGTGGGGGATGTCCACGAGCCTGATGTCGAGGAACGCCAGCAGCAGCACCGCCAGGAACGGCGCGATCGCGAAGACGGTCACGACCAGCAGGGTCGGTCCGACCAGGAGCCTGCCTTGGAGGTCCTCGCGCTGGGACAGCGTCAGGGGCCGGCCCCAGCGGGTCAGTATGAGCCGCTTCGTCATTCACCCAGGTCCCGCTGGGCGGCCGTGACCGCTTCGGCCATCCGCTCGGCGGCGGCGGCCGGGTCGCCGCCGGCGAACAGCTCCTCGGCCTCGGTGGACAGGATCGTCTGGGAGAACACGACCCCGGCCAGCGCCGCGTCGTCGGTGCCCCAGCCCCAGCGGGTGAGCGACTCGGCGCCCGAGGCCATCCGGTCGACCAGTTCGGTCCCGTAGACCTCTTCGATGGAGAAGTCGCTCGCGGGGTCGTTGCCGAAGGGCAGGCGCGCCCAGCCGTCGAGGTACTCCGTCGAGCCGGGTTCGGGTCCCGGTCGCATCGGGATGCGGCCCTCGGTGGCCGTCGACAGGTTCTCCACATAGCCCTCGGACAGCATGAAGGCGATGAACTCCTTGGCGTCCTCGGCGTTCGCGCCGGTGGGGATCCCGTAGTTCGTGGTCTGGCCGTACTGGACGGAGGCTTCGGCGCCGGTACCGCTGAGCGCGGTGACGAAACCGGTGTTGGTGTGCAGGAACTCCGGATCGCCCGCGCATTCGCCGCAGGTGAGCGGGTTGTCGATGTCGAGCCCGGCGATCTCGTCGACGACGTGCGAGGAGAACAGCAGCATCGCGGCGTCGCCCGCGAGGTAGCTCGCCCGCGCGGCCTCGACGTCCATCTGCCCGCTGCCGGCGGTGGCGGCCAGCCGCTGGTAGCGCTCGAGGCCCTCGACGCATTCGGGCGAGTCGATCGTGACCTCGCCGTCGGTGGCGAGGCGGCAGCCCATCGGCAGGAGCATCGACTCGATGCCCTCGGAGGTGTAGAGGTCGCCCGGCATGGACCCGATCGCGATTCCGGCCATCCCGTCGCCTTGCAGCGCCTCGGCCGCCTGGACGAGGTCGGTGACCGATTCGGGCGCGGCGAGGCCTTCGGCCTCGAACAGGTCCGTCCGGTAGGCGATCATGTGCCCCCAGCCGTCGGAGGGGACCGCGGCGAGCTCGCCGTCGACGGTGACCATGTCGAGCGCCGAGCGGTGGAAGGTCTCGGCGCCGAGTTCGTCGACGATCTCCTGCGGTGTTTCGGTGTCGAGCAGTCCTTGCGCGCTCCAGGAGGCCGTCTGGCTGGGGTTGTGGGCGACGACGTCGGGGACGTCGCCTGAGGCGGCGCTGGTGACGAGGGTCTGGCTGGCCTGGTCGGGTTCGAGGGCGACGATCTCGACCTCGATGCCGGTCCGCTCGGTGAACCGCTCGGCGAGCGGTTCCTGGACGGCGAGCCGTGCCGGTGTGGTGTAGGGGGTCCAGAAGGTGATGGAGCCGTCGCCGGATTCGTTCGCGTCGTCTGGGCTGCACGCCGCTGCGCTGATGAGCAGCGCCGCTGCCGCCACGGTGGTCGTCACTGTCCGCATAGCCGCTCCCAAGGGGACGAATCGGTGCGTGTGGTAGATCACGCCCAATTCGCACTATAGCGGTCCGACCGGTCCGGGCGGTACCCCGAGACCGGACGAGTCCCGATGCGCATGAACCGGTCTCGGATGACGGCGGACGCGGTGGCATGGAAACGGTCGCCGGCCGGCGGGCGAGCCGCACGGCAGCGCGAAGACGGGGCGGCGGTCGCCCCTGGGATCCGTTCGGATCGGTCGAGAGCCGACCCTAGATCAGCGGGTGGCGGATGATGTTCTCCTCGCGGCCGGGGCCGACGCCGATGACGCTGACGCGCGCCCCGCACAGCTCCTCGAGCCGCTCGACGTAGGACTGCGCGTTCGGCGGCAGCTCCTCGAACTTGCGGCACTCGGAGACGTCCTCCCACCAGCCGTCGTGGTACTCGTAGACCGGCTTGGCGTGGTGGACGTCCGTCTGCGTCATGGGCATGTCCTCGACGACCTCGCCGTCGATCTCATAGCCCACGCAGATCGGCACCCGCTTGAGTTCGGAGAGCACGTCGAGCTTGGTGACGAACAGGTCGGTGATGCCGTTGACGCGCACCGCGTAGCGCCCCAGGACCGCGTCGAACCAGCCGCAGCGGCGGCGCCGCCCGGTGGTGACGCCGTACTCGCCGCCGCGCTTGAGCAGGAACTCGCCGTACTCGTCGTGCAGCTCGGTCGGGAACGGGCCCGAGCCGACGCGGGTGGTGTAGGCCTTGATGATGCCGATCGCGGTGGTGATCTTGTTCGGTGCGATGCCGGTGCCGACGCAAGCGCCGCCGGTGGTGGGGTTCGAGGAGGTCACGAACGGGTAGGTGCCGTGGTCGACGTCGAGCATGGTGGCCTGCGCGCCTTCGAGCAGGACGTTCTTCCCGGACTCGAGGGCCTTGTTGAGCAGCAGGCGCGTGTCGGTGATGTAGGGCTTGAGGCGCTCGGCGTAGCCCAGGTACTCCTCGGCGACGGCCTCGGGGTCGATCGCCTTGCGGTTGTAGACCTTCACGAGGATCTGGTTCTTCTCGCGCAGGATCGCCTCGAGCTTCTCGGTGAGGATGCCCGGGTCGAGCAGGTCCTGGACGCGGATGCCCATGCGGGCGACCTTGTCGGCGTAGGTCGGGCCGATGCCCCGGCCGGTGGTGCCGATCCGGGACGAGCCCAGGTAGCGCTCGACGACGCGGTCGAGGGCGCGGTGGTGGGGCATGATCAGGTGGGCGTCCGCGGAGAGCTTGAGGTTCGAGACGTCGACGCCGCCGGCGATGAGCTCGTCGAGCTCGGCGATGAGGAACTTCGGGTCCACCACGACGCCGCCGGCGATGACCGGGACGACGCCCGGTGTGAGGATCCCGACCGGGACCAGGTGGATGGCGTACTTGGTGCCGTCGGGCGTCACGACCGTGTGCCCGGCGTTGTTGCCGCCCTGATAGCGCACGACGTAGTCCATGTCCGCGCCGAGCAGGTCCGTGACCTTGCCCTTGCCTTCGTCGCCCCACTGCGTTCCGACGACCGCGATCGCTGGCATTTGCCCACCCTCCCGGGAACTTGATCACCCGATTACTTCGTAAGCCTACTGGCACTGCCCGTCGCCGGGTCTCACCAGGGCTGAGCGCTATGGGTTGGACCTCCATCACACCGTAGAGTCGGCGAGGTGAACGTAGTCGTGCTGACCCTCGTGGAGACGAACTGCTCGAACACCGGGCCTCGGACGCAGACGCTGCACCTGATCGACGAGCTCAAGGGGCGCGGGGCCGAGATCCGCACCGTGGAGGCCTCGACACCGGGGCAGGTCGATCCCGTATTCGACGACCCCGACGCCCGGATCGTCCTCGCGGCCGACACGGACGAACAGGTCAACGCCGTGGTCGCACGGGCGGTGCGGCGCCTGGCCCCCGCTCCGAGCGAACGCCCGGACGGCCTGCCCGAGGGGCGCACCATCCCGGACCTGCCGCCGCTGGCGATCCTGCCGCAGGGGACGGCCCCCGGCCTGGTGGCGCGCTTGGGCCTGCCGACGGGGCCCGCGGACGTGGCCGAGGCGGTCATGGGCGGCACGGTGCTGCGCACCGATCTCATGCGCCACGACGGCGGCGGCGTCGGCCTCGACGGGGTGCGCCTGGGCGGTGGCGACCGCCCCTGGCGCGGCGTGGTCAACCTCGACGACGCGGTGCTCGCCGACGGCTCGGAGCAGATCCTGGCGTGCGTGGTCGCCAACGCCGACGGCTACGCCGCGGCCGACGACATGGTCCTGGTCGAGCCCGATCCGGCCGACGGGAAGATCGACGTCGCCGTGGCCGTGCCGGTGACCGTGGGCCGACTGCGCAAGCGCGTGCGCATCGAGGTGCGCCGCGCCCGCGGGCGGGCGGTGGCCGTCCATCCCGAGGACGGCGTCACCTTCGTCTCCGACGGCCTGGTCGACGAGCTCAGGCGCAAGCGCACCTGGTGGGTCGAGCCCGGTGCCGCCGGATGGTTGCGGTAGCCGTCCCTTTCTGAGACGGTTGAAAAAAGTAGACCGGGACCACAGCGGCAGCAACCGTTTGCCGTAGCCTTGGTCCGGCACCCGCCCTCTCGTTGCAAAGGAGACCCGCCATGGCCATCGTCTACGGCGGCGATTACAACCCCGAACAATGGCCCCGCGAGACGTGGGACGAGGACATGCGCCTCATGCGCGAGGCCGGCGTCAACCGCGTCAGCGTCGGCATCTTCTCGTGGGCCAAGCTCGAGCCCGAGGAGGGCCGGTACGACTTCGCCTGGTTCGACGAGGTCCTCGACCTGCTCCACGCCAACGGCGTCGAAGTGTGCCTGGCGACGCCCACCGCCTCGCCGCCGCCGTGGTTCGCCGCCACCTACCCCGAGGCCGTCCTCGTCGACGCCCAGGGCCGCCGACTCACCCACGGCTCGCGCCAGGGCTTCGACCCCTCCTGTGACGTCTACCTCGCCAAGGCCCTGGCCATCACGGAACAGCTCGGCCGCCGCTACCACGACCACCCCGCCGTGAAGCTGTGGCACGTCCACAACGAGTACGGCTGCCACAACGCCCGCTCCTACTCGCCGGCCGCCGCGGCGAAGTTCCGCGTGTGGCTGCGCGAGCGCTACGGCGACCTCGACGGCCTCAACCGGGCCTGGGGCACCGCGTTCTGGTCGCAGGCGTACTCCTCGTGGGATCAGATCCTGCCGCCGCTGCCGACCCCGACGATCCCCAACCCCGGCCAGGTCCTCGACTTCAAGCGCTTCTCCTCCCATCAGCTGCTCCAGCTCTACAAGGCCGAGGCCGAACTGCTGCGCTCGATCGACCCGAGCGTGCCGATGACGACGAACTTCATGACCGGCTCGCACCCGGACATCGACCTGTGGGAGTTCGCCGAAGCGGTCGACGTCGTCGCCACCGACCACTACCTCGAGGCGCCCTTCGAGCACGTCAACCTCGGCATGGCCGCCGACTTCGCCCGGTCCCTCGGCGGCGGGAAGCCGTGGGTGCTCATGGAGCACTCCACCTCGGCGGTCAACTGGCAGGGCCGCAACCGCGCCAAGGCCCCGCGCGAGATGCTGCGCAACTCCCTGTCGCATCTGGCCCGCGGCGCGGACGCGATCATGTTCTTCCAGTGGCGCGCCTCCCGGCAGGGCGCCGAGAAGTGGCACTCGGGGATGGTCCCGCACGTCGGCACCGACTCCAAGATCTGGCGCGAGGTCTGCGAGCTCGGCGCGCGCCTCGGCGAGCTCGCCGAGATCGAGGGCTCCACGGTCGAGGCCGACGCGGCGATCCTGTGGGACTACCAGAACCTCTGGGCGCAGGAGCACGAGGCGAAGCCCACCGGCGACCTCGACCCGCAGCGGGTGTTCAACGACTACTACGCCGCGTTGTGGCGTGCCGGCATCACCGCCGACATCGCTCACCCCGAAGGCGACCTCACGGGCTACCGCCTCGTCGTGGTCCCGGCCGTCTACCTGATGTCCCGCAAGGCCGCGGACAACCTCAAGGACTTCGTCCGAGGCGGCGGCACGGTTCTGGTCACCCCGTACTCGGGGATCGCCGACGAGACCGACACGGTCTACCTCGGCGGCTACCCCGGCGCGATCAGCGACCTCGTCGGCGTCCGCACCGAGGAGTTCTACCCGCTCATCGACGCCCGCGTGGAGCTGGCCTCCGGCGGCACCGGCTCGATCTGGAGCGAGGCCGCCGAGAGCCGCGGAGCGGAGGTCCGCGACATCTACCGGGACGGCACCCCGGCGTGGACCGTGAACCGCTTCGGCGAGGGGACCGCGCACTACCTGACGACGTTCGTCGACGACGACACGCTCGACCGCGTCGTCGCCGCCGCGGCCTCCGACGCCCGCGTCGAGCCGACCGCCGACGCCCCCGCCGGCGTCGAGGTCGTCCGCCGCTCCCACGGCGACGGCCGCTCGTGGCTGTTCTGCATCAACCACCTCGACCACGACGCCCAGGTCAAGACCGCCACAGCCACCGTCGACGTCCCCTCGGGCGAAGTCGTCGTGTACGCCGAACACGCATAGCGCGAATCGCCGAGCACCCGAAGGGACCGGTTCCCCGCGGGCGCTCGGCGCTTCGCGGGGGCCTCATGATCGCCGCCCGATCGCCCTCGGGCTATCGCGCCGTCGCCGCGTTGCGTGCGGCGAGCTGTGCGAATGCCGCGGTCAGTTCTGGCGGGGCGATCACGTCGATGTCCGTGTCGAAGCGCCCCAGGGACGCGGCGAGAGCCACCCAGGACCAGGAGCCGGCGGTGTAGCGGCACCGGTCGGCCCCGAGGGGCTCGACGGTGCCGTCGCCGGCGAACGGGAGCACGGCGCCCGCGGGGAGGTGCAGGACGACGGTGCCGGTGCACGGCCAGGTGTCGACATGGTCGGAGCCCTTGAACCGTGCCGAGACGTAGTCCTGCGCGCTGCCTTCGGGGATCTCGCGCGGAGTGAACCGGGGCCCTGTCGGGGTGCGTGGGGTGATGCGGTCGGCGCGGAAGACGCGCCAGTCGTCGCGCTCGAGATCCCACGCGACGAGGTGCCACCGGCCGTGGGAGGTGACCAGGTGGTGCGGTTCGACCCGCCGCGGCGGGCCCACCTCGGTGTCGTCGGCGCCAGGGCGCCGGCTCGCGTAGTCGAACCGCAGCACCTCCCGGGCGCGGACGGCGGCGGAGAGGGCGATGAGCACCTCGGGCGAGACCTGAGTGGCGGGGCCGTCGCCGGGACGCGGGACGGTGGTGAATTCGACGGCGTCCAGGCGGTGGCGCAGGCGTGAAGGCATGACCTGCCGTACCGTGGTGAGCGCCCGCAGAGCCGCCTCCCCGATGTTCGCTCCGGTGACAGTCGCGGCCTGCAAGGCGACCGTCAAAGCGATGACCTGGTCGTCGTCGAACAGCAGCGGCGGAAGCTCGCTTCCGGCGTCAAGACGGTATCCACCGTCCGGCCCCATCGTCGCCCGGATGCTGTAGCCCATCTCGCGCAGGCGGTCGATGTCGCGGCGCACCGTCCGGTGGCTCACTTCCAGCCGCTCTGCGAGCAGGGCGCCGGGCCAGTCGCGCCTGGTCTGCAAGAGCGACAGCAGATTGAGGAGCCGAGAGGTCGTCGTCGTCATTCGTCGATACTAAATCGAGTCTAGGACTAGAGCTGGCCTATACGCCTGGGAGAGTGGCTGTCGTCAGGGAGAAGCCCGGCACCGTTGCTACTAGGAGCAGACATGAGCCTCAAGACCACCACCCACCTCAACTTTCGCGGCGACGCCCGTGCGGCCCTGGAGTTCTACCAGTCCGTCTTCGGCGGCCGGGTCACGATCGCGACCTACGGCGACTTCGGCATGCCCAAGGAGCTCCCCGGCGCCGAGAACGTCGTCTTCGGCCAGGTCGAGACCGAAGAGGGCTTCCGCGTGATGGCCTACGACATCCCCGGCCAGGCCGGCGGCTCGGCCGCCGACGCCGGCTCAACGTACCGCGAGAACGGCACCACCGTCACCGACCAGCCGTTCTTCGTCTCCGTCCGCGGCGAGACCCTCGACGAGGTGCAGGGCTACTGGGCAGCGCTCTCGGCCGGCGCGTCCGTCATCGAGCCCCTCGCAGTGTCAGCGTGGAGTCCCGGATTCGGCATGCTCACCGACAGCTTCGGCGTGACCTGGATCCTCGACGTCGCCCCCGCCCACAGCGCGGAGTAACCGGCCCCGCGAACTGCGGCGCGGGACCGACCCCGTGTCGCAGTTCGCCTTCTCGCCATCGCTCGAAGCCCGCACTCACCTCGTCCCCGAGTGCCGCGCTTGCCGAACGGCACCGTCACGCTCGCCACCTGATCGAAACCCGATCGTTATCTACGTGAGGCATGCTGGTCAGCACCCGGTTGGGGGCAGTCCAGACGTTCGATGCGGATTGAAGGTGGGGAGTGGGAGTGCCCGCGGAGTTCTCGAGTTTCGTGGCGATCGGCGACAGTTTCACCGAAGGGGTCGGCGACCCCGGCCCCGGCGGCATCGGCTTCAGCGGCTGGGCCGACCGCTTCGCGCACCGCGCCGCCGAGTTCTGGCCCGACTTCTCCTACGCCAACCTGGCCGTCCGCGGCCGGCTGTTCGACCGGATCGTCGACGAGCAGGTCGTCCCCGCGATCAAGCAGAGCCCCGACCTCGTCTCCTTCGCCGCGGGCGGCAACGACGCCCTGCGCCCCGGCTTCAACGCCACCCAGCTGTCCACCCGCGCCCACGAGGTGGTGCGCCTGTTCAAGGCCTCCGGCGCCGAGGTCATGCTCTTCACCTGCGCCGACGTCACCGCCCACATACCGGGCATGAAGATGCTGCGCAAGCGCTTCATGGCCACCAACGACGCCTACCGGCGCGTCGCCGCGCGCCACAACGCGATCCTCATCGACCTGTGGGAGGACGACGCCTTCGCCGACCCGCGCCTGTGGTCGGAGGACCGCCTGCACCTCAACCACCACGGCCACCGCCGCGTCGCCGTCGACGTGTGCGAGGCCCTCGGCATCGAACCCGACGAGGACTGGCTGAAACCACTGCCGACCCTGGCGAAGGTCCGCCGGGAGATGAACGGCGCCGCCTGGGCCGGCAAGCACCTCGCGCCCTGGATCAAGCGGCGCATCACCGGCAGGTCGAGCGGGGATACAGTCGAACCCAAACGCCCTACTCTGACGCAGGTGAGATGATGATCGTCTTCAAGCTCCTCGTGGTACTGGTGATCATCCTGTTCGCCGCGTTCTGGTTCGGCATGCTGTTCAAAAAAGGCCGAAAGGGATAGTCGATCGCGCACTGCCGGCAACTGCCGGTAGGCTCCCGGGATGAGCGTCAACCTCATCGGCCTCCCCTTCGCGCTCGCGTGGGACCAAGGAGTCGAGCCGCCCTCGTGGACCCAGTCCGACACCGGTCTGTACGCGACCGCCGCGGCGCAGACCGACTGGTACACCTACGCCCCCGATCCGAACGTCGCGACGCGCAACGCCGCCGCACTGCTCGGCGTCCCGCCAGACGGCGACTGGCAGCTCAGCGCCCGCATCACCGTGGGCTTCAACGGCACCTACGACGCCGGGGCCCTCGCGCTGGCGGCTGACGACGCGCACTGGGCGAAGTTCTGCTTCGAGTTCTCCCCGCAGAGCCAGGGCATGGTCGTCTCCGTGGTCACCAACGGCGTCTCCGACGACGCCAACGGCTGGACCGTCGAGGGCAACGCCTACTGGTTCCGCATCAGCCGCCTCGGCAAGGGCTTCGCCTTCCACGCCTCCGCCGACGGCGAGCACTGGGAGTTCGTCCGGTGCTTCGCCCTCCACTCCGACCTGCCGTTGAGGACGGGCCTGCTCGTCCAGGCGCCCTCCGGCCAGGGCTGCGAAGTCGCCTTCGAATCGCTCGCGTTCAAGGCCGAGACGTTGAAGGAGCTGCGCGACGGAAGCTGAGAGCATCGGCGGCTTCACGAGGCTCCACTCCGGGGGTGCCCGTGGCGTTTCCAACGCAGACAGGGCATCATGGAGAACTGTGGGACTCCTCCAGCGTCTGTTGGGGCGCCGGGACACGCCTGACTCAGTGCCCGATCCCGCCGCCCAACAGGAACCGACAGCCAAGCCCGAGCCCGAGTCAGCGTCCGACGAACCGTCGGCGGTCTCCTCGGGCGCCCTTGACGATGCCGCCCCCGAGGCGCTCCAGACGGAACCTCAGGAGGAGGACAGCATCGCGCCCGCGACCGAGCCGGACGCCTGGCCGAGGCTCAAAGCCGTGCCCGATCCCGAGCCCGAGCCGGAGGACGTCGAGACCGAAGTGGAACCCGAGCCGCTGCTCGACGCCCAGCCCGCACCCGAGCCCTCGTCGAAGCCGGAGGACATCTTCGTGCCCGAGCGACCGAAGCGGGAACTGCTCACCTTGGACAAACCCGAACCGCCGCAGCGCCCGGCCACGACCGGCCGCGACGAGATGATGCCGCGCGAGGAGGACACCGACGCGCTCGACATCGCCGGCTCGCCCCGAGCCGCGCTGCGCGCCGCGGGGCTCGCCGTCCCGAAGATGCACCAGCTGGTGCGCGGCGAGAACTCGACCATGTGGGCCTTCGGCGTCCGCGCCTCCGAGGCCCTCCACTGGTGGCTGGAGATCCGCCAGTCCGCCGAGGAGACCGGCTGGATGCCCGTCCTGCTCGGAGCGCCCGAGGAGTGGCGCGACTCCGGCGAGGCCATCATCCACGAAGGCGACGACGAGCTCGGCCGCGCCGACGGCATCGACGCGGGCGCACTCCTGCACGACAAGGCCGCCGAGGCCGGTGAGCCGGCCCGCGGCGTCCCGATCCTGCCCAGGCGCGGTGACACCGACTTCGCGACGCCGCAGCGCGACGGCCTGCTCGGCCTCGTCGAGACCGACGCCGGTTGGAAGATTCCGGCGATGTTCCCGTGGAAGGGCTCGACGAACTGGGAGCTGTACGGCGCCGAGCACGCGGCGATCCTCAAGCACTGGCACCACCGCTTCGAGGCCGAGCTCGTGGCGATGACCTATGACGTCTTGGAGCTGTACGTCCCGCACCCGCCCAGCGCCGACGAGGTGCTCGGCGTGGCCGGCGAGGCCTACGCCTACTGCCCGGACCTGCTCGACTCGGGCGTGCCGACCCTGGAGGACCTCGCCGAGCACATGATCCGCTCGCGGGCGTGGTACTTCCGGTGGACGTAGTCCCATTGGAACGTGAGCTCAGCCGGTGGACGTAATCCCATCGGAACGTGAGCGCCGCCGGTGGACGTAGTCCCATCGGAACGCGGATTCAGATACCGGAGCCGGCCAGCAACCGCACGGCCTCGATGACCTGTTCGGGCTCGGGCATCGAGTCCGGGTCGATCAAGGCCTGCACCAGGAACCCGGTGACCATCGCGTAGGCGGCCGAGCCGACCCCGTGCTCGTCGGCGGGTCCGGTCTGCTCGGCCGCGACTCCCGCCATCATCGAGGCCAGCGACGTGCGCGCCTCGGCGAGCCCCGAGGCCAGCGCGACTCGCAGCTCCTCGTCGAACTGGGCTTCCGCGAATGCCTGCGCGCTGGCGATGTGCAGCTCGCGGGAAGCCGGGATCAGATGGAAGAGCCTCCGGATCAGGACCTCGAAGCGGTGGGCCGGGTCCTCGGCTCCGGCCTCTCGGACGGCCTGCTCGACCGTGTCGCCCCATTCGCCGGTCGCTTCGAGCACCTCCAGCGTCAACACGGCCGCCTGGACCGGCGCGGCCCTGCTGGCCGTGGTCGCCGTCGTCGCCGGCTTCGCCCTGCGCGGACGGCGGTGACGCCGTCCCGACCAGTCCGCCGGCCACGGCGATGCTGTGGCCGTAGCGGTCGGTGGCATCGTCTCCCCATGCCGTCCAAGGGGTCCCGAAGCCCGCGTCGACAAGTGGATGGCAAGTGAGTCCGTGTACATTTCGGCCGATCGACGATGACGGCGCGGCCGGTCGCGCGCAGCCGCCGAGACCGGACGAACCCCACCCGGACCTCGTGCCCCCGCCGCTGCGCGCACGACCGGGACTCGGCGACCCCGACCCGGGTGCTCGCCTCCGCGCCGCCGAGAGGATGGGAGTCCTATGAGCGGTGCGGAAGTGTTCGCGATGGAGCCCGACCGGGTTCACAGCGCGGTCGAGGACCTGTTCGACATTGAGGCGGAGGTCGATTCGGCCTCCTCGGCGATCAAGGACGAGACCGAGACGGTCGGCTCCGGCCTGGCCGGAGGCAACTTCGCCGTCGGCGCCGCGCTCACCTCGGCCGGAGGTTGGTGGCACGGCCTGCGGGCGGGCGGTTTCGGCCGCCGCCTGGGCAACATGGGCGAATACCTCGCCACCTGCGCCGAAGAGGCGGTCGAGATCGACGAGTACAACGCCGACGCGTTCCGCGAATACGCCGACCTCGACCGGTACGCCGACAGACCCAACGCCCAGGTGGCCGACTACCCCGCCCGGCCGAACGGCGGACTGTAGGAGTGCGTCGATGAGTTCATCCCTCACCTGGCAGGATCTGTCGACCGCGGACCTGGCACCGCTGTCGGAGCTGGCCGCCTCCTGGACCGCGCACGCCTCGGCGATGGTCGAGCAGGCCGAGCGCGTCACAGGTGACGTCGTCGGCGGCTCGCTCGGCGTCGACAACTTCGACAGTGACACCGCCGACGAATGCCGTGAGCAGCTCGGCCGCCTCGCCGGGCAGTTCCAGGACGACATCCACGACTACGCCTCGGTCCGGATCGCCGCCACGATCGAGGAGCTGCACGCGGCGCTCGAGACACAGCAGAACAACCTGAACGACCTCATCGACGAGGTGGAGGCCGAGCGGTTCGAACTCAAAGGCGACGCCGGGTCCGAGCGGGTCGTCATGTCCGAGCAGCTCGCCACCGAGGTCTCGGAGGAGCGGGACGACCCGGTCGGGCGCTACCACGCGCTTGCCGAGCGAGCCCAGATGCTCGAAGCGAGCGTCCGCGCGGCCATGGAGAGCGCGAGGACCGCGGACGACGAGGCCGCCGCGCTCCTGGAGGGCCTCGCCGGCGAGGCCGCCCCCATGCCGCCGTTCGTCGGATCCGGCTACGGCGACGGCGTGGAGGCGTACGAGGAGGCGCTGGCCGAGCACGAGGCCGCCGAGCGCGAGGAGATGCTCAGCGGTGAGGCCGACCCCCACGTGGTCGCCGGGTGGTGGGAGCGCCTGTCCGAGAGCGAGCGCCAGGAGATCATCGAGCAGGAGCGCGACGCCGTCCGCGGCCTCGACGGCATCCCCTCGCAGGTGCGCCACGAGGCCAACATGGACTACCTGGACGAGTACATCGAGGCCCACCCCGGCGACCGCGACGCCAGGGCACTGCGCGACCGGGTGCTCAACGAGGACCTGATGCTGCTCGGGCTCGACCCGCGGATCACCGACTCCGGACTGAACGCGCCGAACGCCCCGGGCACGCTGCTGGGGGACTGGAACGTCATCGTCGCCGTAGGCGGCGATCCGGACCACGCCGAGAACACCGCCATCTATGTTCCCGGTGTCGGCAGCGATACCAGCATGGCCGGGAACCCCGCGTTCACCGGCACCGATTCGTACATCGACTTCGCCGGCAACATCGACCGATCCGCCGGAGGGGGCGACGACAACGTCACGGTCATGTGGCTCGGCTACGACTCGCCGTCCGGGCTCCCGGGGGCGGCCTTCGACGCCGCCGCGCAGGAAGGCGGCGCGGCGCTGGACCGCTTCACCACCGGAGCCGCCGCCACGAACCAGGTGGAGGGTTCGAGCATCACGCAGATCGGACACAGCTACGGCGGGGTGGTGACCGGGTACGCCGACCAGCACGGCGGCGGCAGCGCCGCCGATCGGGTGGTGCTGGTCGGGGCGCCGGGGCCGGGCGCGGACAACGGGACCGCGCAGAACTTCAACGTCGGGGCCGACGACGTCCACGTCATGCACAGCGACCGGGACGCCATCAACGCCGCCACCGGCACCCACGGCGCCGATCCCACCTCGGAGCATTTCGGCGGCGAGCGGACCGAAGTCTCGGATCGCGAGGACCTCAACACGCTCGACCACCACATGTACTACTTCTACGACCAGGACAACCTGAGCGAGCTCGGGGACATCGTCACCGGGGATTGAGGGATTCGATCCGCGCGCGTCGACACCCGTGTCCCCGCCAGGCTCGGAGCGTCACGCCCCGTCGGGGTGCTTGCGGCTCTGCTCCATGCGGGGCGCCAGGCCGTCGAGCAAGCGTTCGAGCGCGTACCGCATCGCGTCGTGCGCGGAGATGTCCCACGCGTTCTCGTCGGTGAACCGCGCGATGGCCGGGTAGCGGCCCGACGCGACGGCCTTCTCCAGATACGGCAGCTGCGCCTCCCACCATTCCTGCTCGCCGACGGCCGGTTCGTCCTCTGCGGAGTCACGCAGCAGGTATTGGCGGGCGGTGCCGGTGACGAGGTTCGACACGGCGGTGATGACGAGGTTGACCTCCTTGTCGGGCAGCTCGTGGCCCTCGAAGGCCGCCACCGCGAAGTTGAAGCCGTCCAGCGAGTCCGGCCCGAGGACCGGGCGGCGCTGGTCGATCTCCAGCAGCCACGGATGCTCGGAGTAGACGTGCCAGGTGCTCTCGGCGAGCAGTTCCAGCCGCTGGCGCCAGTCGAGCCCGGTGAGGTCGGGCGCCTCGGGGCCGACGCGGCTGAGCCGATCCACCATGAGGTCGATCAGTTCCTTCTTGCCGGGCACGTAGCGGTAGATCGTCATGGTGCCGACACCGAGTTCGGCGGCGACCTCCCGCATGCCGAAGCAGCTGCCCTCGCGGTCGGCGGCGCGGATCGCCGCCTCGACGATCCGCTCCACGGTGAGCTTGGGTTTGGGCCCCGGTTTGCTCGGCTGCGGCTCGAGTTCGCGCCAGAGCAGTTCAAGACTTCGCTTGGGGTCGCCCGCCCCGGTCTGTGGTGTCGCCATAGAGGCCTCATGATATCCGCTTGCAAACCGAGTACAGCGTACTCTAATATTGGGTACAACGTACCCGATTAAGGGGGAACCAGGCAATGCCAACCACCACCGTCGAGGCCGAGAACCTCGGCAAACGCTACAAAGACACCGTCGCGCTCGAAGGATTCGACCTCTCGGCCGAGGCCGGCACCGTCCTCGGACTCCTCGGACCCAACGGCGCCGGCAAGACCACCACCGTGCGCATCCTCACCACCCTGCTCGGCTTCGACACCGGCCGAGCCACCGTCGCCGGCTTCGACATCGCCCGCGACGCCCGTCAAGTACGGCGCCGCATCGGACTGACCGGCCAGAACCCCGCAGTCGACGACATGCTCAGCGCCCGCCAGAACCTCGTCCTCTTCGGCAAGCTCTTCCGCCTCACCAAGACCCAGGCCCGCCAGCGAGCCGAGGAACTGCTCGACCAGTTCAGCCTCGTCGAAGCCGCCGACCGCCAGGTCAAGAAGTTCTCCGGCGGCATGAAGCGCCGCCTCGACCTGGCCGCGAGCATGATCCTGGCACCGCAGGTCCTGTTCCTCGACGAGCCCACCACCGGTCTCGACCCGGCCGGGCGACGCGAGGTCTGGGACGCCGTCTCGGGGCTCGCCGCCGACGGCACCACCGTCCTGCTCACCACCCACTACCTCGACGAAGCCGACCGGCTCTGCGACCGCATCACCGTCATCGACCACGGCCGCAACATCGTCGACGACACCCCGGCAGGCATCAAACGACGCATGGGCGCCGACCGCCTCGAAATCGTCGTCGCCGACCACGGCGACCTTGACGCCGCGAAAGACCTCATGGGCGCCGTCGCCACCGGCGAGATCGCCACCGACCCGGCGACCGGCTCCGTCTCCGCCCCAGTCGCCGAACCGGTCACCGCGCTCACCGCGACCGCCACCGCCATCCAGCACAAGCAGCTCGACGTCGCCGACATCGGCCTGCGCCGACCCACCCTCGATGAGGCGTTCCTCGAACTCATCGGCTCCGAAAACGAGAAGGAGGCCGGTCGATGACCACACTCGCCCCGCTCCCGCCCGAGACCCTCGCCTCCCGCGTCAAGTGGACCGTCCACGACTACCGCACCATCGTCGGCCAGGAGTTCGCCCACATGGCGCGCCAGCCCGCGAACTTCGCCTGGCAGCTCGGCTTCCCGATCGTCATGGTGCTGCTGTTCGTCTACGTCTTCGGCTCCGCCATGGACGTCACCGGCCAGGGCGCCGGCGTCGACTACGTCGCCTACGCCATGCCCGGCATGTTCGCCTTGACGATGGCCTTCGGCTTCACGAACACCGCCTGGGCGGTCGCCGAGATGAAGGAGAAGGGCTTCATCGACCGGGTCCGCTCGATGCCCATGGCCTCCTCGGCGGTCGTCGTCGGCCGCAATATCGCCGACACCATCCACGCCGGTGTCGACTTGGCGATCCTCGCGCTCATCGCGCTGGCCATCGGCTGGCGTTCGGACGGCACGTTCTGGGAGACGCTGGCCGCCTTCGGTGTGCTGCTGTGGCTGCGCTTCTCGCTGATCTGGGTCGGCGTCTGGCTCGGCCTGCTCGTCAAGGGCGTCGAGCAGGCAGGGAACCTGTTCGCGATCGCCTTTCCGTTCGCGATGGTCTCCTCGGTGTTCACCCCGCCGGAACTCATGCCGAACTGGATGGGCGCCATCGCCGCCTGGAACCCGGTGTCCGCGACGGCGACCTCGATTCGGGAGCTGTTCGGCAACCCGGTCGCGGTCGGCGGCTCCTGGCCCGAGCAGCACGCCTTGGCCGCGGCGCTGATCTGGCCGGTGATCATCACGCTGATCTTCCTGCCGCTGGCCGTCCGCCGCTTCCGCAACCTCGGACGATAAGAGCCTGAAGGAAACAGGAAAGGCGTGGCCGCGCCGCTTCGGCGGCGCGGCCCCGCCGCAGCCCTACACCGGACAGGCTCGTGGACGACGCGTCGGCGCGGCCGTCGGTAGTCGGGGCGGTGGGTTGGCGCCTGGGGAGACCGGCAATGGACCGTGGGGCGCTGGCGGGAATGGTGTTGGTTGTGGTTGCGCTGCACTAAAGGCGTCAGCGACGGAGAGGTGGGTTGTCTGTGACGGTCGGGTTCGCGGGCTGTCGGGAGGGCGTGGGGCGCTGGCCGGATCGGCGGATCTTGTCCGGGTTGTCTTGCGAGGCAAAGCGAGTGGGTAGTCCGGCCGGGAAACGTGAGTGTTTTCCCACCCTAATGGGTGATGACAGAGCGGCTGTGACCTGGGAGAATAGAGGTATAGCACGAACCGGCGGAAACAGCAGGTTCGTACGAGACCTCAATGATCGAGGGAGGTGTGAGATGGCCAAGGTGGACACGAAGCCCAGCAGGACCGAGCGGACCGAGCGGGCGGCGGCCATCCACACCGAACTCGATGAGGCGGCTGCCGCCATCAACGCCCTCCACGCGGACATCCTCGCCCGGGTGATCGAGGCGAAAGCCTGGAATATTCACCGCGACTGCGACGGATTCTCGGCGCTGCGGGAGTGGCTGGTGACGACCTTCGACTTCCACCTGCGCACGGCTGCTGATCTGGCGGCGATCGCCCGCACCGCCGGGAAGTTCACCGTCCTCGCCGAGACCGCGACGTCGGCTCGGGCGCGGATCGACCGGGTCGCGGCGGCCGTGCGCCGCCTGGACGCGACCAAGGCCCTCCGCGTGTACGCCCGGACTCCCTACAAGGAGCCGGTGTCCTCCCCGTTCGACGCGGACACCCGCTGCCCGACGCCGGAGCATTTGATCGCGCAGTACTGCATTCACGCGACGGTGAAGGATGTGCACGCCCAGCTCGACGAACTTCAAGCCGCCCTGGACAACGGTGAGGAGCTGTTGGACGGGCTGGGGCAGCAGTCGTTGCAGCGGCTGGATCTGGTGGAGACTGAGAACGGCATGTTCGTCCTCTCCGGGCTGCTGTCTTCGGATACCGGGAAGCTGTTCGCCAAGCTCCTGACCACCGCCGTGCCCCCGCCGCGTCAGGATGAGGTCGACGAGGACGGGTCGCTGCCTCCGGCGGCGAACCGGCGGGCCGAGGCCTTCCACCAGGTGCTCGCGGCCCACGGGGCCGACCCGAACGCGGCCAAGCGGCACGGGCACACCGCCACCCTGCACCTGTCAGTCGACATCGAAACGTTGGCCGGGGACGACACCGGACGGGTCCCGACCCTCGAAGGCGACCCCATTTCCCTCGGTAAGGCCCGCCTGCTCGCCTGCGAAGGCCTGGTCATCCCCAACGTGTTCAACTACGCCACCGGCGAAGCGATCGAACTCGGCCGGGCCCTGCGCCTGCCCAACAGCGCCCTGCGGCGGAAGCTGGAGTTGGAGCAACCCGGCGGGTGCGCCTGGACCGGCTGCCTCGCCCCGGTGCAGTGGACCGAAGCCCACCACATCCGCCACTGGGCGAATGGTGGACCGACAGTGGCCGAGAACCTGATCCTGCTGTGCCGGTTCCACCACGGCCGCATCCACACCCCCGGCTGGACGATTCAGAAGACCGGACCGGGCAAGGCGTTGATCGTGCACCATGAGGGGCACGAGGACACCGACCCCGACCTCACATGCGGGTGCGCCGACTGGCGCACCGACACCGACCTGGATCTGGGCTTCGCCGACGACATCGCGAACGCCTTCCCCACCGGCCTGTACCCCGAAGAATGGTCGGAGACCCTGAAACCCGACCTCGAAGCGGCTGCCGAACAGGCCGAGACCGAGCAGGTCATGGCCGCCGCGAAAGCCGCACGCGCCAAAGTACGAGCCCGCTTCACCACCCCGACACCGGAGCCTGAACCGGAGACCGGAACGGCGACCGAGAGCGAGACCGGGACCGAACTTGAGCCTTCCACGCCACTAGCGGAATCGAGGCGGCCTCGTGAACCGGTCGGAGCCGCAAGCGCCGCACCGGCACCCGACTACGTACCGCCCTCCTTCTTACCCTGCCCGCTGCGGGATGCCGTGGCGGGGAAGGCACCTCATAGATCGCCAGCTCGAAACCGGCAACGGCTTCGAGCACTTCCCCATGCCCGGACTCCGAACCGGCACACCAGCCACCCGAATACTCGCCGCCCAGCGGGCCACCATCACGCCCGGCACGGCGGCCCCACCGGCCACCTCCGCGCCGACAAACCAATACCAGCCCACCACGGTGCCCGCCATAGACACCGGCACCAGCCCACCACGGTGCCCGCCATAGACACCGGCACCAGCCCACCCGCCACCGCTTTCGTCGCTGCCTTGGCGCAGAACGACCATCACACTCGCCCGTTCCCGCCAACGCCCCCGCGACCATTGCCGGGCTCCTCAGGCAACCCCAGGCCACCACGGTGCCCGCCACAGACACCGGCACCAGCCCACCCACCACCTCGTCATCGTTGCCGCCCTTGGCCCAGAACGACCATCACACTCGCCCGTTCCCGCCAACGCACGCCCGGGCCGCGCCGCCTCCCGAAATGCGGCGCGGCCCCGTCCTTGCCCCCCTACCAGGCGATCCACTCGGTCGTCTCGTAGCCGCCGCCGATCTCGGTGGCCTGGAGCCCGGCGTACGAGAGCGTCCACAGCTGATCGCCGATGACCAGGCTCCGCACGATCTCGGTGCCGTAGCTGTAGTTCTCGTCCTCCTGCGCCTCCGCCTCGTGGGCTATCCAGGCGGTCTCGGTCACGGTGTCCTCGCCGATCTCGAGCACCACCGCGCCCGCGCTGCTCTCGTGGTCTTCCCAGTCCCACACCGGCAGGACCGCGATGCCCTCCGCCTCCCAGTACAGGAAGCCGTGCGGGTCCCACTCGGCCGCGGAGTTCGCGCCGTCGCGCTCGTACTGGTCGAGCACGCTCGCCTCCTCGTCCGCGACGTCGAACAGGCTCACCTGGAGGCCGGTGGTCATGCCCTGCTCGGTGGCCTCCTGGCCGACGCCGAGCAACCGCTCGCCCGGGAGCGGGTGCAGATAGGCGGAGTAGCCGGTGATCTTCAGCTCCCCGGTCACCTCGGGATTCGCCGGATCGGACAGATCCAGTGTGTACAGCGGATCGGTCTGGCGGAACGTCACCACGTACCCGGTGTCGCCCATGAAGCGGACCGCGTAGATCTGCTCGTCGAGCCCCAGGTCGCCGACGGCCCCGACCTCGGTCAGCGAGTCCTCGCCGATCGCCAGGACCGTCACGGTCGAGCTCGACGGCTCGGACTGCCCGCCGGGTGCGATGCCGTCCTCGGCCGGGCCCCACCACGTGTCGTTGTTCTCGGTGGTGGCGACGCGCAGATGCCCGTCGTGCTCGCTCATCGAGTACTGGTTGAGCAGCGTCCCCGGCACGGCGGCCTCCCCGGCCAGGCGCGGCTGATCGCCGTCGAAGGCGAAGCGGTAGAGCTCGGTCTCGGCCGCGGGCTCCTCGGCGTCCCAGTGGTGGTCGCTGTGCGCCAGGTAGAGGCTCTCGGCGGTGCCGTGGACGGTGCCGCCGTCCGCCATCACCGTCGTCGGATCCACATCAGACCATTCGCCGCCGGCCGACAGCGCCGCCACCGTGACCGTCGCCGACCCCTCGAAGCGCTCGGGGTGGGCGATCGCGTCGCACTCGGTCTCGCTCTCGACACCGTCGACGCTGTAGCTCGGCAGCCAGTCCTCGATCGTCGTGGACCGCACCGCCTCGCGCAGCTCGGCGGCGTCGGAGCCGGAGTAGAACTCCTCCCACAGCGGCTCGATATGCGGCGAGGAGTCGACCGCGAGCCGCACCTCGCCCTCCACCATGCGCGCGTCCAGCATGGATCCTTCGAGGGCGAAGGTGTCGCGCACCTCGAGCTCGGCGGGGTCGAGCCGTTCGAGGACGAACTCGGAGTAGTACTCCTCGCCGCTCTGGTGTTCACGCGTGTACATCACCAGCAGTTCGTCGTCGCCGAGGAACAGCCGGTGGTCCCAGGTCTCCCAGCCGTAGTCGTGCTCGGCGACGACCTCGGCGGTCTGCGCGTTCACCACGCGCATGACGGCGTCGACGACGCTGTAGACGAACTGGCCGTCGGTCTTGACCATGTCGGGCTCGTCGACGCCGGCGACGGCCGTGTTGGTCTCGGAGTGGTCCGTGGCCGCGGCGTTGTCCCCGGCGGAGGGCGCCGACTCGCCCTCGGCGGTGCTCCCGGCGTCCCCCCGGGCGAGCTCGTCCACGGGGCCGCGCGCGTTCTGGTAGCGGCGCATGTCGTTGAGCGTGCCGATGAAGGACCGGTGGATGCCCTCCAGGGCCTCCTCGCAGCTGTCGTATGACGCCAGCTGCGCCGAGGCGGGAACCCAAGGGGCCGTATCGATGGAGGGGTCTGGCTCGGAGGTGCAGGCGCCGGCGGCCAGAACGGCGGCGGCGCCGAGGGGTACGAGTCGGTGTCTCATGTACCCTCCGACGCCGCCGATGCGGTTCCGGTTCCTTCGCGGGCTAGCCCTTGGTGCTGCCCGCGGTCAGGCCGCTGATCAGGTGGCGTTCGGCGAAGGCGTAGAAGACCAGCGCCGGCAGCATCGCCAGCATGACGAACGCCAGGACCTTCGCCGTGTCCGAGGCGTACTGGCCCGAGAACTGCGTGACACCGATCGGCAGTGTCCACAGGCTCGCGTCCTGCAGCACCACGAGCGGCAGCAGGAAGCTGTTCCAGCTGCCCACCAGCGCCAGCACCGAGACCGTCGCCAGCGCGGGGCGCGCCATCGGCAGCAGGATCGTCAGGAAGAACCGCCACGGGCTCGCCCCGTCGATCACGGCCGCCTCCTCGATCTCCCCCGGGATGGCCCGGAAGAAGCTGCGCAGGATGACGATCGTCAACGGCAGGCCGAACGCCGCCTGCGGCAGGATCACGCCCAGCGGGCTGTCCAGCAGGCCCATGGTGCGCAGGATGATGAACAGCGGCAGCACCGCCACCGCGAACGGGAACATCAGCCCCGTCGCGAACAGCATGAACAGGACCTCCCGGCCCCGGAACGCGTAGCGGGCGAACACGAACGCCACCATCGCCGCCGCGCCCACCACGATGAAGGTGGTCGCCAGCGCGATGAAGACCGAGTTCCACAACTGCCTCCAGAACAGGTCCGAGGCGATCACGTCGGTGTAGTTCGCCGCGTTCCAGGGACTCGGCAGTCCGAGGGCGTTCTCGCGCAGCTGCGCGTTGTCCTTGAAGCCGCCCAGCAGGGCGAAGAGGATCGGCGTCGCCACGAACACCAAGGTGAGGAACGCGGCGATGTAGAACCCGGTGTTGCGCAGCAGATTGCCGCGCGCGGTGTTGACGGCCGGCATCAGCGGTCACCTCCGTTCGATCCGCCTCCGGTGAGGCCGCCCTGCAAGTCGCGTTTCAGCACATAGCGCTGATAGAACAGTGCGAAGACGAAGCTGATGAGGAACATCGCGATCGACAGGGCCGAGGCGTAACCGATCTGGTTGCGCTGGAAGCCCTGTTCGTACATCGTGATCGCCATGGTCTCGGAGGCGTGGAACGGGCCGCCGCCGGTCAGGACGAACACGAGGTCGAACAGCTGGACCACGCCGATGATGGACAGGAAGATCGTGATGCGCACGGTCGGTCCCATGAGCGGCAGAGTGATCCGGCGGAACATCTGCGCGCCGCTGGCGCCGTCGATGGCGGCGGCCTCGTAGAGCTCGTCGGGGATGTTCTGGCGCCCGGCCAGGTACAGGATCATGTGGAACCCGAAGAACTTCCATGTGAGGACGCCGAAGACGACGTACAGCACGATGGAGCGGTCCGAGAGCCATCCGACGCTGCTCTCGATGCCCAGCGTTCCCAGCAGCGAGTCGGCGAAGCCCCTGCGTTCGGAGAAGATCAGCCGGAACAGCACGGCGGTGATCGCCTCGGACAGCACGTACGGCACGAAGAACAGCAGCCGGAAGATCGTGCGCCCGGGGAAGCGCTGATGGAGCAGCATCGCGAGGCCGAAGGCGAGCGGGAGCTGGACGACCAGCGAGAGCACGATGAGCACGGCCACGCGCCACAGGTCGCCCAGGAACACCGTGTCCTTGAGCAGGTTCGCGAAGTTCTCGAAGCCGATGAAGTCGGTGGGCGGTCCTCCCAGGCCGTTCCAGCGGAAGAAGCCCACGTACGCCGCGAAGAGGATCGGCGCGAGCACGAACAGCAGGAACAGGACCAGACCGGGGATCAGGAACGCGGCGATGGTCCCGGCCCCCGGCCG
>NZ_BAAHCB010000005.1:117057-138201 GCF_054776215.1 Glycomyces tarimensis
GACGGGAGGGTTTCCCGTCGCGGTCGGCCGGGCGCCCCACCGGGGGAGCCGGCGGAGCGGTGGTGGAGCGCAGACTCACTGCTCGGCCGCCCAGGCGTCATTGATCATCGTGACCATCTCCTCGGCGGTGAGCTGTCCGAGGATCAGACCTTCGGTGGCCTCGTTGATGACGCCGCCGATCGCCGGCGGGTAGGCCTGGTCCAGGTACAGCTGGGTGCCGGTGGCCGTGCCGAGCGCGTCGACGACGGCCTGGGTGTTGGCGTCCATCTCGGGCACGACGGCCTCGGGGTTGGACGAGACGGTCGTGAAGCCGCCGTCGGCGACCTCGCGAGACTGGTTCTCCTCGGACATGAGGAAGCACAGGAAGTCCGTGACCTCCTCGGGCGCGTCGGCGCCGACGGCGAAGCCGTTGCCACCCGCGAGGTACTCACTGGTCGTGCCCTGGCCGCCTTCGACCTCGGGGAACGGGAAGAACCCGAGCGAGTCGCCCAAGCCCTCGGTGCCGGAGGCGTCGGCCTGGGTGGTCGGGGCCCACTGACCCATGAGCTCCATGGCGGTCACGCCCTCGCCCATGTGCGCGGCCTGCCCGTCGGCCTCGCCGTAGGTGGCGGACTCGAAGCCGGGCTGGAACGGTTCCATGTCGGCGAGCTCGGTGAGCATCTCTCCGGCCTGCACGAAGCCTTCGCCGGAGAAGTCGCCGGATTCGGCCGCGGCGTCCATGCCGTCGAGGCCGACCAGGCGCATCGACAGGTAGGTCCAGTAGAAGTGGGCGGGCCATTTGTCGGCGCCGGCGAGGGCGATCGGCGCGATGTCGGCGGCCTTGAGCGCCTCGACGGCGTCGGTGAACTCCGACCAGGTGGCCGGCGGCTGCTCGATGCCGGCCTCGGCGAAGAGGTCCTTGTTGTACCAGAACCCGACGACACCGGCGTCGAACGGAACGCCGTAGAGCTTGCCGTCGATCGTGTACGGCTCCAGGGCGATGGGGTTGACGTTGTCGATGCAGTCGTCGAGCCGGCCGGTGAGGTCCTGCACCAGTCCCGCCTCGACCTGCTCGGCGAGGACGCCGCCGCCCCAGGTCTGGAAGAGGTCCGGGGTGTCGCCCGACTGCGTCGCGGTGCCGAGGCGGTCCTTGAACGCCTCGTTCTCGATCGCCTGGATGTCGAAGGTCAAGCCCGAGTCCTCGGACCACTCATTGGCCATGTCCTCCCAGGTCGACATCATCGGGTCCTGGTTCTGGATGTGCCACCACACGATGTCGGCGTCGCTCTCGCCGCTGCTGCCGCAGCCGGCGGCCGTGACCGCCAGAGCCGCTGCGGCACCGGCGGCGATGAGCGCCCGGGGCCGTGTAAGGGGTTTTTGCATCGTATTGGTCCTTTCGAGGGATTGAAGGGTTGGCATGGCCGATGCTTGTTCCAGGGCAGAGCGAGGGTACGAGTCTCCGAAACTTTCAGAACAAGTATCGGTAATTTTCGATCTCGTCATAGTACCCATGCCGAGATTCCATGTGAAGAGGGTCTCCCTTTTCCAGCCCCCGCACAATTGCCAGAAGAATGTGGTACGCGCTTGCCAATGCCAGGACCATTGGAGTCGCCGACGTCGAGGGCAACGGGATCACGAAAAAAGCCCCCGGCATGAGCCGGAGGCTTCGAGGTCGGTGCGCAAGGGAGCGGGTGACGGGAATCGAACCCGCATCTCAACCTTGGGAAGGTCGCATTCTACCACTGAACTACACCCGCGAACTCCGTCGATCGGAGCCGTGACGAGTATACAAGCCGCCGCCGCGAAGGCGGCGCTGGCCCGTGGGCCGCAGCGCGGACGGGAGCGGGTGGTGCCGCCGCCCGGTCTCGGCGATCGCGCTCACCACGTGCCGAGGACCGCGTTGATGTCGTCGATCAGGGCGCCCACGTCCGTGTACACGCCCGGGTAGCCGGGCTTGGCGCAGCCGTTGCCCCAGCTGACGACGCCGACCTGGACCGGCCACCAGCCTCCGGTGTACATGAGCGGCCCGCCCGAGTCGCCCTGGCACGCGTCGACGCCGCCGGCGGCGAGGTCGCCCGCGCAGAGCATCGACTCGGCGTCGAACGCCTGGCCGTACGCGCCGGCGCAGTCGGCGTCGGTGACGTGCGGGACGTCGACGTAGCGCAGCTCCTCGGCCTCCGCGCCGGTCTCGGTGATGCCCCAGCCCGCGACCTGGAGGGTCCCCCAGTGGGGGAGGTCGGCGGCGGCGAGTCCGATCGGCTGCCCTCCGGGGACCGGCCCGGTGAGCCTGACCAGCGCCCAGTCCTTGGCCATCGTGTCGTCGTCGAAGCCCTCGGCCACGTGGATGTCGGCGACCGCGTACACCTCGGTGGCGTCGATGTCGACCGAGCCGTGCCGGACGACGACCTCCTCGGGGGCGCTGCCGACGGTGCAGTGGGCGGCGGTGAGGACGACGTCGTAGTCCACAAGGGATCCACCGCAGAAGTTGGAGGAGGGGTCGCCGGCGTCGGCCAGCGCGACCATCCACGGATACTGGCCCTCCGAGGCGGGTTGGCCGTTGATGACCTCGACGTCGCCTTGCGCGGGCGGCCCCTCGGCCCAGGCCCCGGTCGAGGTCATCGCCATCGCGGCCGCGCCGAGGCCGGCGCCGAGGCGGACGAGGTACTGCTTGCCGTTGCGCACGCGCACTGTCCTTTCAAGGCGGATGATCCGAAGGCGGCGGCGTTTCGGCCGCCGTGCAGCAGCCTACGGGAATTCGCCCTTCAGCAGTGCTGTTCGGACGCAATGGGCTTATCGGCGCATATCGGTGTAATTACAAAAGGACGCGGCAATGGGCGAGTGCCGTCACGGTCGGGGTCGCGCGGCCGGAAGAAAGTCTACAGAGGATTGACTCTTCGCGTCAGTGCCTTTCACTCCGCAATTCCCTGCCGAGGTGGAGCGAGCCGTCGGCGCGCGCGTAGTAGCCGAAGGGGGTCACCGGCTTGTAGCCGAGCGATTCGTACATGGCGATCGCCTCGGGCTGCCGCGGGCCGGTCTCCAGCACGACGCGTTTGCGCCCGGCCTGGGCGGCTGAGGCCTCCACTGCGGCGACGAGCAGCCTCGCCAGGCCGCGGCGGCGGGCCGATTCGCGCACGTAGACGCGCTTCATCTCGGCGTCGTCGTCATCGTGGGCGCGCCAGCCGCCGCAGCCGACGGCGCGGCCCTCGGCGTCGTAGGCGACGATGAAGTCCCCGTTCGGGGGAGCGAAGTCCTCGGTTTCGATGGGCGTGTCGTCGCCCCCGCCGTAACGGCGGACGTACTCGGCGTGGAGTTCGGCGCACAGCTCTTGGGCGACAGGGCTGCCGAACGGGGTCTGCTCAAGGGTGAACCGCACGTACTCAAGATTGGCACGTCCGCCATTGCGGTGGCAACGGTGGTGAGGCGTATCCGAGCCGCCGGAAAGCGCTGGACGGTTTCACTACCAACGAGCCGGTTGCTTGACAATCGTCCTTTTCGTTGCTTTTCTCTGTCCGAATGAACACAAGTCCGTTCGACCGGCGCGGCGGCCTCCTCCACGGAGTGAGGCGACTCGGCGACCATTACGATCTTCACATCCGCGGTCGTCGAATCCAGGTGCGACGGTCCTCGGGACCTGGCGGTCAGGAGGCATTTTCCGTGCGTTCCCCATGGGGCGGACCCATGGGTTCTTGCGTGAAGAGCCACTGGCGCCCCGCACACGTCCGGTAGGAAGGAGGCATTCACCGAGATGCGCACGCCGCTGCAGAGGGGACCCCTCATGGGACGCGCCGAACAGCCGGCCGGCTGGTCCTCGCCGTCCGTGCGCTCGGTGTTCACCGTCGCCTTCGTGACCATCATGGTGCTGGTGGGCCTCCAGCTGGCCGTGCGCGACCAGACGGACGCCGTACCGTGGCTGGCACTGCCGCCCCTGGTGGCGTCCGCGTTCCTGACGTGGCGCTGGGTGGTCGCCGTCGGGGCGTTGAGCCTGACCGGCTCCTTCGTCTACCTGTGGGTCGCGAGCGACTTCGAGTTCGTGGACACCCTCGGGCACGCCATGGACTTCCTGGTGGTGTGCGCGGCGATCGTCATCTCGGTGGCGGTCGCGGTGGTGCGCGAGCGCGACGACGACCGGCTGCGTCGTCTGACGCAGCTCGCTTCGGTGGTGCAGCAGGCGATCCTGCGGCCGATCGACAACCGCCTCGGACCGTTCGACATCGCGGCGCGCTACGTCTCGGCCCGTTCGGGCGCGGAGATCGGCGGGGACCTGTACGAGGCGCTGGACACCGACTTCGGGGTGCGGATCATCATCGGCGACGTGCGCGGCAAGGGCCTGGACGCGGTGCGGCTGTCCTCGACGGTGCTCGGCTCCTACCGGCACGTGGCGTTCGAGCGCAGCGACCAGCGGTGCATGGTCAGCGACCTCGACCACGCCGTGGCGCGCAACGCCGGCGAGGAGGACTTCGTGACGGCGATCCTGCTCCAGGAGCGGGGCGGGACGCTGGAGATCCTCAACTGCGGGCATCCGCCGCCCATGCTGGTGCGGGACGGCGTGGCCTCGTATCTGGAACCGGAGTCGATGGCGCCGCCGCTGGGGCTGGGGCCCGCGGTGCGGGAGCTGACGGTGCGGCTCCAGCCGGGCGACCGGATCTTCCTGTACACCGACGGCCTGGCGGAGGCGCGCAAGGACGGCGAGTTCTTCCCGATCAAGGACCGGGCGTGGAGCCTCATCGGCCACGGCAACGTGGGCGACGGCCTGGCCTCGCTGGAGACCGCGCTGCGCCGCTGGGTGGGCGGCCCGCTGACCGATGACATCGCCCTGCTCCTGCTCGACTATCGGCCCGAGGCCGACTGAGAGCACTGCGGCCGGAGGCCGGCTAGGGATCCTGGCGTCCGGAGGCCGACTGCGCCTCGCCGGTGCGGCAGGCGCGGGCGAGCCGCGGCCGGTGGCGGCGGTGGCGGCCCCGGTAGACGGGGCGCGTTCGGGACGTGAGGCGATCGGCGACGGCTCGGATCATGCGGGGGACTCCTTGCTGGGCGGTGCGGTGGGCACGACGCGCCGACCCGGCGAAGCCTCGGGGTCGGCGGTCTGGTGGTTCGGGCGTGTGGCGGCGGTGTGTCGTGGCGTGCGGTGGTGCGTCGGGAGAATGTCGCACAAGCGGTCTGTCGACTTGTTCAACGAAGCACGTCTCTGCTGGTTACGGCGTCTGCGAGAAATTTACAACGCACCTCCGACACGCCGGATACTCGCTGGTCGGAGAGGAGATGGCGCGGACCACTTGAGGTACCTACCGGCGAGTAATATGATGGTGGTTACCACCGAGTAATGGAGGACCCGCAATGACGCACTTCCGCCACAATCTTCGCGATCTCGAGTTCAATCTCTTCGAGGTCTTCGGAGCCGACAAGATCCTCGACCACGACTCCTTCGGCGACCTCGACGCCGCGACGGCCCGCGACATCCTCGCGGAGCTCGCGCGCCTGTCGGAGGAGGAGCTCTCCTCCAGCTATGTCGAGGGCGACCGCAACCCGCCCGTGTACGACACCGCGACGCACTCGGTGACGCTGCCCGAGGCCTTCAAGAAGTCCTTCCAGTCGTTCATGGATTCCGAGTACTGGCGCCTGGACCTCCCCGAGGTGCTCGGCGGGACCTCCGCGCCTCGCATGGTCTGGTGGGCGATGGCCGAGCTCGTGCTCGGCGCGAACCCGGCGCTGTGGATGTACGCCGCCGGCCCCTCCTTCGCGCACAGCCTCTACCGCGAGGGCACGGAGGAGCAGCAGGAATGGGCGAAGCTCTTCATCGAGAAGCAGTGGGGCGCCACCATGGTCCTCACCGAGCCCGACGCGGGCTCGGATGTCGGCGCCGGCCGCGCCAAGGCCTACAAGCAGCCCGACGGCAGCTGGCACATCGAGGGCGTCAAGCGGTTCATCACCTCCGGTGACCAGGACATGACCGACAACATCATCCACTACGTCCTGGCCCGCCCGGTCGGCGAAGAGGGCGTCGGCGGGCCCGGCACCAAGGGCCTGAGCCTGTTCGTCGTGCCGAAGTACTTGTTCGACCCCGCCACCGGCGAGCTCGGCGAGCGCAACGGCGTCGTCGCCACCAACATCGAGCACAAGATGGGCCTGAAGGTCTCGGCCACCGCCGAGCTCACCTTCGGCGAGAAGGCGCCCGCCAAGGGCTGGCTCATGGGCGACAAGCACGAGGGCATCCGCCAGATGTTCCTCATCATCGAGTACGCCCGGATGATGGTGGGCACCAAGGCCATCGCCGCGCTCTCCACCGGCTACCTCAACGCGCTCGACTACGCCAAGAGCCGCATCCAGGGCGCCGACCTGCTCCAGTCGGGCGACAAGACCGCGCCGCGCGTGCCGATCATCAAGCACCCGGACGTGCGCCGCTCCCTGCTGCTGCAGAAGAGCTACGCCGAGGGCCTGCGCGCCCTGGTCGCCTACACCGGCTCCTGGCAGGACAAGGAGCGCCTGGCCACCATCGACGGCGACGAAGAGGCCGCCGAGACCGCCAAGCGCGTCAACGACCTCCTGCTGCCGATCGTCAAGGGCTGCGGCTCCGAGCGGGCCTCCGAGCTGCTCGCCTCCGAGTCGCTCCAGACCTTCGGCGGCTCCGGCTTCCTCCAGGACTACCCGCTCGAGCAGTACGTGCGCGACGCGAAGATCGACACGCTGTACGAGGGCACCACCGCCATCCAGAGCCTCGACTTCCTGTTCCGCAAGATCGTCAAGGACAACGGTGAGGCGCTCATGGCCGTCGCCGCCGAGATCATGCAGTCCGTCGAGGACGGGCACGAGGAGCTGTCCGAGGTCCGCTCCCGCGTCATGCGCGCCCTCGGCGACGTCCAGGGCATCATCGAGGCGCTCCAGCCGGCCCTCATGGGCCCGATGGAGGGACAGCCGCGCGAGCTGTACAAGACCGGTCTGCACTCGCGCCGGCTGCTGCTGGCCGTCGGCGACCTCCTGGTCGGCTGGCTGCTGCTGCGCCAGGCCGAAATCGCGCAGAACAAGCTCGACGGCGGGGCGGACGACGACTTCTTCCGCGGCAAGGTCGCGGCCGCGACGTTCTTCTCCCGTGAGGTCCTGCCGCGCCTGACGGCCGACCGCAAGATCGTCGAGGCCGCCGATCTGACGCCCATGGACCTGCCCGACGAGGCCTTCTAGGCGCCCTGGGCGGGGCCGCCCGGGTCTTCGATAGCGGAGCGATCCCAGAAGACCTGCCGGTCGGCCCCGCCCGTGCCGTCGGCGGCCTCGCCGAGTGGGGCCTTCATGCCGTGCAGGTACTGGAGGTTCCGCCCGGGGAGGCGGTCGCGGTCCGGGACGGGCCCTAAGCCGCCTCGCCCTCGAACGTCGTCGCCAGCAGTGCGTCGACCGCGGCCTGGCGGTGCTCGGTGCCCGACTCGGGGACGCTGGCCAGGCCGATGAAGCCGTTGACGCCGTCGACGTCCACCACCAGGAACGCGATGTCCTCGTAGCCGTCCTCGGTGCTGTCGCTGGACGTCCAGGACACGGTCGACTCCGCGAGGACGGCCGGCCGGCCGTCGACCTCGACGTCGGTGAACTCGGTCTCGGAGACCTCGAGCCCTTCGACGCTGCCGAACGCGAAGCCCTCGGCCCAGTGGTTCATGAGCCCTTCGGCGGAGCCTTGCAGGTCGGCCGGGTCGTATGCGGTGACGGCGCCGTCGAACAGCCCCACCTCCATGTACGAGATCCATGACTCGGTGTGCTGGATGACCAGCGCGTGCGTGTCGGTGCTGACGTTGCCGACCGCGCCGGGGCCCGCGTAGGGCTCCCACGGGTCCCCGGGCAGCGGCGTGACGGCGCCCAGCGACTCCACGGTCAGCGCGTCGCCGTCCGGGACGGGCTCCTCGCCGCCCTCCTCGGTCGGCTCCTCGCCGCCGTCGCTGGGGTCGGCCTCGGCCTCGGACGTCGTCTCCTCGCCGGCGGTCGTCGTGCCCTCGTCGTCGCCGCCGAGCAGCAGGTAGCCGGCGACACCGCCGCCGATCATGAGGATGAGGACGACGACGATGAGGATCGCCGTGCCCGAACCGCCCTTGGAGACCGGCTGGACCGGCGGCGGCCCGTACTGCTGCCCGTACGGGTCCGGGTGGCCCTGCGGCGGGTAGCCGGGCTGCGAGGGATAGCCCGGCGGCGGGGGGTAGCCCGGTTGGCTCATCTCGGGCTGCGTGTACTGGGGCGGCTGCATCGTGTACTCGGGGCCCGCCTGCCCCGGCACGTAGCCGCCGGCGGGCGGCTGGCCGCCCGGAGGCTGGCTGTACGGGTCGCCCGGCTGGCCTTGCGGGGGGTAAGTCATGTCTCGAATCGTATCCGGGTTTCGCTCACGTCGCCGATTGCGGCCATGAGGGCCGAGACGCCAAACCGGGACGGACGCATCGTCCGCCCCGGTTCCAGGGATCCCGAGTACCCCTCAGTATTCCGGGCCTGTCAAGGCCGCGATCGTCAGTTCGCGAACACCGCCACCGTCCGCGCCGCAACCGTGGGCGTCCCGGTCCTGTCGGCCTCGCTAGTGCCGCTCTTCGTCGAGGACGCGCTCGGACACCGGCTCGGTCGGCTCGAACTCGATCGCGCTCACCGGCAGCGGGAAGTCCGACCGGCCGAACGGCGAGGAGGCGCCGATGTGGCCGGAGGTGAACTCGCCGATCTCCAGGTGGCCCGGCTTCACCGTCCGGCTGCGGGTCTCGGCGTCCTTCTTGGCCTGCTTCTTGGCAAGTTTCACATCGGTCATGGCCGCGATCTTAACGGTCGGCGCCCGGCGCGGGCCACGCTCCCGGCACCGGATCACGCGTGCCCGGCGTCACGCCGGGCCGGCACCGGAGCACCCGCGAGGCCGCGAGCCGCCCGCCCGTCCACATCCCGTAGCGGGACACGGCCCGAAATCCGTAGCCGGAGCACGTCGGGACGTACCGGCACTGGACCGCCACTCGCGGCGCGAGCCACCGCCGGTAGCAGGCGATGGCCCGCAGCCCGAGCAGTCGCGGGGAGCGCCGGTGCCGGAGCCGGGCGCGCTCGAGGCGCTCGGGGCTCAGGCGAGCGAAGCCGAGCCCCGCCGCGAGCGCCGCCGTCCAGGGCCCCGGATCGGAGGCCCCGCCGCAGGCGCTCGAGCAGCCGTTGCACGGCCCGCCCGGGTTGCAGGCGGCTTCGAGCGGGGCGCCGCAACCGGCCGAGCATCCCGGTTCGTATGCCGCCGAGCAGCCTGACAGTTCCACAGGACTGTTCTACACGGCCGCATCGAGCGGCCTCGGCCGACGCGGCCGCGGCCCCTCGGGACCGTCCGGAAGGGCGCATTGGATCGTCGATTGGGGATGATTCACACTAGAAAGAGCTGAATAGTCATTCACTGACCGTTATTCGGCAAATACACCGATCTCAGGGAATTGACAGGAATGCTTCAGGCACCGCACAGGCTGATGTCGGACGGTGGACTTCTCGGGGAATGAGGGGTTCCCGAGGGGTTATGGACCCGGTGAGGCGGTCGCTTCGGACTCATCCTCCACTGACGATCACCGCAGGCCCGTCTCACCGGGTACTCGCATCGGTCCCCTAGCGGTACCGCTCCGGGTTCGGCAGCAGCTCGTTCATCGCGCCCGAGCGGAAGCCGCGCTCATCGAGCCGCACGTTCGCGAAGCCCTCCACCGCCGCGAGCACCTCGCCGCGTGAGGCCACGGCCTCCACCAGCTCCGCATCCACCTCGACCTTCGCGGCGTCGCCGCCCAGATCGCGCACGCGCAGGTTCCGCACCGGCACGCCCGCCTCGGTCAGCGCCCGGCGCAGCGACGCCTCGGCGGCGGCCACGCGCTCGAGTCGGTCGGCGGTCACCTCGACGCCGTAGGCGATCCGGCTCGACAGGCACGCCGCGGCCGGCTTGTCCCAAGTCGACAGCCCCCACTCCCTGGAGATCGCCCGGATCTCGGACTTGGCGAGCCCGGCGTCGGCCAGAGGCGTGATCGCCCCGGCCCCGGCGGCGGCGCGAATGCCAGGCCGAAATCCGGCGACGACGTCGTCGGCGTTCGTGCCCGTGGCGACGGCGCCGATCGACCGCCGCTCGGCCAGCGGCCCCAGGACGCTCATGAGCTCGGTCTTGCAGAAGAAGCAGCGGTCGCCGGCGTTGCGCCGGTAGCCCTCGCGGGACAGTTCGTCGGTGGCCGGCGAGTGGTGGACCACCCCGAGACCGGTCGCGACGTCGCGCGCGAGATCGAGTTCACTGCGCGGCAGGGACGGCGAGACGGCGGTGGCGGCCTCGACGCGATCGGTGCCGAGCGCGCGGACGGCGGCGGCCAGGAGGAACGCCGAGTCCGCCCCGCCGGAGAAGGCGACGAGCACCGAGGGCAGGGAGGAGAGCCGTTCGAGCAGTGTGTTCACGCGGTCAGACTGGGATGTCACCTGACCGAGACTACTGCGGCCGACCGCTAGGAGAGATCGTCGGCGACGGCCCGCAGCATCTCGGCGATCTTCGCGCCGGTCTTGCGGTCGGGACGCCTGCCGCGCGCGAGAGGCGGCATGATCTGCTGCTCCAGCACGCCGATCATGTCCTGCAGGAGGCTGTTGAGCTCCTCGGGAGAGCGCTTGGGCTTCTCGGGCGCTGCGGCGGCGGTGGCGGTCTGCGGGGTGGCGACCAGGTGGACGCCCATCGCCTGCACGCCGCGGCGCGTGTCGATGATGCTGTACTCGACCTTCTGGCCCTTGGCGAGCTCCTCGACGCCTTCGGGCAGCGCGTCGCGGTGGACGAACACGTCCTTGCCTCCGTCGTCGCGGGAGACGAAGCCGAATCCCTTTTCGGCGTCGAACCACTTCACTCGGCCACTTGGCACCGGTCAACCTCGAAATTCTCGTTTGGAGTCCACTGACAGAATCCGTCAAGCCTAGCGTGGTCCCGGCCGAAGGATTCAGCCCTCCGGGTGACATCGTCGGCGCACAGCGACGGTCTCGGCACACCGCGTCCCCAAAGGATAGCCCCTAGGGGATCGCCATCGCCGTGGCCGGGACGAGCCCGAGCGAGGCCGCGCCCGTGAGCAGACGCTCCACCGCGGCCCGGCCCTCCTCGCCCAGATCGCGCGAGAACTCGTTGACGTACAGCTCGATGTGCCGCCGACACACGTCCTCGGACATCTCCTGGGCGTGAGCGGCGATGTAGTCCCGGCTGTCCTCGGGACGGGCCCGGGCGTGGTCGAGCGAGGCCCGGATCGTCTCGGTGATCGCCTCGCCGTCGAGGTGCTCCTTGGCGACGATCGCGCCCAGCGGGATCGGCGCGCCGGTCGCGCCCTCCCACCACTCGCCGAGGTCGACCAGTTGCTCGAGGCCGTACTCGCGGAAGGTGAACCGGGCCTCGTGGATGACCAGCCCGGCGTCGAACCGGCCCGCGCGCACCGCGGGCATGATCTGGTCGAACGGCACGACCTCGATCCGCACGTCCTTGCCGCCCAAGGCCTCCATCCAGAGGTTGAACAGCAGGAAGGCGGTGCTGCGGTCCGAGGGCACGGCGACCCGCGCCCCGTCCAGGTCCGCGCGGCCGCCGGTGAGCACGAGCGGACCGCACCCGCGCCCGAGCGCCCCGCCGGCCGGCAGCAGTCGCCACTCGGGACCGAGGTACGGCAGCGCCGCGTAGGAGACCTTGGCGACGTCGAACTCGCCGCGCGCGCACGCGGTGTTGGTGACGTCGATGTCGGCGAACGTCAGCCGCACCGGCGGGCCGTCGACGAGCCCGGCCGTCCAGGCGTGGTAGATGAACGTGTCGTTGGGGCACGGCGAATGCGCCAGGTGGATCGCGCTCACGGCCTCACAGCTCCCGGATCGCGTCGGTCAGGGCCTTGAGGGCCGAGGCCCAGTCCCAGTTCGCCACGTCGCGGTCGCCGATGTAGTTGGAGACGGCGCGGATCTCGGCGAACGGCAACCCGGCCTGCTGGGCGGCGGTGGCGACCCCGAAGCCCTCCATGGCCTCGCCCACGGCGTCGGGGTAGCGGTGGGCGAGGTTCGCGGCCAGCCCGTCGGAGCCGGTGATCGACGCCAGCGTGAGGATCTCGCCGCGCACGCCCTCGATCGCGACGCTCAAGACGGTGTTGCAGCCGATGCGGCTGGTGCCGAAGCCGATCTCGTCGATCGGCTGGAACCGCCACGGCAGCGCGACGCCGAGCTCGGCGGCGACCGAGTCGGTGGCGATGAGGACGTCGCCGATCCGCGCCCGGCCGACGAAGGCCCCGCAGATCCCGGCGTTGACGACCACGTCGTAGGCCCGCCCCATCGTGCCGTTCTCGGCGATGGCGCGGGCGGTGGCCGCCGCCGCGGCGGCGGGTCCGACCCCGCACACGAGGACGTCCAGCTCGTGGCGGAGCGAGCGGCCGGCCTCGATGGCCTCGGCCTCCTCGCTGACCGCGCACACGACGAGTATTCGCATGGCGTCAAACGTACCCGGGTGGGGCGTCCCACTGGGGCCACCGTCCGCCGAGGCGCCCGGCGCCTTGACCTATCCTTGGAGACGTGCCTGAGAGCTCAACCGCCACTGCCGCTGCGAAGACCCGGTCCCGCAAGCCGCGCCTCGACAAGATCTGCGCCGACGCAGTCGAGCTCGCCCGAGAAGCCGCCGAGGAAGCCGGTGACGGCGTCGGCGAGTACCTGAGCGTCGAAGCCGAGGACGACCGCGTCGTCACGCACTACTTCGACTGCACGCTGGCCGGCTACCGCGGCTGGCGCTGGGCCGTCGTGGTCTCCCGCGCGCCGCGCGCCAAGGTCGCCACCGTCTCCGAGTCCGCGCTGCTGCCCGGCCCCGAGGCGCTGCGCCCGCCCGCGTGGGTGCCGTGGTCCGAGCGGCTCGAGGCCGGCGAGGTCGGCACCGGCGAGGTCCTGCCGACCGACGAGGACGACGACCGCCTCATGCCCGCGTACATGCGCTCCGATGACGACGCGGTCGAGGACATCGCCTACGAGCTGGGTCTGGGTCGCGAGCGGGTCATGACCCGCGAGGGTCGCGCCGAGACCGCGCAGCGCTGGTACGACGGCGACCGCGGCCCGGCCGCCCCGATCAGCGAGGCCGCGCCGGCGCCCGCGCGCTGCGGCACCTGCGGCTTCTTCCTGCCGCTGGCCGGCTCGATGCGGCTCGCCTTCGGCGCCTGCGCGAACGTGTACTCCTCCGAGGACGCACGCGTCGTCTCGGCCGACCACGGCTGCGGCGCCCACTCCCAGATCAGCGAGTTCGTCGACACCACTCCGCAAGGGGTCGCCCAGTCCGAGACGATCTACGACGACGAGCGCTCCGAAGAGCTGTAGTCCGGGGCCGCTACGTCGGGGACTCGGTCGAGCGGGACGAGTCGTGCCTGCGCCGCGAGAAGTGGCGGCGGTCGATGACCGCCATGAAGGCCGTGCCGAGGACGCCGAGCACCACGCCGGCGAGCGCGCAGGCGATCCACCATTCGCGCCCCGACTCGGCCAATTCGTCACGGAACAATCGGGTCACGACGAGCGCGACCATCCACAAGAGAGTCCCGCCCGCGGCGATCGGCGTCATGCGCAGCTGCACCGCCTCGGGCGACGGCAGCTCCGGCGGGCGTTTGACCCGCTTGATCGCGTCTCGCGGGGCCGACGATGGGGCGGGCGAAGATCGGGAATTTCCGTCGGGCGACACGTGGGCCAATGTACTCTGCGACAGACTCCGCGACAATCTGTAATGCCGACTCCGATCGGCGCGGGTCGCGAATATCGCCCCCCGGTGGTTGTGGTCCGCCGGTAGGGTTGGGCGTACGCTCGGATGAGCTGGCAAAGCGGCGCTGACGTAGAACACGAGGGGTGAAAGCCATGAGGCCGGTACGGTTCGTAGCCCTCTCAGAGGACGGTCATGCGCTGGTGCTCGCCGACGAGCTGGGGCGCCTGCTGGCGCTGCCGCTCGACGAGCGGGTCTCGGCGGCCGTAGACGTACCCGAAGGCGGCAAGTCGCTGAAGGCCAAGGGCGAGGCCTCCTCCACGACCGCCGGCGCGTCCCGAAGTCCGCAGCAGCGCACCGCTCCGCCGCGCGGCGCCACGCACGTCAATCTGTCGCCGCGCGACATCCAGACCCGCATCCGCTCCGGCGAGAGCGCCGAGGACATCGCCGCCTCCGCGCAGGTCGCCGTCGACCGGGTCCTGCGCTACGCCGGCCCGGTCCTGCAGGAGCGGGCGATGCTCGCGCAGG
This sequence comes from Glycomyces tarimensis, assembly GCF_054776215.1. Classification (NCBI taxonomy): domain Bacteria; kingdom Bacillati; phylum Actinomycetota; class Actinomycetes; order Glycomycetales; family Glycomycetaceae; genus Glycomyces; species Glycomyces tarimensis. The sequence continues at coordinate 131,222 of NZ_BAAHCB010000005.1, forward strand.
CGGCCCGCCGCGCGCGTCTGGCCACTTCGGAACGCGGCGAGCGCATGTCCAATGTGGTTGACATGAAGCTCGGCGCGCACGGGGTCGACCCCGAGGCCGTCTCCTGGGACGCCTGGCGCACCGAGGACGGCTCGTGGATGGTCCAGGCCTCGTGGTCGTCGGGCAAGACGACGGCGCGTGCGCGCTGGAAGCTCGACCGGCCCCGCCAGACCGTCACGCCGGACGACGAGATGGCGCAGTTCCTCTCCACGCCCGCGCCCAAGCAGGTCTCGGACCCGATGGACGCGCCCTCGGAGCTGGGCATCAGGCCCGGAGAGCCGGCCCGCCCGTCGAGGGACCCGATGCACGGCGTGAGCGATGACGACTCGGGCCGGCCGGACCCGCTGCGGCGTGACCGGCTCCGCGAGGTGCTCGAGCGCCCGCTGGAGGAGCCGTCGGGTCGCCAGAAGCAGCACGCCGCGCAGCTGGGCCTGCCCGGCACGACCGCGACCGAGCAGCGCGAGACGCCGGAGGTCCCGTCGCTGGCGGTCCTCCGCCCGACCAAGCGTTCCTCCGCCGAGGACGACGTGCAGTCGCCGCCGCTGGCCGCCGCCGGCTCGAAGCCGCGCAACCAGCTCCCGGCATGGGACGATGTGCTCTTCGGTGGCGCCGGGGAGAAGTAGACCAAAGGCACCGCGAGGCCGGGTGGACCCGATCGGGCCCACCCGGCCTTCGCCGTGCGCGCCGATGAGGGAGAACTTCGTCACCGTTCCTGGCTAGCCGGCCGGTAAGTTGCTAGCATTCATTACTGCCATGTCTCCAGTCATCGCACGCCAGCTGCACCGGACGTTCCGCGCCCTCGCGTTCCCGGCCTACCGCGTCTTCGCCACGGGGCAGCTGGCCGGCACCCTCGGGTTCTGGCTGCAGACCACGGCCATCAACTGGCTCGTCCTCGAGCTCACCGGTGACTCCGGCTCGGCCCTGGGCTTCTCGCTCGCCCTCCAGTTCGGCCCCTTCCTCCTCTTCAGCCTCCAAGGCGGCAAGATCGCCGACGCGTTCGACAAGCGCGTGATCCTCCTGCTGTGCTCCCTCGGCAGCGCCGCCGTCTCCGGCGTCCTCGCCGCCGTCGTACTCTCGGGCGTCGTCGAGGTGTGGATGGTCTACCTCGCCGTGTTCGTCTTCGGCTCCGTCTCGGTCGTCGAAGGCCCGGCCCGCCAGGCGTTCTACTCAGAACTGGTCGACTACACCGCCCTGCCCAACGCCGTCTCGCTCGGCTCGGCCATCTTCAACACCAGCCGCATCGCCGGCCCGGCGATCGCGGGCCTCCTCATCGCCGTCACCTCCACCGGCACCGTCCTGGCCATCAACGCCGTCGCCTTCCTCGGCCCGGCCGCGGCCTGCGCGACCCTCATGCGCCGGCACCTGTCCAACCGCGTCGAGCGCTCGGCCGGCACCAGCGGCGGCATCGGGGAGGCCCTGCGCTTCGTCGCCGGCCGTCCCGACCTGCTCGGCGTCCTCGTCGTCACCCTCTTCGTCGGCGGTTTCGCCTTCAACTTCCCGATCACGCTGTCGATGCTCGCCAAGACCGAGTTCAACACCGGCGCCGACACCTTCGGCCTGCTGCTGACCGCCCTGGCGGTCGGCGCGCTCGCCGGCTCGCTCGTCTCGGGGCGCCGCAGCGGCCGCCCCGGCGTCTACACCGTCCTCGGCTCAGGGCTGGCCCTCGGCGTCTGCACCGCCGCGACCGGCTTCGGGCCGACGTTCGCCTCGGCGATGATCCTGCTCGTGCCGACCGGCTTCGCGATGGTCTACTTCGCGCAGGCGGCGAACCAGCGCGTCCAGATGGGCGTCAGCGGCGACTTCCGCGGCCGCGTCCTGAGCCTCTACCTGCTCGTCTTCCTCGGCTCGACCGCCGTGTTCGCGCCGCTGGTCGGATGGGTGTGCGAGCTCGCGGGGGCCCGCGCCGGCCTGTGGCTCGGCGGCGGCGTGTCGATCGTGGCCGCCGCGCTCGCCTACACCGCGAAGCACCTGCGACTGCGCCGCCAGCTCGGCGGTTTCCACAGCAAGGCGATGCCGTGACGGCGAGGCAACGCCGCTGCCCGCGCAAACTGCTCCGAACCGCCTGTCACGTGCGCTTTCCCGAGTCTCACCGGCCACTTCCCGGAAGTTACCGTCTCGTCTTTTGGGATTTAACTGAATTAACAGTCGGCGTTGCTGCGAGGATTGGTCGCATCGCGACAAGTCTGCCGCGTCGGCCCGACACACCCATCGACTCCGGCGCGCATCCCTTACCCCGAGCGAGCCCCCTGGAGGGAATCCAGTGAGTGCCACAGTCGCCGCCGCCGCAACAGCCGCCGAGACGCGCACGCAGCGCCTCTTCGCCGCATTGCCGCTCCCGGACAACGCCGTGTCCGACCTCGCCGAAGTGGTGTCCGATCTCAACATCGCCCGCCGCGCCAGCGCCTCGAACGGCCGGGGCGCCAGGCCGGCTGTCACGAACCGCCGCCCCGCCCAGTCGAACCGCCTCGTCCGCTCCGAGAACTGGCACCTGACCGTCGCCTACCTCGGCGAGGTCGCCGTCGCCCGGATCCCCGAGGCCACCGACGTGCTCGCCGCGGCCTGCGCCTCCTTCGAGCCGCTGCGGCTGTGCGTCTCGGGCGGCGGCCGGTTCGGCCGCGGCCGCTACTCGGTCGTCTACGCCGGCCTCGACGGCGACGTCGCCCGCCTCGTGCAGCTCGTCCACCGCATCAGGGCCGGCCTCGTCGCCGCCGAGCTCCCGGTCGACCAGAAGCAGTACCGCCCGCACGTGACCCTCGCCCGTCCGGGCGACCGCGTCACCAACCAGCAAGCGGCCCAGGACCTGCTGACGCTGCGCCGCTACTACGGGCCCTCGTGGACCGCCGGCCGCGTCGTGCTGTACAAATCGGACTTCGCCACGAAGGCCTCCGGCGCCCAGCCGAATTACACCGCTGTGTCCAGCATGCCGCTCGGTCCGGCATAAGGGACACAACGCCACCCGGGATATAGGCGAAAAGCGGCCCCCAGCGTAGTCGGACGGGTACAAAGAGTGCATGTCCGCGAGCGCCTCGTACCCCGGCCGGAACCAGCCCGGCACCCAGACCGAACCCGGTCGACACCGCTCGGAGCGGCCCGGCCCCGGCCAGAACCGGATGGGGCGCCCGCTCGGCCGCATCTTCCTGCGCACCGCCGGCCTGACCGCGCTCATCGCCTGGGCCGCCATGCTGGTGTGGGCCTCCTTCGGCACCGAGGCCAGCGCGGGCTCCTCCGGCCCCTACATGATCTTCGGCACGGTCGCCTCGGTCCTGTGGGTCGCGGTCGTGGTCGCCACCGCCGTCACCCGCTCGGGGCTGCGCGTCATCATCGCCGCCTTCATCACCGTCGTGGCCGCCGCCGCCGCGGGCTGGGCGGTGTACTCGGCGATGCCCGAGGCCGGGCCGGACTCGTACATCACCCACCGCGCGGGCGTCGCGGCCATGTCCTACGGCTTCGGCGTCGTCGGCGCCGGCCTGCTCGCGCTCTCGGAATTCGTCGTCGAGGGCTACTCGGGCGGGCGCGTCGCCCCGCCCAGGCGCCTGCGCCGCAAGGTCGCCGTGCTCGCCGCGGCGCTCGTCGTCATCGCCGCCGCCGCGCTCGCCCCGGCGATGCAGCAGTGGGCGGAGCTGGCGAACCAGGACTCCCGCGTCGGGGACGCGGCCGCGGTGGCGGAGGGCGCGAGCGCCGGGGCGGAGTTCGACAGCCTGGCCGAACTCGCCGGCGTCGAGCGGTTCGTCAAGACCCGGTACGGGATGCTCCGCGTCGACCATCCGGCCTCGCCGACGCCGCAGGCGGTGACGCTCCTCGATCCGGCCACCGGCACCGCCGCCTGGTACCACCGCCGCTGGAACTGGTATGCCGCGCAGGACCCGGTGCTCTCCCAGGCCCACGACCTGATCGGCCTCTCCGGGCCCCGCGCCGACAATCCCGACGACTACCAGACGCGCGTGCTGCGCACCGAGACCGGCGAGGAGGTCGCCACCGCCGACTTCAACGGCGCCCCGGGTGTGCTCATGGCCCTGAGCGACGACCGGCTCGTCTACGCCGAAGCCGAAAGCGAGGTCTTCGGCACCTACGATTTCTCGGGAGAGCGCCTGTGGGAGGCCCGGATGCCGGCCGGCTGCGAGGGCACCGCCGCGCAGATCACCGGCGAGCGCCTGGCGATGGTCGCCGACTGCCTGCCCGCCCCGAACCGCACCGAAGCCCGCGACTGGATCCTCGCGTTCGACCTCGACGACGGCGACCCGGCCTGGGAGATGGAGATCGAGCAGGGCGCCGAGATCATCCCCGAGAACTTCCTGGTCACCGAGGACGCCATCATCATCGACAGCCGCGTCGAGCAGCGCGTGAGCGACGGCCCGTTCTCGGCCCGGCACTTCGAGCACGAGCTGATCGCCCTCGACGCGGCCACCGGGAAGATCCTGTGGAGCGACCCCGGCCAGAAGTTCGGATCGACGCACTCCTCGGCGTGCGGCGGCACCCTGCACCTGTCGTACCCGACCGCGATCGAGGACGACTCGGGGGAGGCCGGCCAGGTCGAGGACGACCCGGCGGCGCACCCCTCGGTGCCCGGCGCCGGGCACCGCACGGTCCAGCTCGTGGAGTGCTACGCCGTCGGTGACGGCGAGGGCTCCCGCCTCGGCATCATGGCGTACGACCTCGAGACCGGCCAGCACCTCTACAGCGAATCGGTGCGGCTCGGGTTCACCCCGCTGGACCCCGAGGTCACGCGCGGGTGGGCGACGGTCCTGCCGGACAACCGGGCGCTGCTCGCCTCCGACCTGTCGCTCGACCAGAACGTGCCCGACTGCCGCCTGTTCGAAGTCCAGAACGGCCGGGTCACCCGCCTCGAGATCGACCAGGAGCTGCCGCCGGCGTGGTGCCGGGACGCGCAGCTCACCGCCGTCGCCGGCGGCGTCGCGATCAGCTACGTGAACGACGAGGGCACCCGGGGCATCGCCATGGTCTCCTGAGCGCGGACACGCCCGATCCGCCGAACGATCAAGTCTTGTGATCAATGACCGGCCATCCGCGCATGAGACTTGCGCGAAACTGCTGTAGGGTTCTTCGCATGTGTGGAATCGTGGGATACGCAGGCCATCGCCAAGCCGTCGACGTCGTGCTCGACGGCCTCAGGCGCCTCGAATACCGGGGCTATGACTCCGCCGGCGTCGCGCTGGCCGGCGGCGAGGGCCTCGCCCTGGCCAAGAAGGCCGGGAAGCTCGCCAACCTCGAGGCGGTGCTCGAAGGCGCCGGCCTGCCCGAGTCCGAATGCGGCATCGGGCACACCCGCTGGGCCACCCACGGCGTCCCCTCCGACCGCAACGCCCACCCCCACCCGTCCGCCGACGGGCGCGTCGCGCTCATCCACAACGGCATCATCGAGAACTTCGGGCAGCTTCGCGGCGAGCTCGAGGCCGAGGGCGTCGAGTTCCTCTCCGACACCGACACCGAGGTCGCCGCCCACCTGCTGGGCCGCGAATTCGCGAAGGACGGCGACCTGACCGAGGCCATGACCCGCGTGTGCGCGCGCCTCGAAGGCGCCTTCACCCTCCTCGCGGTCGCCGCCGACGACCCCGACACCGTCGTGGGCGCCCGCCGCAACTCCCCGCTCGTCGTCGGCGTCGGCGACGGCGAGCACTTCCTCGCCAGCGACGTCGCCGCGTTCATCGCCTACACCACCGAGGCGATCGAACTCGGCCAGGACCAGATCGTCACCATCGGCCGCGAGCGGTTGTCCATCCGCGACTTCGCCGGCAACCCCTCCGAAGGCAAGCCGTACTCGGTCGACTGGGACATCGCCGCCGCCGAGAAGGGCGGCTTCGACACGTTCATGCGCAAGGAGATCAACGAGCAGCCCCAGGCCGTCGCCGACACCCTGCGCGGGCGCATCGACGAGTCCGGCCAGATCGTGCTCGACGAGGTCCGCATGTCCGACCAGGACTTCCGGGACGTCGACAAGGTCTTCATCATCGCCTGCGGCACCTCCTATCACGCCGGGCTCGTCACCAAATACGCCATCGAGCACTGGACCCGCATCCCCTGCGAGGTCGAACTGTCCTCGGAGTTCCGCTACCGCGACCCCGTCCTGGACCGCTCGACGCTCGTCGTCGCGATCTCCCAGTCCGGCGAGACCATGGACACCCTCATGGCCGTGCGCCACGCCAAGGACCAGAAGGCCCGCGTCCTGTCCATCTCGAACACCGTCGGCTCCACCATCCCGCGCGAGTCCGACGCCGTCCTGTACACCCGCGCCGGCATCGAGGTCGCCGTCGCCTCCACCAAGGCCTTCCTCACCCAGCTCGCCGCCTGCTACCTCGTCGGCCTCCACCTCGCCCAGACCCGCGGCATCATGTACGCCGACGAGGTCTCCGCCGTCCTCGACGAGCTCGTCGCCACCCCCGACAAGATCGCCGCCCTCCTCAAGGACATGGAACCGGTGCGCGCCCTCGCCCGCGACTGCGCCGACTTCGGGCGCGTGCTGTTCATCGGCCGCCACGTCGGCTACCCCGTCGCCCTCGAAGGCGCCCTCAAACTCAAGGAGCTCGCCTACATCCACGCCGAGGGCTTCGCCGCCGGCGAGCTCAAGCACGGCCCGATCTCCCTGATCGACGACGGCACCCCCGTCATCGCGATCGTCCCCAGTCCACGCGGCCGGTCCCTGCTGCACGACAAGATCATCTCCAACATCCAGGAGGTCAAGGCCCGCGGCGCGAAGGTCATCGCCGTGTGCGAGGCCGGTGACGACATCACCGGCGTCCACGCCGACCACGTCATCGAGACGCCCGCGTCCCCGACGCTCCTGGCGCCGCTGCTCACCGCCGTCCCGCTCCAGGAGTTCGCCGCCGAACTGGCCACGGCACTCGGCAAGGACATCGACCAACCTCGCAACCTCGCCAAGTCGGTCACTGTGGAATAGTCACCGCTACGTTCGTCAAGCAGCGCAA
>NZ_BAAHCB010000005.1:138251-145927 GCF_054776215.1 Glycomyces tarimensis
CACCTTGCGCTCGCGGCCGATTCCGCGCCCCCCACGGAAGATAAACGACATATACACTCGCGTCGTGAGAAAGCGAACCATCATCACCGGCGCGGTCGCCATCGGCGCCGCAACCGCCCTCGGCATCGCCGGAACCGTTGTCGCGCAAGCACAGGAAACCGGCGGCGAGGCACTCGGCGAAGCGATCGACCGGATCCTCACCGACGGCCGACTGACCGACTCCCAAGTCGGCGTCGTCGTCGCCGACGCCGCCACCGGCGAGGTCCTCTACGACCGCAACGGCAATCAGCGGGCCCTCCCCGCCTCCAGCCAGAAGCTCACCACCGTCGCCGCCGCGCTCGAGACCCTCGGCGGAGACTTCGCCTTCACCACCGAAGCCGTCGGCACCGAGCCCCCCGTCGACGGCGTCATCGACGGCGACCTGTACCTGCGCGGCAGCGGCGACCCCACCATGCGAGCCCAGGAGTACGACAAGATCGCCGCCGACCTCGTCGACGCAGGCGTCACCACCGTCGACGGCGACCTGATCGCCGACGACACCGCCTTCGACGACGAACGCCACGGCACCGAATGGGCCTGGGGCGACCTCCAGTACGCCTACGCCGCCGAGATCTCCGCCCTCACCGTCACCTCCGGCGACGACCTCCTCGCCGGCAGCGTCCGCGTCTTCGTCGACCCCGGCAACGCCGAAGGCGACGCCGCCGAGATCGAAACGGTCCCGGCCACCGACTACGTCACCATCGTCAACGACGCCACCACCACCGCACCCGGGACCGGCACCTCCGTCGCCATCGACCGCGACGAGCACGCCAACGAGATCCGAGTGACCGGCACCATCGCCGCCGACTCCGGCGGCACCTACGGCACCCGCGCCGTCATCGACCCCGCCGGCCTCGCAGCCTCCGTGTTCCAGGCCGCCCTCGCCGACCACGGCATCACCCTCACCGGCGAGACCCGCACCGGCGAGACCACCCCCCAGGACGGCCAGACCCTCGCCACCCACGATTCCAAGCCGCTGTCCGAACTGGCCGAAGACCTCATGAAGCCGTCGAACAACCTCCTCGCCGAATCCCTGTTCAAGGCCCTCGGCTACCAAGCGACCGGCGAAGGCACTTTCGACTCCGGCAAGGCCGCCGTCTACAAGGCGATCGAGCAGTACGGCGTCGACACCGGCCCGATCCGCCAGGTCGACGGCTCCGGCCTGTCCCGGTTCGACGAACTGACCCCGAACATGATCACCGACCTCCTCATCGGCGCCAAGGACGCCGACTGGTTCGAGGACTACTACGACTCGCTCCCGATCGCCTGCGGCGACGACGGCAGCACCCTGGTCGGCCGCATGTGCGGCACTCCCGCGGCCGACAACGTCCGCGCCAAGACCGGCTCTTTGACCTCCGTCTCGGCCCTGTCCGGCTACGTCACCGACGCCGACGGCCGCGAACTGGTCTTCAGCATCATGTTCAACGACCACCTCGCCGGCTCGGTCAAGGACATCGAGGACAAGATCGCCGCCGCGATCGCCGGACACAGCGAATCCGCGACCGAATCGGCGATCACGACCTTCAGCAACTTGGAGGACATCGAACAACCCGCCTCGGACCTCCCCGGCGACCTCGAATGCACGTGGGTCGAACCGGCCGTCTGCTAAGGCCCCCAGCGATGCTCAGGGCCCCGGCCGCAGCGCGGCCGGGGGCCGTCTCGTCACCCGCGCAGGTGAACCGCTCGGAAAAGGGGCGATCCGTCCGATCCCGTGGCACTCTTGACGGGTGATCGTCGCCGTGGGCATAGACGTAGTGGCAGTGGAACGCTTCGAGCGAGTCCTCGAACGGACCCCGACCGTGGCCGACAAACTCTTCACCGCCGCCGAACGCTCCACCCCGGACGGCCATCGGCGCCGCACCGAGTCGCTCGCGGCCCGCTTCGCCGCCAAGGAAGCCGTCGCCAAGGCCCTCGGCGCCCCCGGCGGCATGCACTGGGCCGACTGCGAAGTCCTCTCCTCACCCGATGGCAGCCCGTCCCTGTCCGTCACCGGATCGGTGGCAGCGGCCGCAGCACAGCGTGGCGTGTCGCGCTGGCATGTCTCGCTGTCGCATGATGGCGGTATCGCGACAGCGGTGGTGATCGCCGAAACGGCGTGAAGGATCAGCGAGAGGCAGTCCCATGGAGGCAGCTTGGTCATCGGCGGCGGTTCGCCGCGCGGAAGCCGAACTCATGCCGAAGCTTCCGCCCGGCACGCTCATGCAGCGCGCCGCCGCCGGACTCGCCGCCGCCTGCGTCCGGGTCCTGCAGCGGCGCGGCGGCGTCTACGGGGCCACCGTCGTCGTCCTCGTCGGACCCGGTGACAACGGCGGCGACGCCATGTTCGCCGCGGCCCGCCTCGCCGCACGCGGCGCCCGCGTCGACGCCGTCCCCGTCATGGGCTCGCGCGTCCACCCGCACGCCGCCGCGGCGCTGAGGCGCGCGGGCGGACGCCTCACCACCGAGCCGCCGCCGCGGTGCGATCTGCTCATCGACGGCATCCTCGGCATCGGCGGCCGCCCCGGCCTGCCCGACCGCGCCGTCGAACTGCTCGGCCGCGTGAACGCCGGCACCGTCGTCGCCGTCGACGTCCCCTCAGGAGTCGAGGTCGACACCGGCGCCGTCCCCGAGCAAGCGGCCTGCGCCGACGTCACCGTCGCCTTCGGCGCCCGCAAGCCGTGCCACGTCCTCGGCGCGGCCGCCCTCCGCACCGGCCGGCTCGAATTCGTCGACATCGGACTCGCCGAGTACCTCGACCCGCACCCGCTCGTCACCGTCGCCACCGAGACCGACATCGTCGACTGGTGGCACACTCCCGGGCCCGAGGACGACAAGTACACCCGGGGCGTCGTCGGCGTCGCCGCCGGCTCCGACCGCTACCCCGGCGCGGCCGTCCTCGCCACCGGCGGCGCCCTCGCCGGGCCCAGCGGCTACGTCCGCTACGCCGGCACCGCCGCCGACCACGTGCGCCGCAGGCACGCCGAAGTCGTCAGCACCGAGACCGCCAAGGAGGCCGGACGCGTCCAGGCCTGGCTCGTCGGCCCGGGCATCGGCACCGACGAACACGGCCTGGCCGAGCTGCGGGCCGTGCTCGCCGCGCCGGTCCCCGCGGTCATCGACGCCGACGGCATCACCCTCATCGGCGAGTACCCGTCCGTCCTCGCCGGACGCGAGGCCCCCGTCGTGCTGACCCCGCACGACCGCGAGTTCGCGCGCCTCTACGGCGCGGAGCCGGGGGAGGACCGCGCCTCGGCCGCGTCCGCGCTCGCGCAGAGGCTCAACAGCACCGTCCTGCTCAAGGGCCACCACACCGTCATCGCCGGCCCCGACGGCGCCGTCTGGGCCAACCCCACCGGTCGGCCCGAGCTCGCGACGGCCGGCTCCGGCGATGTCCTCGGCGGACTCCTCGCCTCGCTCCTGGCCTCGGGAATGGACGCCGTGCGCGCCGCCGTGGCCGCCGCCTTCCTGCACGGGCGCGCCGCCGCGATAGCCGCAGCGGGGCACCGCACCGTCACCGCCACGGACATCGCCGCGGCGATGCCTCAGGCGATCGGGGCGGTCCTCACCAGTCCTCGCCGGCCCGCTTGATCGCCGAGGGCGCCAGTCCGGTCTCGTCGAACAGGTAGGTCCGCATCGCGTCCAGGGCCGGCGCGTACACGTGCAGGCTCACCGCCGTCCGATCGGTGTCATTGCGCATCGCGTGCACCGTCCGGTCCGAGACCGTCGTCACGTCGCCGGGCGCCAGGTCGGCGCGCTCCAACGTCGGGAACGCACCGGGCCGCACCGTGTACTCGGCCAGCCGGCCGGAGACGACGGTGGCCGCCGCGGCGGCGGGACGGTCGAGGCCCCCGTGGTCGTGCAGCTCGGTGCCCTGCCCCGGCAGCCAGCCCAGCAGCCATGCCTCGTGGCCCGGTCCGGACAGGACACGGCGGGCCCAGCGGCTGGACTTGGAGAAGCGCGGCTCGAGCGGCAGGTGCTCGGCGTAGAAGGCGGCCAGCGCGCACAGGCGGTCGGCCTCGAGAACGGTGAGCTTCAGATCAGACATGGCAGATGCGCTTTCGATGCGTCGGAACGGGTGCGTGCGAGAACAGCGGTGGTGAGCGCGAGGGCTCAGCGGAAGCTGCGACACCGACAACAGCGACACATGGTGCATGCCATGGCGCGTATCGTACCCGAATTCCCGCACCGTCCCCACCCAGGGCACACCATCTGTGGAACGGGCGTCACGCTGCGAATTTGTCACGCCGTCGCTCTTTCCAGTCCCTCCCATGCGCGCTAGGCTCATCTTCGGTTCCTCACCCCAGACCGCACCGACTCCGAAGGAGCGCCCTCCTCGTGAACCAGCCGTCCCTCCGACGCAAGTGGACTTCCGCCGCCTTGGTAGGCGGTCTTCTCGTTTCCGTGGTCGCCTCCACCCCGGCCTGGGCCCAGCGCGACCGCAACGAAGTCGAAGAAGAGATCCAGAACGTCGATGAAGACCTGAACACGACGATCGAGGAGTACAACGCCCTCGCCGAGGACATCGCCGACAACCAGGAGATGATCGAGCAGGTCGAGGGGGACCTCGAAGCCTCCGAGGCCGAGCTGAACGACCTCCGCTCCCGGCTCGCCGACTTCATCACCGAGACCTATGTGGATCAAGGAGTCGGCGACGCCGCCCTCCTTCTCGAATCCGGCTCCCCCCAAGCCTTCGTCGAGCGCCTCGACCGCCTCAACTCGGCGAACATGTACGACTTCGACCTGATGACCGAACTCAACGACGTCACCGAGGAATACACCACCCAGCTCGAACTCCTCACCGACCTCCAGGAGGACCTGGAAGCCGACCAGGCCGAACTCGAGGACAAGAAGACCGAGATCGAGACCCGCATGGAAGATCTCGAGGCCGAGTGGCAGACCGTCTCCGGCGACGCCGTCCAGAACTACGACCTGCCCTACATGGACGGCGACCGGGCCGACGTCGTCTTCCACGCTCTCGACCAGGTCGGCAAGCAGTACGTCTGGGGCGCGGCGGGACCGAACAACTACGACTGCTCCGGGCTCATGCTCGACGCCTACGCGCAGATCGGCATCTCCCTGCCGCACAACGCCGCCGCCCAGTACAACAACACCGCGAAGATCTCCCGCGACGAACTCAAGCCCGGCGACCTGGTGTTCTACAACAGCCTCAGCCACGTCGGCATGTACATCGGCAACGGCTACATCGTCCACGCCCCGAACTCGCGCAGCGTCGTCAAGGTCGTCCCGGTCGACCACGGCAACGTCTACTACGGCGCCACCCGCGTCACCGACTTCGGCGAGTAGACGCCCCCGATCGCCACGGGCCGTGCCGTCAGGCGCGGCCCGTTCCTATCGCCCGTCGCAGCGGACGACGAGGATCGCGATGTCGTCCCGCGGCGCGTCCGGCGAGAACGTCTGGACGGCCTCCAGCAGCGCCGTGGCGATCGCCCGCGCCGACTTCCCGGCCACCTCCCGCACCGTCTTGACCACCCGCTCGTGCCCGAACATCACCGACACGTCCCGCCGCTCGGTCACCCCGTCGGTGAAGAACACCAGCGCGTCCCCCACCTCCAGCCGCACCTGCCGCGGGTGCACCTTCACCCGCGGGAACAAGCCCACCGCGGTGCCCTCGTGGCCCACCCACTCGGCGTCCCCGTCGGCGCGCAGCAGCAGGGGCCGGTCGTGCCCCGACAGGCACAGCGTCGCCGTGAGCGCCTCGCCCTCGCGGTCGAGCAGCGCCGAGGCGATCGTCGCGTACCGGTAGTCCCCGGGCTGCTCCAGCAGCGTCGAGTTCAGCAGCTCCAGCGCCCGAGGCATGGGACGGCCGTCCAGGGCCATGACCCGCAGGACGTCCCGGACGACACCGGTGATCGCCGCGGCCTGCGCGCCCTTGCCGCACACGTCCCCGATCGCCACCCACAGCCGGTCGCCCGGCAGCGCCGTCGCGTCGTAGAAGTCCCCGCCCACCTCGGTGCCGAACGCCTCGGCCGGGAGGTACTCGGCGGCGAAGGAGACCCCCGCGACGTCCGGGAGCGTCCCGGGCATGAGCGCGGACTGGAGCTCGTGGGCGACGGCGGCCCGCTCGGCGTGGATGCGCGCGTTGTCGAGCGCGAGCGCCGAGCGCTTGGCGAGGTCGGCGATGACGGCGCGCTCCTCGGTCGAGTGCTGCCGCTCTCCGGGGCGCCCCACCGACAGGACCCCGATCGTCGCCCCGCGCGCCGACAGCGGCACGGCGACGCCGTCGATGCCGCGCGGCATCGGCAGCTCCATACCGGTCCACCCGTCGGAGGCCAGCGACGCCTCCAGGGCGGCGCTGGCGGCGCCGAGGCGGGCGCGCCAGGGCTCGAGTTCGAGCTCTTCGGCGTGGCTGAGCGAGGCCAGGTGGAGCGCCCCGCCGTCGGATCGCAGGTGCACGGCGGCCCAGCGGCCGAGCTGCGGGACGATGAGCTGGGGGATGAGGGCGACGGTGAAGCGTTCTTCGAGGGAGTGGGCGAGCAGTTCGCCGGCCTCGGCGAGGTAGGTGAGCCACCCGGAGCGGCGCTGCTCGTCGTCGCGCATGCGGTCGATCTGGAGGGCCAGCGCGACGCGTTCGGCGGTGAGCGTCGCCAGCGGCTGCCACGACGGCCCGGCGATCCCTGAGAGGGTGAGCGTCCCGAACGCGGGCGCGGTCAGCGGCATGGCGACGGAGACGGTGGGTTCGGTGATGTCGCCGAACTTGGCGAGGACCGTGGGGCCGGTGCCGTCGCCGGGGTCGTATTCGATGGCGCCGCCGGCGGCGGCGGTGGCGTCGTGGAGGCGCGCGAGCAATTCGGCGACGAGCTGCTCGACCGGCAGGCGCGACTGGAGCGCCGGGGAGACGGTCAGGAGCGCGGCGAGCTGGGTGAGGTCGGTCACGGGACCGCCGGGGACGTCGACGCCGGGGGCGACCGCGCGCGAGGGCCTGGTCGGCGGCGGGGCCGCGGGGTCGCGGTCGATGCGGAACCAGATGGATTTGCCGGTGGCGTCGTGGGTGGTGCCCCACGAGGACGCGAAGCGGTCGACCAGCAGCAGCCCGCGCCCGCCTTCGGCGGTGACCTCGGGCATGCCGGTCATGTCGGCCGGTTCGATCCCGCCGGAGCGGTAGTCGGTGACGGTGACGCGCACGCCGATGGAGTCCGCCGCGACGGTGAGGTTGATGTCGGTGCCGGCGTGGACGACGCCGTTGGTGGCCAGTTCGGTGGTGAGCAGGAGCGTCTCGTCGAGCAGCTCGGCGAGTCCGGCTTCGGTCAGGACCGCCCTGACTGCGGCTCGGGCGGTCGCGGGGGATCGGTCGTCGGCCGGCAGCCGCAGCCTGCGAGTGGCCCTCTCGGGGTACGTCACACGGCCAGTCTATGACGCGGCCGTGGTCCGGGCGTGGACCGGCAGGCCGGGTACGGGACGGCCGCCCCGGTGGTGGAGGCCGGGGCGGCCGTCGCTCTTGCCGGTTTTCTTCTGTCGCCTTGCGGCGCTGGTGGTACGGCTTAGCTACTCCCAGCTCTGGGCGAGCCCGCGGCGGCGGAGCACGAAGAACAGGGCGGCGCCGGCGCCGATCGCGGCCGCGGCGGCGGAGACCAGGATCACCGGACTGTCGCCGGTGGCAGCGGGCGGGCCGGTCTCGCTGTGGGAAGGCATACGGCTCC
>NZ_BAAHCB010000005.1:145983-178189 GCF_054776215.1 Glycomyces tarimensis
CACCGGTTGCAGATCCTTTTCATCTTCATGGGGTGTCCGGAGCCGTCCGCCGGACCGTTTCCCCACCGTCACCTGCGGTGATCGCACATAGTGCTCTGCGTAACCTGGCTTCACGTTTGCGGTATTCGTGTGACAACCTGTTAGTCGAGCCTGTACCTGCAGCGGAGGAATGACGCCATGACGGACACCGCTTCCACTTCAGCCCCCGCGAACCCGACAGACGAATCCGATCTGCTCCGCAGCCTCGCCGACGCGCTCGGCGCGGTCGAGGGCGGGGACTTCTCGGTGCGTCTGCCGCGCGGCGAGGGCCTGGCCGGCGAGGTCGTCGACCGGTTCAACGCCGTGGTCGAACGCGCCGACCGCCAGTCCAGGGACCTCGCGCTCATCGCGCGCGTGGTCGGGCAGGAGGGCTCGTGGAACCACCGGCTCGACATCGAGCACCTCGACGGCGGCTGGAGGGACGGCGCCTCGAGCGTCAACCGCCTGGTCGAGGAGCTCGTGCGGCCCACCACCGAGCTCGGCCGCGTCCTGGAGGCGGTCGCCGCCGGCGACCTGACACAGGAGGCCGCGCTCGAGTTCGAGGGCAAGCAGCTCAAGGGCGAGTTCCGGCGCCTGGGGGAGACCGTCAACCAGATGGTCGGGCTCCTGCGGTCCTTCGCCGGCGAGGTCACGCGCGTCGCCAAGGAGGTCGGCACCGACGGCCGCCTCGGCGGCCAGGCGGACGTCCAGGGCGTCTCGGGCACGTGGCGGTCGCTGACCGACGCGGTGAACACGATGGCGTCGAACCTGACCGACCAGGTCCGCTCCATCTCCACGGTGACGCAGGCCATCGCCGCCGGTGATCTGAGCCAGCGCATCACCGTCAACGCCTCCGGCGAGGTCGCCGAGCTCGCCGAGACCATCAACTCCCTCACCGAGACCCTCCACATCTTCGCGGCCGAGGTCACCCGTGTGGCCCGCGAGGTCGGCACCGAGGGCCGCCTGGGCGGCCAGGCGGACGTCCCGGCCGTCTCGGGCACGTGGAAGGACCTGACCGACAACGTCAACTCGATGGCGTCGTCCCTGACCGACCAGGTCCGCGACATCGCGAAGGTCACCACGGCGGTCGCCCGCGGCGACCTGACCAAGAAGATCCAGGTGCCCGCCCAGGGCGAGATCCTGGAGCTCAAGACGACCGTCAACTCGATGGTCGACCAGTTGTCGAACTTCGCCGACGAGGTCACGCGCGTGGCCCGCGAGGTGGGCACCGACGGCCGCCTCGGCGGCCAGGCGCAGGTGTTCGGGGTCTCCGGCACCTGGCGCGACCTGACGCAGAACGTGAACCAGCTCGCCGCGAACCTGACCGACCAGGTCCGCAACATCGCCAAGGTCACCTCGGCCGTCGCCGGCGGCGACCTGAGCCAGAAGATCACCGTCGAGGCCTCCGGCGAGGTCGCCGACGTGAAGACGACCGTGAACACCATGGTCGACCAGCTCTCCAGCTTCGCCGACGAGGTCACCAGAGTCGCCCGGGAGGTCGGCAGCGAAGGCAATCTCGGCGGCCAGGCGAACGTCTCGGGCGTCTCGGGCATCTGGAAGGACCTGACCGACAACGTCAACCTCATGGCGTCGAACCTGACCGCGCAGGTCCGCAACATCTCCTCGGTCGCCACCGCGGTCGCCGACGGCGACCTGTCCCGCCAGATCACCGTGGACGCGCGCGGCGAGATGCTCGAACTGAAATCGACGATGAACTCGATGGTGGCGCAGCTGTCGCAGTTCGCCGACGAGGTCACGCGCGTCGCCCGCGAGGTCGGCACCGACGGCAAGCTCGGCGGCCAGGCCAACGTCCAGGGCGTCTCCGGGATCTGGGAGGCGCTGACCGACAACGTCAACTCGATGGCGTCGAACCTGACCGCGCAGGTCCGCAACATCTCCTCGGTCGCCACCGCGGTCGCGCGCGGCGATCTCAACCGCCAGATCACGGTCGAGGCCCAAGGCGAGATGCTCGAACTCAAGACCACGATGAACTCGATGGTGGCGCAGCTGTCGCAGTTCGCCGACGAGGTCACGCGCGTGGCCCGCGAGGTCGGCACCGAGGGCCGCCTGGGCGGTCAGGCGAGCGTGCCCGGCGTCTCGGGCACGTGGAAGGACCTGACCGACAACGTCAACTCGATGGCGTCGAACCTGACCGCGCAGGTCCGCAACATCGCCGAGGTCACCACCGCGGTCGCGCGCGGCGACCTCACCCGCCAGATCACCGTCGACGCCCAAGGCGAGATCCTCGAGCTGAAGAACACCGTCAACACCATGGTCGAGCAGCTCTCCAGCTTCGCCGGGGAGGTCACGCGAGTCGCCCGCGAGGTCGGCGTCGAAGGGAACCTCGGCGGCCAGGCCGAGGTCGCCGGCGTCGCCGGCACCTGGCTGGCCCTGACCCGCAATGTGAACTCGCTCGCCGCGACGCTGACGCTCCAGCTGCGCGCGATCGCGAACGTCGCCCACGCCGTCGCCCGCGGCGATCTGACCCAGTCGGTCGACTTCGAGGCCGCCGGCGAGATCGCCGACCTCACCGAGTCGATCAACCAGATGATCACCGCGCTGCGGGACAAGACCCGCCAGAACACCGACGCGGACTGGCTCAACTCCAACCTCGCGCGCATCTCCTCGCTCCTGCAGGGCCGCAGGAACATCGAGGAGGTCACCCGGATGATCCTCGACGAGGTCACGAGCCTCATCGACGCCCAGACCTCCACGTTCTACGTCCGCCACGAGGACGTCTCGGGCCACGTCACCTACCGGCTCAACGCCGTCTACGGCCACCCGAGCCCCGGCGAGAAGATCATCATCGAGGAGAACGAGGGCATGGTCGGTCAGGCCGCGGCCTCCAAGCGCACCATCCACCTCCACGACATCCCCGACGGCTACCTGGAGATCTCCTCCGGGCTCGGCCAGGCCACGCCGACGGACCTGATCATCCTGCCCGTCCAGTTCGGCGACAAGGTCCGCGGCGTCATCGAGTTCGCCTCGTTCAACACCTACTCCGGGCTCCACAAGAAGTTCCTCGACTCCCTCGCCCCGAACGTCGGCGTCACCCTCGCCACCATCGAGGGCAACGCCCGCACCGAGGTTTTGCTGCGCGAATCCCAGCGCATGGCCCAGGAGCTGCGCGCCCAGTCCGACCGGCTCAAGGAGACCAACGTCGAACTCGAGGAGAAGGCGACGCTGCTGTCGGCCCAGAACAAGGCCATCGAGGTCAAGAACGCCGAGGTCGAGGCCGCCCGCCAGGACATCGAGGAGAAGGCCGAGCAGCTCGCCCAGGCCTCCAAGTACAAGTCCGAGTTCCTCGCCAACGTCTCCCACGAGCTGCGCACGCCGCTGAACTCGCTGCTGCTGCTCGCCCGGCTGCTGTCGGAGAACGCCGACAACAACCTCACCGAGCGGCAGATCGAATTCGCCCGCACCATCCACAACGCCGGCACCGACCTGCTCACCCTCATCGACGACATCCTCGACCTGTCCAAGATCGAGGCCGGGCGCATGGACGTGTCCGTGCACCCCGTCGCCCTCGGCGAGGTCCTCGGCGACATCGAGGCCACGTTCCGGCCCCAAGCCGAGGACAAGCAGCTCGGCTTCACCATCGACGTCGGACCGGGCGTCCCGCAGATGCTCCAGACCGACGGCCAGAAGTTCCAGCAGGTGCTGCGGAACCTGCTGTCCAACGCGGTCAAGTTCACCCGCCGCGGCTCGGTCACGCTCGCGGTGCGGCGCGTCGCCTCCGACATCCGCTTCGAGGCCCCGCGCCTGAACTCCGCGGCCGAACGCGTCTCCTTCTCCGTCATCGACACCGGCATCGGCGTCCCCGAGAACAAGAAGACGATCATCTTCGAGCCGTTCCAGCAGGCCGACGGCACCACCCGCCGCAACTTCGGCGGCACCGGCCTGGGCCTGTCGATCTCCAAGTCCCTGTCGCAGATGCTCGGCGGCGACGTGTTCATCGAACGCACCGGCTCCGACGGCAGCGTCTTCACCTTCGCCGTCCCCGCCGAGATCGACACCGACGAGGACTTCCAGCCGTACCGCTCCGAGCTGCCGCCCGTCGAGGACTCCCGCGGCCCCTCGATCCTCACCGGCGCGCCCGAGACGCCCTCCTCCTCGGTGGCCGCCCAGCACCTCGACGGCGCCGCCGTCCTCATCGTCGACGACGACATCCGCAACGTCTTCGCGCTCACCGCCGCGCTCGAACTGCACGGCATCGAGGTCCACTACGCCGAGAACGGCGCCGACGGCATCGACGCCCTCCAAAACCACCCAGACATCGACGTCGTCCTGATGGACTCGATGATGCCCGGCATGGACGGCAACGAGACGACCCGCGTCATCCGCCGCATGCCCCAGTTCGCCGAGCTGCCCATCATCTTCCTCACCGCCCAGGCCCTCGCCGAACAGCGCGAGAAGTCCGTCTCCGCCGGAGCCAGCGCCTACCTGACCAAACCGGTCGACCTGGACCAGCTCCTCGACACCATGTCGCAGTGGATCCCCCGCCCCAGCGGCCCAGGCGGACCCAGCGGACCCAGCGGCGACACCATGTCCCTGCGGCCCGGCCGCACCGGCACCGCCATGTCACAGTGGGAGGGGACGGGCGGCGACCCCGCGGGGGGCGGCCCGGCCGCCGCAGGAGAGAATGACGCCCCGAACGATGGAGAGGCCGCATGAGCACCGCCCGTGTCCTGCTCGTAGACGACAGATCAGAGAACCTCCTCGCGCTCGAAGCGATCCTGCAGGGCCTGCCCGTCGCCACCATCGCCGTCACCTCCGGAGAAGAGGCCCTCAAACGCCTGCTCACCGGCGACTTCGCCGCGATCCTCCTCGACGCCCAAATGCCCGGCATGGACGGCTTCGAGACCGCACGCCACATCAAGCAGCGCGAGAAGACCCGCCACACCCCCATCATCTTCCTCACCGCCGCCGACCGTGACTCCCATCTCGCCATGCGCGGCTACTCCGTCGGCGCCGTCGACTACATCACCAAACCGTTCGACCCGTGGATGCTCCGCACCAAAGTCAAGGTCTTCATCGACCTGTGGAGCCAAGGCCAAGCCCTCCGCCACACCTCCGAACGCACCCGCGACCTGCGCGAACGCGAAGACGGCCTCATCCGCCGACTCCGCAAGGCCTACGGCGACCTCGCCGAATGGCAGAAGAACCACGGACCCGACGACGAGATCGCCAAGATCATCGAGCAGCTCGAACCCGGCAGCGACTAGATTCGCCGAAACTCTCCACCCGCCGAACCTGACATCGAGGAGTTTTCGGTTAGGGTTGGGGACGTGGTACACCAAAAGCTCGACATTTCGGTTTACCGCGAATCGAACGAGACGATCGTGGCGTTGACCGGCGAAATCGACCTCCAGACCGCACCGCGGCTCTCGAGCGCCTTCGACGCCGCACTGGCCGAAGAGCCCGTGCGCATCGTCCTCGACATGGGAGGCGTGACCTTCTGCGACTCGCGGGGGCTCGGGACACTCGTCGTCCTCAGCCGCGCCGCGGCCCGTTCGCGCGCCGTACTCGTCCTCGCCAACCTCGGCGACTTCCTCAAACGGCTCCTGGCCGTCTCCGGCATCGGCGAACACTTCGTCATCCGCGAAGGCCCCGCCCCCGGATCACCAGGGCCGGAGGCGACGCCCGACACCGGACCGAAGGACACCCAGTGAGCGCACCGCAGCGAGAACTCCTCATCGTCCTCACCATCGCCGCCGCCCTCCTCGCCGCCGGCACCGTGCTCGCCATCGCCGGCCACCGCCGCCGCAACCGGCCCCTGCTCATCGCCGGCTGCGCCGCGATCTTCGCCGCCGGCCTCACCGTCCTCGGCTGGGCCATCGTCGAAGGCGCCGGAGCCGAAGCCGCCGGCGTCGGCATCGTCGCCGCCCTCCTGCCCGCCCCCCTGCTCGTCGCCACCTTCCTGTGGCTCGGCCGCTACCGCCGCCGCCCCTGGCTCGTCCTCGCCTTCTGCTTCGGCTGGGGGGCCTGCGTCTCCACCGCGATCTCCCTCGGCGTCAACACCGGCGTCGCCTACCTCCTGCGCGAAAACGACCTCAGCGAGAACCTCGCCGCCGTCATCTCCGCGCCCGTCATCGAAGAGATCACCAAACTCGCCGGCCCCCTCCTCGTGCTCTGGCTCGCCCGCCGCCACTTCACCGGCACCCTCGACGCCCTCGTCTACTGCGGACTCGCCGGAGCCGGCTTCGCCGTCGCCGAAAACGTCCTCTACGCCTCGGGCGCCTACGTCTCCGGCGCCCAGATCCTCGACGAATCCGCCGGCATCGCCCTCGTCACCCAACTCGTCATCGTCCGCGGCCTCGCCACCATGTTCGCCCACCCCCTCATGACCGGCCTGTCCGCCATCGGCCTCGGCAAAGCCGCCCGCCGCCCCGGCCGCAAGGGCGTCTCCGCCGCCTGGATCATCGGCATGCTCCTGTGCGGCATGGGCCTCCACGCCCTCTGGAACGGCTCCTCCGTCATCGGCACCGAACTCGGCATGCCCGCCCTCTGGTTCGCCCTCTACCCCGCGTTCCTCATGCCCCTGTTCTTCACCATGGTCGGCCTCGCCCTGTGGCTGCGCGCCGCCGACGCCCGCCGCACCCAGACCACCCTCGCCCCCTACGTCACGAGCGGCCTGCTCTCCCCGCCCGAACTCGCCTCCCTCGCCAGCTTCTCCCGCCGCGCCTCCGCCCGAGCCTGGGCCCGCCGCATCGCCGGACCCGCAGGCGAGAAGGCCATGAAGGACTTCCAGCGGGCCGCCTCCGACGTCTCCGAACAACTCGACCTCGCCGCCATCGGCGGACACTACGACCAGCAGCTCATCGGCGACGGCCTCCACCACATGCACCGCGCCAAAGCCGCCTACACCGGCCGCGACCCCCACATGCCCCCCGCCACCTGGGACGGCACCCGCTACCACGTCACCTTCCCCGACGGGAAGGTCCGGCCCGTCGAAGCCCCCGCGCTCCCGGTCATGCCGCTGCCCGTTCCGGCCATGCAGCCCCCGCCCGGCCCCACGTACCCTGTCACCTATGCATGACGGACCCATCCGCGCCACGTCCTGGCCGGGCCCCGGGCTACCCCCGGGCCGCTCAGGACGCCCGCGCTGGCGCGAACCCCACCAGGTGCGCGTAGGAGCCGTCGCCGCGGGAAGCGCGCTCACAGCGTTGTGGGTGCTGCTGTGGCTCCTCGCCTTCGCCCGAACGGGGGCGGGGTTCGCCTGGGTGACATTGGCCGCGAGTACGATCGCAACTGTCGTGGCAGCAGTACTGGCACGCTACGGTGACCGCGGTGCCGCGGTCGGCGTAGCCGCCGTCGCAGGGACGGCCGCTGGGGTCACAGGCCTCTCGGTCGAGCTGTATCTTTTGCTGACCGGCAATTGGATCCTGTGGTTACATCGACGCAGGCCGCCACATCCTTCAGTAAGTCGATTTGAACAGCGGGCTCGGTTGAGCCGCTGGTCCATTGAACAGAAAACGGGGACGGATCGTGTCGTATTTCGCTGTGGCCGTGGGCCGCGAGGGCGAGGAATGGGACGCCACGGAAGTCGAACTCGACGACGTGACGGACATCGAGGACGCCGCCGAGGTCATGCGTGAGGCCTACCCTGACGCCGACCTGACGCTGCTCTTCGTCGACGCCGACGACGAATACCTGACGGTGATGCGCCTCGACAACGGCGACGACCTGCGCACCTTCGGCTCCGACGCCGAGTACGCATCGCAGTCGCGCCTGGGCGAGGCACTGCTCGGCGACCTCGAACCCGAGGACACCGACGAGATCGACACCGAGGACGAGGAGTCGATCTCCGCGCGCCCCACCGAGCTCGACGCCGAGCCCGTCGGCGAAGCGGACCTCCTCGGCGACCTCGGCGTCGGCGGGGCCACCCTGCTCGCCCTGTGCGCCAAGGAAGGCATGATGCCCTCCGACGTCGTCTCCGAAGTCGCAGGCGTCATCGGCTTCGCCGAAGCCCTGGAATCCGCCACCGGCGCCTGAGCCTCCCGGCCGCCCAACCGATGCCCACCCGCCGCGAGGTCCACGACCACCGGATGCGCCGCGCCCTCGAGGCCGCGGCCGCCTCCGGCACCGACCTCCCGGTGGGCGCCGTCGTCTACGACCCCGAGGGCCGCGAGCTCGCCGCCGCCGCCAACCAGCGCGAAGCCCTCGCCGACCCCACCGCCCACGCCGAGATCCTCGCACTCCGAGCCGCCGCCGCCGTCCACGGCGACGGCTGGCGGCTCGAGCACTGCACCCTCGTCGTCACCCTCGAACCGTGCACCATGTGCGCCGGCGCCGCCGTCCTCGCCCGCGTCGGCGAAATCGTCTTCGGCGCCTGGGAGCCCAAAACCGGCGCCGTCGGCTCCCTGTGGGACGTCGTGCGCGACCCGCGCCTCAACCACAACCCCGCCGTCTACGGCGGCGTCCTCGCCGAAGCGTCCGCGCAACTGCTGCGCGGACACTTCGGCCGAAGCTGAACCCGGCCTACTCGGCCGCGGCCGCCTTCTTCGCCCGCGACCGCTCCAGCAGCTGCGCGATGTCGACGACCTCTACCTGATCCTCATGACCGCCGTCGGCGACGCCGTCACGCAGCATCGTCGAACAGAACGGGCAGCCCACGGCCACGGTCTTCGCTCCCGTCGCCACCGCTTCGTCGGCCCGCTCCCGGTTGACCCGCTTGCCCAGCGGCTCCTCCAGCCACATCCGCGCCCCGCCCGCGCCGCAGCAGAACGACCGCTCCTCGCTGCGGGGCATCTCCGTCACTTCCGAGAACGAACCCAGCAGCTCACGCGGCGGCGTGAAGATCTTGTTGTGCCGGCCCAGATAGCACGGGTCGTGATACGTCAGCTTCCCGTCGTGCCCCTCGGCCGGCTCGATCTTCCCCGACTCGACCAGATCCGCCAGCAGCTCCGTGTGGTGCACCACCTCGTACTCCCCGCCGGCCTCGGTGTACTCCTTGCCGATGGTGTTCAGGCAGTGCGGGCACGTCGCGACGATCTTGACCGCCCCCACCTCGTTCAACGTCTCCACGTTCTGCTCGGCGAACATCTGGAACATGAACTCATGCCCGATGCGCCGCGCCGAATCGCCCGTGCACGTCTCCGCCTCCCCGAGCACCGCGAACTTCACGCCCGCGTCGTGCAGCAGCGTCGCCACCGCACGCGACGTCTTCTGCGCCTTCGGGTCGTACGCGCCCGCGCAACCCACCCAGTACAGGTACTCCCAGTCCCCGCCCGGCTCGGCGATCGGCACCTCGAAGTCCAGCGGCTCGGCCCACTTCAGCCGGTTCGCCGGATTCTCGCCCCACGGATTCCCCTTGTTCTCCAGGTTCCGCAGCATCGTCTGCGCCTCGGGCGGGAAGTCCGACTCGATCATCACCAGGTTGCGGCGCAGATCCAGAATGTGGTCCACATGCTCGATGTCCACCGGGCACTGCTCCACGCACGCGCCGCACGTTGTACACGACCACAGCACATCGGGGTGAATCACCGAGCCGACGATGTTGATCTTCTCGTGCGGGTCCTCGCCGCCGTTCGCCTTCGCCATCGCCGCCGCCTTCAAATACGGCGCCTGCTCGTACAGGTGGTCGCGCAGGTCCGTCACGAACTTCTTCGGCGACAGCGGCTTCCCGGTGTTCCACGCCGGGCACTGCGACTGGCAGCGCCCGCACTCGGTGCATGTCGAGAAGTCCAGCAGGCCCTTCCAGCTGAAGTCCTCGATGGTCGCCACGCCGAACGGCTGCGTCTCCGGGTCGGCCTGCTCGAAGTCCGCCGGCTCGCCGTCGATGAGCATCGGCTTCGCCGGCCCCAGCGCCGGGGCGCCGTCGGCCTCGCGCTTGAAGTAGATGTTGAAGAACGCCGTCACCCGGTGCCACCCGATGCCGAACGCCGGCAGCAGGGCCAGCATCAGGAAGAACGTCCACGACACCACGATCTTCACCCCGGCGGTCACCGTGATCGTCGTGTGCAGTGCCGACTCCGAAGCCGCACCGTAGAGGTTCGCCAGCCGCGAGGAGATCGGCCCGGCCCAAGTCGCGTCGATGCCGCCGAGCGCGAACTCGGCCGAGCGGATGATGAAGAAGCAGGTGACGATCGCGAGGATGGTGCCCTCGACGTAGAACGCCTGCCACTGGCGGGAGTTCTCGAACCGTGACGAGGAGTGGCGCTGGCCGTCCTCGGAGATCTCGCCCTGCGGCGGCAGCGGGTGCGCCTTCGGCTGGCGGGCCAGGCGGACGGCGATGAGGAACAGGATGCCCAGGCCGGTGACGGCGGCGATGATCTCGGACAGCAGCAGCCAGGGCCCCCAGTGCCCGACCCAGGGGAGTGTCCACTCGGGGTTGAGGGTCTCCAAGTAGGCGGTGGCCAGGACCGGGAAGAGCGAGAAGAAGCCGATGAACACCAGCCAGTGCGCCGCGCCGACCCATGTCCACTTGAGCATCCTGGTGTGTCCCAGGGTCTCGCGCAGCATGGTCCGGACGCGTTCACCCCGGCGGCCCGACCTGGTGCGGTCCGCGGATCCGAGCCGCACGGTGGCGAGCAGGCTCTTGCAGGCGCGGACGAACAGCCCGATCGCGAACGCCGTGTAGGCGAACGCGATCACGGCCGTGACGATTTGGACGACTCCCATGGCGACCTCTCGACGGTGCGGTGTTGCCGATCACGATACATGTTACTGATCAGTAGCCATGATGTCGAACCGGGCCGCCGCCGAACCGGGCGTGGTTCACCATTCCCACAGGCCGACCTCGACAGCGTCGGCCAGCGCCGTCAGCGTGCGCTCGGCATGGCGCGGCTCGGGGCTCTCGCGGAGGGCGTAGAGGTGCCCGAACAGGTGCAGGAAACGCTCGTAGCACGCCTCGACGACGACTGCTTTGAGGGAGCGGTCGAGGCACATCAGCAGCTCGCGGCAGTCGTACTCGTCGAGGTCGGGACCGGCGGCACCGAGCGCGCCGGCGGCGGAGCGCAGATGGAGCACGACCGCTTCGCCCACGGCGCGGTCGGCCTCGTCGCCCGGCCGCCAAGTGAGGATCGGCGCCCGGAGGCGTGCGGGCGGCAGCGGCTGCTCGTCCATGCCCCCATCGTCCCCCTGTGGCTGCACGGGTCGCAATCGGGGTGCCGATGAAGCGATGGAGGAGCGGTGTGGGGACAACGTCGGAAGCCCGGCAATGGCCGCCCGTGCGCTGGCGGGAGCGGGCGTGAGCGATAGTCGCGCTGTGTCAAGGCAGCGATGGTGAGGTGGTGAAGTGGTCGGGGCGGGTGTCTGGAGTTGGCGCTGCTGTGGTCCGGCGCGGGGCCTGCTGGGCCCGGCAATGGCCGCGGGGGCGTTGGCGGGTCGGTGTCGTGGCTGGCCCGGCTGCGCTGAGGCGGCGACAAAAGCGGTGGCGGGTGGGCTGGTGTTGGTTGGTCAGCGCGGGGGTGGTCGGTGGTGCCGTGCCGGGTGGGGCTGGGGCTGGCCTGGTGGTGGGTATTCGCGTTGCTGGTGGTCCGGTTCGGGTGTGGGCATGGGGATGTCCTCGAAGCCGTTGTCGGTTTCGAGCTGGCGATCTATGAGGTGCCTTCCCCGCCACGGCATCCCGCAGCGGGCAGGGTAAGAACGGCGGTGGTCCGTAGTCCGGTGCCGGTGCGGCCCCGACCGGTTCGCGAATCCGCTTCGCCTCGGTCAGCAGGGTCGAAGTCTCGTATTCCCGCCTCTGGCCCTGCTCCGGTTCGGGTGCCGGTGCTGAAGCCGGTTCGGGTTGGGGTGTCGGTGTGGTGAAGCGGGCTCGCAGTTTCGCGCGGGCGGCTTTCGCGGCGGCCATGACCTGCTCGGTCTCGGCCTGCTCGGCAGCCGCTTCGAGGTCGGGTTTCAGGGTCTCCGACCATTCTTCGGGATACAGGCCGGTGGGGAAGGCGTTCGCGATGTCCTCGGCGAAGCCCAGATCCAGGTCGGTGTCGGTGCGCCAGTCCGAGCACCCGCACTTGAGGTCGAGGTCGGTGTCCTCGTGCCCCTCATGGTGCACGATCAACGCCTTACCCGGTCCGGTCTTCTGAATCGTCCAGCCGGGGGTGTGGACGCGGCCGTGGTGGAACCGGCACAACAGGACCAGGTTCTCGGCCACCGTCGGCCCACCATTCGCCCAGTGGCGGATGTGGTGGGCTTCGGTCCACTGCACCGGAGCGAGACAGCCAGTCCAGGCGCACCCGCCCGGCTGCTCCAACTCCAGCTTCCGCCGCAGGGCGCTGTTGGGCAGGCGCAGGGCCCGGCCGAGTTCGATCGCTTCGCCGGTGCGGTAGTTGAACACGTTGGGGATGACCAGGCCCTCGCAGGCGAGCAGGCGGGCCTTACCCAGGGAGATGGGGTCGCCTTCGAGGGTCGGGACCCGTCCGGTGTCTTCCCCGGCGAGGGTGTCGATGTCGACCGACAGGTGCAGGATGGCGGTGTGCCCGTGCCGCTTGGCCGCGTTCGGGTCACTGCCGTGGGTCGCGACCATCTGGTGGAACGCCTCAGCGCGGCGGTTCGCCGCCGGCGGCAGGCACCCGTCGGCGTCGACCTCGTCCTGACGCGGCGGCGGGACGGCGGTGGTCAACAGCTTCGCGAACAGCTTCCCGGTATCGGCCGACAGCAGCCCGGAAAGGATGAACATGCCGTTCTCGGTCTCCACCAAGTCCAGGCGTTGCAACGACTGCTGCCCCAGCCCGTCCAACAGCTCCTCACCGGAGTCGAGCGCGGCCTGGAGCTCATCCAGCTGGGCGTGGACGTCCTTGACGGTGGCGTGGACGCAGTACTGCGCGATCAAGTGCTCCGGGGTCGCACACAGCGTCTCGGCGTCAAACGGGGACGGCACCGGTTCCTTGTAAGGAGTCCGCGCGTACACCCGCAGAGCCTTGGTCGCGTCCAGGCGGCGCACGGCTGCCGCGACCCGGTCGATCCGGGCCGCAGCAGAGGTGGCGGTCTCGGCCAGGACGGTGAACTTCCCGGCAGTGCGGGCGATCGCGGCCAGATCAGCAGCGGTGCGGAGGTGGAAGTCGAAGGTCGACACCAGCCACTCGCGCAGGGCGGAGAAGCCGTCGCAGTCGCGGTGGATGTTCCACGTCTTCGCCTCGATCACCCGGCGCAGGACCTCGGCGTGCACGGAGTTGATCAGGGAAGCGGCCTCATTGAGATCGGTGTGGATGGCCGCCGCCCGCTCGGTCCGCTCGGTCCTGCTCGGCTTCATGCTCGCCTTGGCCATCTCACACCTCCCTCGGTCATTGAGGTCTCGTACGAACCTGCTGTTTCCGCCGGTTCGTGCTATACCTCTATTATCCCAGGTCACAGATGCTTTGTCATCACCCATTAGGGTGGGAAAACACTCACGTTTCCGCCGCCCGGAACCACGAGAACCCTTGCCCCGCAAGATAAACCGGACACCCATTTGGACCGGCGCCCCGGGCCGCGCCCAAAGGAACCCCCATGCCCGCCGACCCAAGCTCCACAAAGGGCTCACCTCTTCGTCGCCGCCCGCTTGAAGCCGCATCGAAACGAACCCGGGCCCCGAGTCGGACCGTGAACGAGTGCCTCGCCTCCTCATCGCTGATCGTCTGAATCACGCACCAACGCGCACCCTGCAACCCCCTGCAACCCCCTGCAACCGAGACCCTGACCTGGAGCGAGTCTCACATAGCCGTCCCCCAGCTCAAGCAAATGCGGCCGGAGCGGCGCCTTGACTTGATCGGGCACCGTTCCGGCCGTCCTGGCGAACGTTCTAGCCTAGCGATTCGCTTCCGCTCAGGCGGACTCGCGCACCACGATCCTGGTCCCCAGAATCGTCACGAGCGGCCCGGCCTCCTCGCCCCTGATACGACCGCACAGCAGCCGCGCCATCTCGCGCCCCATCGTCTCGGTCGGCTGGTGCACCGTCGTCAACGGCGGCTCGGACACCTCCGCCAGCGGCGAGTCGTCGAAGCCGATGAGCGCCACATCGTCCGGCACCGAGATCCCGCGCTCCCGCGCGACCCGCAGCGTGGCGATCGCCAGCGGATCGGACGCGGCGAACACCGCGTCGATCTCCCCGGCGGTGTCGAACAGCCGCCGCGCGGCCTTGATGCCGCTGGCCTCGTCGAAGCCCCCGGCCTGAGCCACCAGCTGGTCCTCCACGGGCAGCCGATGCCCGCGCAGCCCGTCCCGGTAGCCGTTGAGCCGGTCGACGCCCACGGACATGTCCTGCGGTCCGGCGATGATGCCGATCCGCCGGTGACCCCGATCGGCCAGATACTCCACGGCCTGGCGCGCCCCCGAGCGGTTGTCGCAGTCGACATACGCCGCCGGGTTCAGCCCCGTCGGCGTGCCGCACAGCACGATCGGGATGCCGGCCTCCTCGAGCCGCCCGGGCAGCGGGTCGCCCGAGTGGCTCGAGACCATCATGACGCCGTCGACGTGCCCGCCCATGAGATACGACTCCAGGCGGGACCGGTCGCCGTCCTTGGGAGCGAACGTCATCATCAGCCGCATGTTCTCCTCGGCGAGCTGATCCGAGGCGCCCCGCAGGACGCCCGCGAAGAACGGCTCCCCCCACAGCCACTCCTGCGACTCGGTCACGACCAGCGCCACCGTGTCCGTCCGCTGCGTCACCAGAGTCCTCGCCGCCTGGTTCGGGACGTACCCGAGCTCCTTGATCGCGGCGAGCACCGCCGCCCGGGTGTCCTCGGCGACCTTGGGGGAACCGTTGATGACACGCGAGACCGTGCCCCGCCCGACCCCCGCGTGACGCGCGACGGTGTCGAGCGTCGGGCGCCCGGCACTTCGCTTGCGTCGGGGCCGCCCGTTCGGGGACTGACTGGCTGTCGGCGTCGGGCCGGCGCTCGGATCGTCAGATCGGATGTCGGTCATCGTGCATCACCTCGGGCTCCGCGTTGCGTGATCTTATTTTGCCTCACCGTTCGAACGCGCGGTCCGCACTAGGTCGGCATACCACTTGCCCGAGTCTTTAACGACCCGTTGTCCGGTTTCGAAGTCCACATACACCAGGCCGAACCGCTTGGTGTAGCCCCAGGCCCACTCGAAGTTATCGGCCAGCGACCACGCGAAGTACCCCACCAGCGGCACACCGTCCTCGACGGCCGCCGCGCAGGCGTCCAGATGGTCGCGGATGTAGTCGAGCCGCTCGGAGTCGGCGACCTGCCCGCCCACGAGCTTGTCGGTGAACGCCGCCCCGTTCTCGGTGACCGCGAGCGCCACCTCCGGGTAGTTCACGTGCAGGCGTTTCAACGTTTCAGTGAGCCCCCGCGGGGCGATCTCCCACCCCATGTCCGTCTGCGGCAGCCCCGCGGTCACGAACCCGACGTGCTCATTCGCCGGCCACGGCGAACCCGCCCCCGTCGGCGCGGCCGACGCCGACGCCGCCCCGCCGGCCGCACCGGTCACCGTGAACTGGCTGTAGAAGTTCACGCACAGGCAGTCCAGCGGCGCGTTGATCAGCTCCATGTCACCGACCTCCACGAACGCGAAGTCGGTCACCGCCGCGAAGTCGTCCAAGACGTCCTCGGGATAGACGCCCTTGAGCGCCGCATCGGTGAACCACCGGTTCTGCACCCCGTCGATGCGTCGGGCCGCGTCCACATCCGCCGGCGAGTCCGACGCGGCGTACACCGGATAGAAGTTCAAGCCGAGGCTCACCGTCGCCTCGGCGTCCGCCTCCTTGATCGCACTGGCCGCCAGACCATGCCCCACCATCAGGTGGTGCGCGGCGGCGATCGACGCGGCCGGCTCGCGCCGACCCGGAGCGTGCTCGCCCGACGAATAGCCCAAGAACGCCGCGCACCACGGCTCGTTGACCGTGATCCAGTGCTTCACCCGGTCGCCCAGCCTGTCGTGCGCGATCCGCGCGAACTCGCCGAACCGCTCGGCCGTGTCCCGCTTGGGCCACCCGCCGGCGTTCTCCAGCGCCTGCGGCAGATCCCAGTGGTAGAGCGTCACCCACGGGGTGATGCCCTCCTCCAGCAGCGCGTCGACCAGCGCCGAATAGTAGTCCAAGCCCGCCCCGTTGGCCCGCCCGTCGCCGTCGGGGCACACCCGCGGCCACGACAGCGAGAACCGGTAGCTGTTGAGGCCGAGCTCCCCGACCAGGGCGACATCGCCCTCGATATTGCGATAGGAGTCGATCGCCTTGTCGCCGTTCGACCCGTCGATCACCCGACCCGGCTCGGCCACGAACGTATCCCAGATGGACACGCCCCTCCCGTCCGCCGAAGTCGAGCCCTCGATCTGATAGGACGACGTGGCCGCGCCCCAAGCGAAACCGGACGGGAATCTCGCCGCCAAGTCCGCTGTCTCGTTGTCAATGGTCATTGTTTTCCGGAACCTTCCATGATGCCGCTGACGATCTGCCGCCCGAAGATGAGGAACAGGATCGCGATGGGAATGATCGAGATCAGCGTGCCGGTGAAGATCATCGACAGGTCCGCTGACCAAGTAGCGGTGGACAGCTGGCGGATCGCCAGCTGCACGGTCGGGTTCTCACCGCTCAGCACCATGAACGGCCACAGGAACTCGTTCCAGTTCAGCATGAAGGTGAGCAGGGCGAGCACGACCATGCCCGGACGCAGCGCCGGCAGGACGATCCGCCACCAGATGCCCAGCGTCGTCGCCCCGTCGATGCGGGCGGCCTCGATGATCTCGTCGGGCACCGCCTGGACCGTGTACTGGCGCATCATGAAGATGCCGAAACCGTTTACCAGGAACGGCAGGATCGCCGCCTGGAGCGTGTCGAGCCACTGGAGCTCGACCATGACGATGTACAGCGGCACCAGACCCAACTGCTGCAGCGGCACCATCATCGTCACCAGCACGGTGCCCATGAGCAGCTTCGACCCTCGGAAATTGAGCTTCGCGAACGCGAAACCCGCCAGCGAGGAGATGAGCACCACCGAGACGGTCACCGTCCCGGTGATGATGATCGAGTTGCGCAACCCGAGCAGCAGATTCGCCTCAGGATCGGTCAGCGCCTGCTGGATGTGCTCTCCGAGATTCCCGCCCGGCAGCAGCGCCGGCGGAAAGCCCGAGGCGTTCGACGTCGACGTCGAGGCGATCACGATCATCCAGTACAGCGGAAAGATCGACAGGACGCCCACGGCGATCAATCCGACACGAGTGAGCACGGTCGGGGCGAACAGGCCGTCGGCGCCCTCGGCGCCGCGCCGCTTCGTCTTCCTGACCGGCTGCCGGGGAGGCCGGGCGGCCGGTGCGCCGGTGCGGGCCGGTGGTCCGGGTGTGACGGTCGTGCTCATTTGTTCCCCTGGATCCGGTTGACGATGAGGTAGTTCACCAGCGCCACCACGCAGATGATGACGAACAGCAGCCACCCGGCCGCCGCCGAGACCCCGTAGTTGCCGTGCGTGCGCAAGATATCGACCAGGACCATCGCGCTGGTCTGGAACTGGCCTTCCGAGCCGCCGTTCAGACGCCCCGAATCGAACATCATCGGCTCGACGAAGAGCATCATGCCGCCCACCGAGGAGATGAAGACCGTGAAGATGATGACGGGCTTGAGCTGCGGGACCGTGATCTTCCAGAACTGCTGGCGCTGCGTCGCGCCGTCCACGGTGGCGGCCTCGTACAGCGACTTGGGGATCGTCTGCATGGCGGCCAGGTAGATCAGGGCGTTGTAGCCCATCCACCGCCAGTCGACCATCGTGGAGATCGCGAACCACGACGACAGGCGCCCGGCCTGCCAGTTGATGTTGTCGATGCCGAACAGGTTGAGGAAGCCGTTGACCATGCCGTACTCCTGGCCCCAGATGCGGGCGAAGATGACCCCGACGGCGACCACCGAGGTCACGATCGGGGCGAGCACGAGCATGCGCCAGAACTGCGGGCGCTTCAAGCGCTTGTTCAGCGCGTTCGCGACCATGAGCGCGCACACCAGCTGCGGGACGGTGGCCAAGACGAACATGGCGAGGGTGTTGACGATCGACCAGCCGAAGCGTTCGTATTCGAACAGCAGGAAGGAGTAGTTGTCGAGTCCGACGAAGACGCGTTCGGGGTTGCCGAGCCTCCAGGTGTGCATCGAGGCGTAGAAGGTGTAGGCCATCGGGAAGAGCCCGAACACCGTGAACAGCAGGAAGTACGGGGCTACGAGCGCGTAGGGCGTGCCCTTGAGATCGAGTCGGTTGAAGCGCTGGCGCCACGAGAGCCTTGATCGTGGCGGCGCAGGCGCGGTACTGGTGGCCATGGGACCTTTCCTATCGGGGAGAACGGGGAGTCGGCCCGCCGCGGGTTGGGGCGCGGCGGGCCGACACGGTGCCGCCGGGAGGGAGTGGGGACCGCCCCTGGGGCGCGGCGGTCCCGGACCGGCGGCACTGGTAGACCTCAGTGCCGGTCTACAGGCCTCCGCCGGAGAGCTCGACGGCGTTCTCGGCTTCGTTTTCGATGGCGTCCCATGCCTCATCGTGTGAGTAGGTGCCGTCGACGACGCCGTTGAGGACGCCCTCGACCGCCTGCTTCACCGGGTGGTGCAGCAGTCCGTACTCCAGCGGCGGGAAGTTCCGCACCGATTCACCGATGATCTGGCCGATCGGGGCGTCGCTGAAGTAGGCGTTGGTGGCCTCGGTGACGGCCGGGTCCTCCTGCGCCGTGGGCGAGGAGGGGTAGTTGCCGACGGCCTCGAAGACCTTCACCTGCTGCTCGGGGGCGGTCAGCCACGCGGCGAGCTCGGCGGCCTCCTCCGGGTGCGGTGTGGAGGCGGGGACCGACAGCCAAGCGCCGCCCCAGTTGCCGGCCACGCCGGGCGCGGCGGCCATGTCCCAGTTGCCGGCGTTGTCGGCGCCGGAGTTGCCCTCGATGACGCCGGTCATCCAACCGGGGCAGGGCATGACGGCGAAGCCGCCCTCGGCCTGCGCGGCGATCCACTCTTCGGACCAGGAGACGAACGGCCCGATGGCGCCCATCTCGTGGAGGTCGAGCACGGTCTGGACGGAGGTCGTCGCCGCGTTCGAGTCGAGGGTGAGGTTGCCGTCGGCGTCGACGTACATCTCGCCGTCGGCGCCGCCGGCAGTCTGGCCGAGGATCATGTTCTGCAGCTGCGTCGGGCTGTCGAGGAAGGCCGCGTCCACATCGGAGTCGACGAATTCCTGGGCGACGTCCTTGAAGCCGTCCCAGTCGGACCACCGCTCCGCGAGTTCGGCGCGGTCGGTGGTGATGCCGGCCTGCTCGAACAGGTCCTTGCGGTAGCACATGCCCATGCCGCCGACGTCGGTGCCGAAGCCGACGAGCGTGCCGTCGGCGGAGTGCCCGATGTTCCACTTCCACTCGAGGTAGTCGGCGGCGCGGTCGTCGTAGCCCTGGGCGCCCAGGTCGACCCAGTGCTCGGCGTTGTTGTACAGCTCGGTGACGGCCTGCTCTTCGACGCCGACGATATCGCCGGCGCCCGAGCCGGTCTCCAGGGAGGCGTCGAGTGCCGGGCGGACCTCGTTGTCCCAGTTGGCGCCGTCGCCTTCGATGACGACGTCGATGTTCTCGTGGGCGGCCTCGTATTCGGCCTCGAGTCCGGCCTCGGTGTAGCCGAAGGTGCCGAACAGCGAGACGGTGAGCTGGATCTTGCCGTCGTCGGTCAGGCCGTCGTCTTCGCCGTCGCCGCCTCCACAGGCGCTCAGCGCGAGGACGCCGGCGGCGGCGGCCGCGACGGCCGTCCTGCCGCGGTGTTGGTTGAGGAGATGCATCGTTGCTGGTTTCCTTCCAGGCGCCGGGGCGCCGTCTTTGTAGGAGGGGTGGAAGTAGTCGTCATTTGGGGGGTCGACCACTGGTGGCCGAGGGGTCGGACGCGGGCGCCCGGTTTCGGCCTCGGGAGGCCGAATCGCCTTTGGGAGCGATACCAGGAGCTTACGGGAGCGTGACACACGACGCAAGCCCGGGCATGGGAGGAGTTACCCATTTGTTACGTCGTCCTCCTACACCTCGAGATCGAGGCTCGCAGATGCATCGTTGCAATGGTAGGCAGACGCATTGTCTACCTGCGTGTTTACCGCTTGCCGGGAATCAAGGGCGGTGCGCGCTAGATAAATTTAGAGATGTCAATGTATTGACATCCTGCTCATGGTCTTGCGAGGATGACTTGGGAGCGCTTCCCTCCAAAGGTCCGTTTCGTTCCACCCGCGTCAAATGGCCCACCTGGAGCGACATGAGCGCTCCCATCAGAACCGGACATTCAGACCAGCTCTCAGGAGTAACCACAATGGAACTCGACAACCTGGCCCCGCCCAGGCGCCGGCGCCGATGGCGCCGCGGCGCCGCGATCGGCCTGCCGGTCGCACTGGTCGGCACCCTCGGTGCGATCACGGCCCCCCAGGCGTTCGCCGCCGAATACTGCGGCGCCGTGGACTACAACGTCACCTCCAGTTGGAACGGCGGCTTCCAGGCCGGCGTCTCCATCACCGCAGGCGACGCCGGCCTCAACGGCTGGGATATCGAATGGGACTTCCCCTCCGGCACCCAGGTCACCTCGGCGTGGAACGTCGACTGGAACCAGAGCGGCAGCCACTTCACCGGCTCGGACGTCGGCTGGAACGGCACCATCGCCGCCGGGCAGAGCCGCGAGGTCTTCGGGTTCATCGGCTCAGGTGACGCCAGCGTCCCCACCGGTTTCTCCGTCAACGGCGAATCCTGCGACGGCAGCGAGGAGCCCACCGAACCCGAGCTCACCGTCTCCCGCGCGAACCTCGTCGTCGACGCCGGATCCACCGTCAACTTCGACGTCGGCTTCAGCGCCGAACTCAGCGACGACGTCAGCGTCACCACCACCCGCTCCGGCGGCTCCGGTGACCTCAGCGTCGCTCAGGGCGCCTCGCTGAACTTCGGCCCGTCCAACTGGGACGACCCGCAATCGGTGACCATCAGCGCCGCCGACGACGCCGCGGGATCGGCGACCTTCACCGTCGCCGCCGACGGCTTCACGCCGGTCGAGGTCACCGCCACGGTCGCCGACATCGGCGACGTCACCCAGAACGAGGAACGCTTCCTCGAGCTGTACGACGCGCTGACCGGCTCCGACTCCCCGTACCTCCACGAGAGCGGCGTCCCCTACCACTCGATCGAGGAACTCATCGTCGAAGCGCCCGACTACGGGCACCAGACGACCTCCGAGTCCCTCAGCTACCTCACGTGGCTCGAGGCCGCCTACGGCCAGATCACCGGCGACTGGGGACCGTACAACGAGTCGTGGGAGACCATCGAGACCTACGCGATCCCCGACCTGAACCCGAGCAACTACGACCCGTCGAGCCCCGCGACGTACGCGCCCGAGGCCACCAGCCCGGACCAGTACCCGACGCAGCTCGACCCGGACGTCCCGGTCGGGCAGGACCCGCTCGCCGACGAACTGGCCTCGACATACGGCACCAACCAGATCTACGGCATGCACTGGCTGCTCGACGTCGACAACGGCTACGGATTCGGCGAATGCGGCGACGGCACCACCGAGCCCGCCTACATCAACACCTTCCAGCGCGGACTCCAAGAGTCCACTTGGGAGACCGTGACGCACCCGTCCTGCGAGACCTTCGACTTCGGCGGCGAGAACGGCTTCCTGGACCTGTTCATCGGCGATGAGCAGTACGCCCAGCAAGAGCGCTACACCAACGCCCCCGACGCCGACGCGCGCGCCGTCCAGGTCGCGTGGATGGCCCAGCAGTGGGCCGAGGAGCAGGGCAACACCGGCGCCATCTCCAGCTCCCTGGAGAAGGCCTCCAAGATGGGCGACTACCTTCGCTACGCCTTCGCCGACAAGTACTTCAAGCGGATCGGCGACTGCGTCGGAGCCTCCTCGTGTCCCGGCGCGACGGGTAAGGACTCGTTCCACTACCTGCTGAGCTGGTACTACTCATGGGGCGCCGGCATGAACGGCGACTGGTCGTACCGCATCGGCGGCTCCGGTGTCCACCAGGGCTACCAGAACGTCATGGCCGCCTACGCCCTCTCCGAGGAGCTCGCCCCCGACTCGCCCACCGCGGCGGGCGACTGGTCGACCAGCCTCGACACGCAGCTCGAGTTCCTGGAATGGCTCCAGGTCCCCGCGGGCTCCCCGGGCGCCGGCGCGATCGCCGGCGGCGCCACCAACAACTGGCAGGGCAACTACGGCACCCCCGACTCCAGCGCCGAGTTCAACGGCATGGCCTACGACTGGCAGCCGGTCTGGAACGACCCGCCGTCGAACAACTGGTTCGGCTTCCAGGCATGGGGCATGGACGACGTGGCGACGTACTACTACCACACCGGCGACCAGCGCGCCGGCGACCTGCTCGAGCCGTGGGTGGCTTGGGTGCTCGACAACAGCACGATCACCAGCACCGACTACAGCCTCCCGGGCGACCTCCAGTGGTCCGGCGAGCCCGGCTCCGGCCTGTCGGCGAGCGTCGCGAGCCAGTCCCAGGACCCGGGCGTGGCCGGCGCCACCGCCAAGGTCCTGGCGTACTACGCCGCGGCCACCGATGACACCGCGCTGCAGCAGACGGTCTCCGATCTGCTCGACGCGATGTGGTCCTTCAACGACGGCATCGGCGTCACCCGGACCGAGGAGCGGGCGGACTACTGCCGCTTCGGCGACGAGGTCTACATCCCCGACGGCTGGTCCGGCACCATGCCGAACGGCGACGTCATCGAGCCCGGTGTCAGCTTCATCGACATCCGCTCGTTCATGACGGAGTTCGAAGGCTGGGACCAGGTGCAGGCGTACATCGACGGCGGCTGCTCCGGGCCGGCGCCGGAGTTCGACTACCACCGGTACTGGCACCAGGTAGAGGTCGCCACGGCGTTCTCCACCTATGCCGACCTGTTCGAAGAATAGACACCACATGAGCGGCGGGGCGTCCGGTCACCGAACCGGGCGCCCCGCCCGGTGCGCACGTCCATTCAGGTAGCGCGGGCGCACGCTGCCCGCTCGATGCGGGCGCTGGCGCGCGGTCGCCGTGCCAGGAAGAACCAGGGAACGAGATCACAGTCGCGGGTACGCGGGTGTGATCGCAATATTTCGGCTCGCGAGCGTCGCCGGGTGGGGACTTCGCTGAGCACACAGGTCGGGTCCGGCTGTGCTGCCGGACCCGACCTCTATGCTCAGAGCGCCATTGCCCTGAGTGTCGGTGGTGCGGCTCAGAAGAGCTCGATGTTCAGATCCTGCGCGGCGTCCCAGAAGCCCTCGGCAACGGGGCGGGCGCTGGCGATCCCGGCCAGGGCGGGCATGCCGCCGGGCAGGTAGGTCGAGGCGATCGTGGTGTAGTCGACCCCGTCATCGGCATGAGCGACGGTGACGGTGCCGCCGCTGCGGATCAGGCGCAGCCAGATCTCATCGGACTGGGAGTCCACCGGCGACAGCGACCAGTCGGTGTGGTCCCGCGTGGTCACGGTGCTGACGAGGTGCTGGCCCCCGAGATATTCGGCCCCCGCCTTGATCCAGTTCGTCTCGTCCACGCGAATGGTGAGTGATGCCTCGGAGTGCTGGTGACGGTGCTCGGGCCGAAAGCGCATCGCCACTTCACCGTCGCCCTCCAGCTTGAGGCCGTAAATGTAAGCGTGGTCGCGCTGGTGCTCATCCCCGGCACGCCGACGGAAAGTCGTCCTGGTTTCGAAGTAGGGACTGATCAATCCACCATCTACAGTCCATTGTACCTCTTCTGAAGGAGATTGCATGAATCAATCATGCCATACGTGAAGAGGACAGATTCGGGCAAAACGGTCGGCGTAACGCAAAGTTAATGGAGACTTCGCGTCCTTCACAACTGTGAAACCCCAGTTCAACAATGAAATGAAGCCCTGAGTGCGGTGTCGGTTACGTTTTTGGGAAAACGCCACTCCACCAAGGTAAAGGCCCGTGCAACAGCGCGATCGTTCTGCACGTGCATCGTAACGTGCTTGGGCCCCTTGGTCAATCGTCACGCGCGTCGCGCCGCCATTTCGATCGAGTACGGGTAGGCCCAATGGTTTCCTTGCCCCACAACCGATGCGTTTTCTCATTGCCGCATTGATTCGTGCGAAGCCGAGGTGGGGGTGGGACGTCCGATGATTCACGGGGATGGCGCCGGCCCGGTCCGGCACCATCCCCGTCCACCGCGCGGTGGCGGTCGGCAGGCGCCGCGCGGGGGGCGACCCCGCGCGGTCTTTGTCGCGGTGTCCACGGAACCCACTTTCACCGCTTGCCCGCCGGAGGAACGTCTGAGGAGCGCGTCATTTCCGGGGCATCGAATCGCCGCTTCCAATCGGCGTTCGCGCTCGTTTTTGTACGGACCTTCTCACGCGCCGTCAAGACGGTGCAAGGACGAATTTCTCGGCTGTGGACAACTTCCCGGCAGGGCGGCGTCTTCGCTGGTCACGGATGCGCGCGGTATTTTCTGGAAAGGTGGCGGTTGGATCGGCCACCTGTGGATATCCTCTCTGTCGGCGGTCGTGTCCGCGCTTTTCTCGCTCGCCCCCGCGGTTGTTGCGTGTGATCTGGGATTGACCAGGCGGTCGCACATGCGTATGGCGTGCATAAGCGAACTAGAGTGTCGAATCCGGCTCATACCCGTGTCCTCTCGGGCGCCTCCCCCGTTAATCAGGGGTGTAGGAGTACGAAGGGCATGGAAGCGATGGCGAATGAGGAGATAGCGTGAGCATGCAGCATTCAGTGAGATCGGTGTCGCTGACTCCCGAAGCCGCGGGAAGCGGGCGCGGACTGCCGCGCCAGGACCGCAGCGCGCCGCCTCGCCGCTCCGCACGCCACATCGCCGCCGACGAACCGACCCCCGAGGACGCCGCCGTTCAGCGCGGCCGCCGCGCCCGGCGCGAGCCGGTCAACAGCTTCTTCTCCATCGAGGAGCCCCCGCCGCTCGACGCCCCGCCCGGCATCACCGAGATCACCGGCTGGGAACTCGCCGCGGCCATGTGGCGCGACCACCTTCCCGAACAGCTGCTCGGCGTCGAGTGCGCCTCGTGCGGCCAGGCCTGGCCCTGCGACGCCTGGGAGATCGCCGACGACCTCCTCACCCAGTGCTGCGAGGGCGCCCATCAGACCTCCGTCGAGCCGGCCTGAGACCGAGCCTTAAAGTTGAGTCCGCCTGACTCAACTTTCGTGTAGTTCGTCACAATCGTCGAGTGCGACTTGACAGTCGATCACTCCCGGTCGAACATTGAGCCTAGCTGACTCAACTTGGCAACGGGTCCCGCCCGCGCCGCTTGAGACACCTAGAAACTCTGTTCCACTATTCCGGGAGATCAACATGGCACGTGCGGTCGGCATCGACCTCGGCACCACGAACTCCGTGGTCAGCGTCCTTGAAGGCGGCGAGGCCACGGTCATCACCAACGCCGAGGGCGCCAGGACCACCCCGTCCATCGTCGCCTTCGCCAAGAACGGTGAGGTCCTGGTGGGCGAAGTCGCCAAGCGCCAGGCAGTCACCAACCCCGACCGGACGATCCGCTCGGTCAAGCGCCACATGGGCACGGACTGGTCGGTCGACATCGACGGCAAGTCCTACACCGCGCAGGAGATCAGCGCGCGTATCCTCATGAAGCTCAAGCGTGACGCCGAGGCCTACCTCGGCGAGAACGTCACCGACGCGGTCGTCACCGTCCCCGCCTACTTCTCCGACGCCCAGCGCACCGCCACGAAGGAAGCGGGCGAGATCGCCGGACTCAACGTCCTGCGCATCATCAACGAACCCACCTCCGCCGCGCTCGCGTACGGCCTCGACAAGGGCGAGGAAGAGCAGACCATCCTCGTCTTCGACCTCGGCGGCGGCACCTTCGACGTCTCCCTGCTGGAGATCGCCGACGGCGTCATCCAGGTCAAGGCCACCAGCGGTGACAACCACCTCGGCGGCGACGACTGGGACGACCGCATCATCCAGCACCTGGTCAAGACCTTCAACGGCCAGTACGGCGTGGACCTGTCCAAGGACAAGATGGCCATGCAGCGCCTCAAGGAGGCCGCCGAGAAGGCCAAGATCGAGCTCTCCAGCGCCACGCAGACCTCGATCAACCTGCCGTACATCACCGCCGGCCCCGACGGACCGCTGCACCTGGACGTCAACCTCAGCCGCGCCGAGTTCGAGCAGATGACCTCCGACCTCCTCGACCGCTGCAAGAAGCCGTTCGAGCAGGCCGTCAAGGACGCCGGGATCAACGTCTCCGAGATCGACCACGTCATCCTCGTGGGCGGCTCGACCCGCATGCCCGCCGTCTCGGAGCTGGTCAAGCGCCTCATCGGCCGCGACGCCCACAAGGGCGTCAACCCCGACGAGGTCGTCGCCATCGGCGCCACCCTCCAGGCCGGCGTGCTCAAGGGCGAGGTCAAGGACGTCCTGCTGCTGGACGTCACCCCGCTGAGCCTCGGCATCGAGACCAAGGGCGGGATCTTCACCAAGCTCATCGAGCGCAACACCACGATCCCGACCAAGCGGTCCGAGGTGTTCACCACCGCCGACGACAACCAGCCGTCCGTGCTCATCCAGGTGTTCCAGGGCGAGCGCGAGATCGCGGCCTACAACAAGAAGCTCGGCACCTTCGAGCTCACCGGCCTTCCGCCGGCGCCGCGCGGCATGCCGCAGATCGAGGTCACCTTCGACATCGACGCCAACGGCATCGTCAACGTCTCGGCGAAGGACACCGCCACGGGCAAGGCCCAGTCCATGACGATCACCGGCGGCTCCAGCCTCGGCAAGGACGACATCCAGCGGATGATGGCCGAAGCCGAAGAGCACGCCGAGGAGGACCGACTCCGCAGGGAGGAGGCCGAGGTCCGCAACCAGGGCGAGTCGCTGGTCTACCAGACCGAGAAGCTGCTCGCCGAGTCGGGTGACAAGATCCCCGACGACACCAAGGGCAAGATCAACGACGCCACCGGCACGCTCAAGTCCGCGCTGGCCGGGTCCGACATCGAGGCCGTCAAGAAGGCCACCGAGGAGCTCTCCAAGGTCAGCCAGGAGGCCGGCGCCGCCATGTACGCGGCGGCCCAGGCCGAGCAGCAGCAGGCCGCGGGGGGTGCGGCGCCGGGCGCCGACGCCGCCGGCGGGGCCGATGACGTTGTTGACGCCGAAATCGTCGACGACGACAAGGACCAGAAGTGAGCGACGAGGACAAGCGCAAAGCCGATGAGACCGGGGACGCCGAGGAGGCCTCCCCGGACGCCGGCGGCGAGGACGCCGGCGACACCGACGAGGAGCTGACGGTCGACGACATCCTCGCCGAGGCTCCCGACGACGGGCAGGCCACCGAGGACACCGTCTCGGTCCTGCAGTCCACCTTGGAGGAGCGCACTCGCGACCTCCAGCGGCTCAACGCGGAGTTCCAGAACTACCGCAAGCGCGTCGAACGCGACAAGTCCCGAGCCGGGGAGCAGGCGACGGCGGCGGTGCTCTCGAGCCTGCTGCCGATCCTCGACGACCTCGACCGGGCCCGCGAGCACGGCGACCTCAACGGGCCGTTCGGCTCGGTCGCCGAGCAGCTCACCGGGGCGCTCGCGAAGCAGGGCCTGGAGTCGTTCGGGGAGAAGGGCGACGCGTTCGACCCGACGATCCACGAGGCCGTCGCCCACATGCAGATGGGCGACGTCGACGGGCCGACCTGCATCGACGTCATGCGGCACGGCTACCGCCTCGGCGAGCGGCTGCTGCGGCCCGCGCTCGTGGCCGTCGCCGAGCCGCTCGACGAGGACCCGGCCGAGCAGGAGGCCTCCGTCGAGGAGGCGGACGGCCGGAAGGAACCGGTCGACGGCGACGACGGCGAGGACACGCTCGTCGAGCCCGAGCCCGAAGGCGCGGTCGAGCCGGCCGAGGCCGAGGGCTCCGGCGAGTCGGGCGGCCCGCGGGCCGAGGCGTCCGGGGACGACACCGAGGGCGGGGCCGCCGACGGCGACGGGCCGTCCGCGGAAGACACTAAGGGTGAGAGGGACTCCTGAGCCCTCCTGCGCACAAGCGCGATCAGAGTTGAAGGAGGCGTCCGGTGGCATCGCAAGAATGGCTTGAGAAGGACTTCTACGCCGAGCTCGGCGTGCCGCAGGACGCCTCCAAGAAGGACATCGAGCGCGCCTACCGCAAGCTCGCCCGCGAACTGCATCCCGACCACAATCCCGACCCCGACGCCGAGAACCGCTTCAAGGCCATCTCCGAGGCCTACTCGGTGCTCCACGACGACAAGTTGCGCGCCGAGTACGACCAGATCCAGCTGATGAAGTCCGGCCGCGGCGGCTTCGGCGGCATGGGCGGGGCCGGCCCGAACCTCCACTTCGACGACCTCTTCGGCGGCGGCGGCGCCACCGGCGGCTTCACCGACCTGTTCAGCGACCTGTTCGGGCGCGGCGGCGCCGCCGGCTCCCGGCGCGGCGCCCAGCGCGGTCACGACCTGCGCACCCACATCGCGCTCGACTTCGCCGACGCGGTCAAGGGCACCACCACCGAGCTGCGCATGCACGCGCCCGGCGAGTGCGACACCTGCCGCGGCACCGGCGCGCAGGCCGGCACCAGTCCGTCGAGGTGCCTGCGCTGCAACGGCTCGGGCCTGGTCACCGAGAACCAGGGCGCGTTCAGCTTCGCGCAGCCGTGCCCCGACTGCGAGGGCACCGGCTCGGTCGTGACCGACCCGTGCCCCGACTGCGGCGGTACCGGCGCCGTCTCCAAGGAGCGGGTGATCACCGTCCGCGTCCCCGCTGGCATCGCCGACGGCCAGACCGTGCGCCTCGCCGGGCGCGGCGCCCCCGGCGACCGCGGTGGTCCCCCCGGGGACCTGCTCGTGCGCGTCGGGGTCCGCAGCCATCCGCTGTTCGCCCGCGACGGCGATCACGTGACACTGCGCCTGCCCGTGTCGTTCCCCGAGGCCGCCACCGGCGCCACGATCAAGGTGCCCACGCTCGACGGGCCGGTCACCATGAAGGTCCCCTCCGGCACGCCCACCGGGCGCGTCCTGCGCGTCAAGGGCCGCGGCGTTCCCGGCAAGGGGGACCTGCTGGTCACCGTCGATGTCGAGGTGCCCGCCCATCTGACACCCGAGGCCAAGGAGGCGCTCGAGAAGTACGCCGCCGTGGCCCCGCCCGCCGACCGCTCGAAGCTGGAACAGCTGACGGGACAATGACGTTGCAAGCAATGGCGTCCGAGCCTGGTAGGACGGGAGCGGGCGCGCCGGCATCGAACGCGATGGGAGTGAACCGTGACCGCCTCCGAGAACGCCGGGAGCGGCGGCCGGCGCGCAGCCGGCCGGACCGACATGCGTGAGCCACAGGTCCGTACCGTGGTCGAGGTCACCTACCACCAGCGTGGTCCATCCGATGAGGACGTCGACTTCGACGCGAAGATCCTCGCCATCTCGGCGGCCGCCGAACTGGCCGGCATGCACCCCCAGACCTTGCGCCAGTACGACCGGCTCGGCCTGGTCGAACCCGCCCGCACGCCCGGCGGCGGTCGGCGCTACTCAGCGCGCGACGTCGCCCAGCTGCGCGAGATCCAGCGGCTCAGCCAGGACGAGGGCGTCAATCTCGCCGGCATCAAGCGGATCATGGACCTCGAACGGGAGGTGGCCGTCATGCGCGGCGAGATCGGCGCGCTCGTCGACGAGCTGCGCCGCGCCCGCGCCCAGCTCGCCGAGCTGCGCGCCATGGCCGGTCCGTTCCGGCGCCGGTCCACCGACATCGTGCTGTGGCAGGGCAAGCGGCAATGACGCCGCCGACAATGGCAATGCAGTGGCGAGCCCGAAGCGGCTAGGATCTTCGCATGTCGAGAGAACGACGAAAACGAAGACGCCGAAAAGCGGCGCCCTCCGCTGATACCGAGCCCCATCCTCTGGGGCTCCCCTGGGGGCCTGACCTGTGCTCATAACGCTCGGTCTGGCCATCACCCTCGCCGTCACGGCCGCCACGGGCTTCTTCGTGGCCCTCGAATTCGCCTACACCGCGGTCGACCGCTCCCGCCTCGAGGACATCGCCGCCGGCGCCACCGGCAGGAGAGCGCTGCGCGCCCGCCGCGCCCTGCTCATCTGCTCCCGGCTGTCGTTCGCCCTCTCGGGCGCTCAGCTCGGCATCACCGTCACCGCCCTGTTCGTCGGCTTCTTCGCCGAGCCGTACCTCGGTCGGGGCACCGCCGAGCTGCTCGGTGTCGCGGGCGTCCCCGCCGCCGTGTCCATCACCGTCGGCGTCGCCGTCGCGTTCCTGGTCGCCAACGTGATCCAGATGATCCTCGGCGAGCTCGGACCCAAGAACCTCGCGATCGCCCGCACCGAGGGGCTCGCGCTCGCGCTGGCGACCCCCACCCACGTCTACCTGACGGTGTGCGGGCCGCTCATCCGCTTCTTCGACACCGCCTCCATCAAGCTGC
Organism: Glycomyces tarimensis; assembly: GCF_054776215.1. Lineage (NCBI taxonomy): Bacteria > Bacillati > Actinomycetota > Actinomycetes > Glycomycetales > Glycomycetaceae > Glycomyces > Glycomyces tarimensis. The sequence continues at coordinate 176,277 of NZ_BAAHCB010000005.1, forward strand.
TCAAGGTCCTGGGCATCCACGCCGTCGAGGAGCTCGAGCACAGCGCCACCCCCGAGGACCTGCACCGCATCATCGACGTCTCGCGCGACGAGGGCGCGCTCGACCGCAGCCTCTCCGAACTGCTCGACCGCGGCCTGGACTTCTCCGAGATCGTCGCCGAGCAGGCCATGACCCCGCGCGTCAACGTCCACACCCTGACGGCCGACGACACCGTCGCCGACGCGGTCGCGGCGCTCTCCGGCGGCCACTCCCGCTTCCCGATCGTCGGCGACGACGTCGACGACCTGCGCGGCGTGGTCGGGATCGGCCAGCTCATCGAGGTGCCGCGTTCCGAGCGCGACTCGGTGCGCCTGGGCGACATCGCCGACCAGGCGCTGCTCGTGCCCGCTTCGCTGCCGCTGCCGACGCTGCTGGAGCAGATGCGCATCGAGCACCGGCAGCTCGCGTGCGTCGTCGACGAGTTCGGCGGTTTCGCGGGGATCGTCACGCTCGAGGACATCGCCGAGGAGCTCGTCGGCGAGATCCGCGACGAGCAGGACCGCTTCGAGGCGGTCCCGGTCTCGCTCACCGGCGGGGCCTGGCTCATCCCCGGGCGCTGGCGCATCGACGAGGTCGCCGACGCGACCGGTATCGAACTGCCCGAAGGGGAGCACTACGAGACCATCTCCGGTCTCGTCATGGCCGAACTCGGCCGCGTCGCGCACCCGGGCGACGCCGTCGAGGTCGACGCCGAGGAGGCCGACGGGACGCCGCGGCGCGTCAGGATGGTCGTCGTCTCGTCCTCGCGGCACGTCCCGCAGGCGATCGAGCTCCAGCCCCGAGCCGTTCCCGTCGAAGGGAGCGCCCCGTGAGTACCGGGTCCGCACTGCTGATCTCGCTGGTGCTGCTGGGCGCCAACGCGTTCTTCGTCGCCGCCGAGTTCGCGCTCGTCGCCTCCCGGCAGCACCGGCTCGAACAGGACGGCTCGCGTGCCGCAGGGGCCGCGCTGCGCGGCACCAAGCGCCTGTCGATCATGCTCGCCGGCGCGCAGCTCGGCATCACGGCGTGCACGGTGGGGCTCGGCGCGCTCGCCGAACCGGCGCTGGCGCACACGATCGAGGTGCCGCTCGAAGCGATCGGGCTCGGCGCGGCCGCGCACCCGATCGCGTTCACGATCGCGCTGCTCGTCGTCGTGTTCCTGCACATGGTCGTCGGCGAGATGATGCCGAAGTCGTGGGCGATCAGCCACCCCGAGTCCTCGGCGATGGTGCTGATCTGGCCGTTCACGGGCTGGGTCGCCTTGACCAAGCCGATCCTGCTCGGGCTCAACCACGGCGCGAACGTGATCTTGCGGATGTTCAAGGTCGAGCCGGCCGACGAGAAGGCGCAGGCGCATTCGCCCGAGGAGCTGCGGTACCTGCTGCGGTCCTCGGTGGAGGCGGGGCTGCTGCGCGAGCCGGAGCACCAGATTCTCTCCCACGCGATCGAGGTGCAGGCCAGGCCGGTCGGCGACGTCGCGATCCCGTGGTCCGAGGTGGTCACCATCAGTGCGGAGGCGAGCGCGGTCGACGCCGAGTCGCGCTCGCGGGAGACCGGACGCAGCCGCCTGGTCGTCGTCGACGCCGAGTCGCGGCCGGTCGGGCTCGTGCACGTGCGCGAGGCCGTCCAGTGCGAGCCGGATCGGCCCGTCACCGAGCTGGCCGCCGCGCCGCTGCTGGTGGCCGCCGACACGACCGTCTCGGGCGCGGTGACGCTCATGCGCCGCCAGCGTTCGCAGCTGGCGCTGGTGACCGGCCCGGCCCGGCAGGTCACCGGCCTGGTCGCCATGGAAGACCTGCTCGAGGAGATCATGGGCGACTTCGAGGACGAGACCGACACCTCGGCTAACGGGGCGAACACCTAGACGACGAGGGCGATCACGGCCGGGACGGCGG
>NZ_BAAHCB010000005.1:178220-183630 GCF_054776215.1 Glycomyces tarimensis
GGCCGCGCGGTGGCGCGGCCGGCGCTCTTCGCCAAGACGAACACGCTCCGCGTGCGTGTCGTCGCCGATTTCGTGCCCGCTGGGCGTGATGATGACTCATCAACCGTTTCCCGTGATTACGTCAACTCTGGAAGACCATGTCGAAATTCTTCGAGGAAACCGGGCCCGAATTCGCCGTCAGCATGCGCGGCTACGACCGCCATCAGGTCGACGAGTTCACCTCCCGGCTGTACCAGAACATCAAGACGACCGAACGGCAGTCCGTCGATGCCCAATCCGCCCTGGACCACGCCGAGAGCCAGTTGCGCCGTTCCGAGGAGCGGATCGCCGCCCTGGAGCGGCGCGTCCGCGACCGCGCCTCCCAGATCGCCGAGCAGGAGCAGCCGACCCTGGCCGGGCTCGGCGCCCGTGTCGAGAAGATCCTGCGCGCCGCCGAGCAGGACGCGGCCGTGCAGCGCGAGGACGCCAGGCGCCAGCAGGCGGTGATCCTGACCGAGGCCCGCGCCGAGGCCGAGACGATGACGCGCGCGGCGCGCGCCGAGGCCCTCGAGACGACCGCCACCACCGAGCAGGACGTCGCCGAGATCCGCGCGCGCGCCGTCTCCGAGACCACCGAGCTGCGCGAGAACGCCCGCCGCACGCACGACCTGGCCTGCACCGACGCGAAGCGCGAGTGCCAGACGATGCAGAGCCAGGCGCGGTCGGAGGCCGAGAAGCGGCGTTCGGCCGCCGAGCGGGAGATCGCGGTGCTGCGGGCCACGGCCGAGCGCGAGGTCACCGAGGTCAAGGCCATGGCCGCGCGGGAGGCCGACGAGCAGAAGGCCGCGGCCCAGCGGCTCATCACCGAGGCCGTCGAGCACCGCAAGAAGAAGACCCAGGAGCTCACGCTCGCCGAGGCGGACCGGCGCGAGCGCGCTCAGAAGGAGGAGGCCGACCGGCATCAGCAGGCCATCGCGACCGCGCAGCGGATCGTCGCCGAGGCCGAGGAGCGGCTCGCGGTCGCCGAGGAGCGGGCTCGCACCGCCGAGAACCGGGCGATCGAGCGGCGCGAGGAGGCCGACCAGCAGGCAAGGGACGCGCTCCAGCGCTCCAGCGACCAGGCCAGGTCGATCAGGGCCGAGGCCGAGACCGAGGCCGCGCGGCTGCGGCGCAGCGCGATCGAGCGCGCCGAGGAACGCGTCCAGCCGCTGGCCGAGGAGGTCGCGACGCTGCAGCGCCAGCGCGACAGCGCCGGCTCGAACCTGGGGGACCTGCGCCGCCAGCTCGGCATGGTCTCCGGGGGTGAGGAGCGTCGGTCGTCGTTCGAGCCCGAGTCGGCCCCGGTGCCGATCAACCGGCAGCGCGAGCCTTCGGACATGGACTCGACGCAGCAGTTGCCGATCGTGCGTTAGCGCCGGTGTCGAGGGCGGCCGGACCGCGGCGGGGGACGCCTCCGCCGCGGCACCGATCGACGGTTCGAGGGCGCCGTCGATCGGGACTGGCCGGCCTCGGCGCATACCTATATTATAAATAAACTGAACTATTAATTGAGGACGCCGACGCCTAACCCACAGGAGCCCCCGCATGCAGCGCCGCCTATCGCTGATCCCACAGCCGCAGCACCTCGCCGACGCCGGAGGCGAGCTCGATCTCGCCTCACTGGGAGCCGTCGTCGCCGCCGACCCCGAGACCACCGGCCTCGCCTGGCTCCTGTCCGACCTGCTCGCGCGCGGCACCGGTCTGCGCCTGGCCGTCGTCGACGCCTTCGACGGCCCGGCCGTGCGCCTGCGCCTCGAAGGCGCCCGCCCCGCCGACTTCACCACCGACTCCGAGGCGTATGCGCTCACGACCGGGCCAGGCGGGGTCGACCTCGCCGCCGCGCACCCGGCCGGGATCGCCCGCGGCATCGCCACGCTGCGCCAGCTGCTGCCCGCCGACGCCCTGCGCGCCGCCCCGGCCGCGCCGGCGGTCGTGCCGTGCGTCGCGATCGAGGACGAGCCGCGGCTGCGCTGGCGGGGCGTCATGGTCGACGTCGTCCGCCACTTCCAGCCCAAGGAGTTCGTGCTCGCGATGATCGACCGGGCCTGGCTCCACCGGCTCAACGTCGTCCACCTCCACCTGACCGACGACCAGGGCTGGCGCGTCGAGGTGCCGGGCCGGCCCGAGCTGACCGAGACCGCGTCGTGGCGGGCCGAGACCGTCGTCGGGCACGCCCGCGGCGCCGCGGGCTTCGACGGCACCCCGCACGGCGGCTTCTACACGCTCGCCGACCTGCGCGAGATCGTCGCCTACGGGCGCGAGCGGCATGTCACCGTGGTTCCCGAGATCAATCTGCCGGGCCACACGCGCGCCGTCCTGGCCGCCTACCCCGAGCTCGGTGCGGGCCCCGGCAAGCCGGTCGCGACGACGTTCGGGGTCTTCGAGGAGGTCCTGGAGCCGACCGAGGCGGCCCTGGAGTTCGCGCGCGACGTGTTCAGCGCGGTCGCGGCGGTGTTCGACTCGCCGTTCATCCACATCGGCGGCGACGAGGTGCCGACGGTGCAGTGGGAGTCCTCGCCGGCGGCGAAGGAGCTCATGGACCGCGAGGGGATCGCGGACGTCCGCGGCGTCCAGGCGTGGTTCACCAGGGCCTTCGCCGACCACATCGGCTCGCTGGGCCGGCGGGTGATCGGCTGGGACGAGATCCTCGACGGCGGCGCCCCCGCCGAGGCGGTGGTGTCGGTGTGGCGCAACGAGGCCTATGTCAAGAAGGCGGCCGCGGCGGGCCACGAGGTCATCGTCGCGCCGGAGCCGTACGTCTACTTCGACAGCTACGAGGGCGACGGTCCCGAGGAGCCGCTGCGCATCCACGGGCATATCCCGGCCGCGAAGGTCGCCGACTGGGACCCGGTGCCGGCGGGGGTCGACCCGGACTCGGTGCTCGGCGCGCAGTGCCAGCTGTGGTCGGAGTACATGCCGAACGCCCGGGACGTGGAATACGGTGCCTTCCCGCGCCTGGCCGTCTTCGCCGACGTCGCCTGGGCCTCGATGGAAGCCCGCGAGGCCGAGCCGGTCATGGAGCGCTTGCGGGGCCACCTGTCGCGCCTGGACGCCATGGGCGTCGGCTACCGGCCGCTGGAGGGCCCGAAGCCGTGGCAGTCCGGCGGGACCGGCAGCCGCAAGCGCTTCGACTGGGCGGCCGAGGAGCAGCCCGCCGGATAACCGCCGTCTATACAGTGCGACGTACATTGTACGCCGTACAGTGTATTTCGCATCGTGCGCATCGGACGCCGTGGAGCGGATGCGGGGCCTGGCAGGTAGGCCCCGCATCCGCTGTCAACCACCGTTCTTCGAGGGTGGCTTGTGCCGCTTTGCGGCCGTCTCTACCATGAGATGGCCCCCGGCGGCGGCGCTTGCGCATTGCGGGTCAGCAACGGGAGCGCCCGCGCCGACGCCGGGGAGTCTCTATGGGGCGGCGGGCCCTAGGGCCGACCGTAGCCTTGGATGTCCATGATGTCGATGTCGGCGATCCTCACCACGTCCCCGGTGCGCGGGGCGTGGATGATCTGGCCGTCGCCGATGTAGAGGCCGTCGTGGCCCAGCCCGGAGTAGAAGACGATGTCGCCCGGCTGCAGCTCGCTGCGGGAGACCCGCGCGGTCTCGTTCCACTGCATCTGGACGTTGTGCGAGAGGGTGACCCCGACGCTGCCCCAGGCGCCCTGCACCAGACCCGAGCAGTCCCACGAGTCCGGACCGCCCGAGCCGTACGAGTACGGCTCGCCGAGCTGGTCGTAGGCGAAGGCCACGACGCCGGAGTCGCCGCTGTAGTCGCCCCAGTCGGTCGGCGGCGGCTCGGGGGTGACCTGTTCGAGCAGGATCTCGAGCTCGTCGATCTCGGCCTCGATCTGGTCCTGCTGCTCGGCGAGGTCGGCGAGGATCTCGTCGGAGTCGGCCTGGAGCGCCTCGAGCTCCTCCTTGCGGGTCTGGAGCGCGACCGCCTGCTCCAAGTGCTGCTGGAGCTGCGCGTTCTCGGCGTCGGTGAGGCTCTGGAGGTACGTCAGCCGGTCGGTGAACTCGTCCGGGTCGCCGTTGAGGATCGAATTGACCATCGCCATGTCGCCGCCGGTGTAGGCCGCGGCCACGATGTCGGCGACCTGATCGGTGCTCTCGGCCGCGGCCTGCTCGAGCGCGGGCAACTCGGCCTCGATGTCCTCGATGAGGTCGGCGGCGTCCTCGAGCTCCTCGTTCTTGGCGTTGTAGTCCTCGATGACGAGTGCGAGTTCGGCGTTGCGCTCGGCGATGTCGGCCTCGACCTCCTCGGGGGAGGGCTCGGCGGTGGCCTGACTCGCGCTCAGGACCGTCGCGGAGGCGGGCACGAGCAGGACGGCCGCGAGGGCGGCGACCAGTTGCCGGGTACGCACCAGTGATGCGCTCCTTCCTTCGGCCGCCTACCGGGTTAGCTGTCGGATTCGGGCGGGAAGAAGGTTCGCCCTACCCGCCCGAAGGCGGGATTCACCCCGATCGGCCGAGACGCTCGCGCCGGGCCGATCGCCCTGGTTCCCCGGTTCGCCGGCGCTGGGGCGCTCGGCGATTCGGCGGTGTCGCACGGCGACCGCGGGGTGCGGTCGAAGTTTCCGACGCGACGGCTTCACGTTAGAGCCAAGGGGCGGAGATGACAAGGGCGGGTAGAGAATTTCTCTTGGAATGGCACGGAATACTACGGGCCGCGTCACGGGAATGACGAGCAGTTGTCGATATACCCCTCTGGGGTATAGACTGCCACTACGGAGGTACACACCATGGCAAGCGACGAGAGCACCCACGGGGCCGCCCCAGCGGACGGCCCGCAGGCCGCGCCGAGCGGTCACCACGAGGGCACCGGCTACTGGTACCACGGCGACAAGGCCGCGCTCCAGCGTCGGCTGCGCCGCATCGAAGGCCAGGTCCGAGGTCTGCAGCGGATGGTCGAGGACGACGAGTACTGCATCGACATCCTCACGCAGATCTCCGCCTCCACCAAGGGCCTGCAGGCCGTGGCGCTGAACCTCCTCGAAGGCCACATCGCGCACTGCGTCGCCGAGGCGCAGGTCAAGGGCGATCCCGCCGAGGCCGAAGCGAAAGTCAAGGAGGCCACTGACGCGGTCGCCAGGCTGCTCAGGACCTGACCCGTACGCACGATTCCAAGGAGAGCGAACATGCAGACCACCTACCTCGTCAAGGGCATGACCTGCGGCCACTGCGCCAGCGCGGTGACCCAGGAGGTCACGGCCCTGTCCGGCGTCGAGAACGTCGACGTGGCCGTCGACTCTGGCAAGGTCACCGTCACCAGCACCGAGGAGCTCGCGACCGACGCGGTCCGCGAAGCGGTCGACGAGGCCGGCTACGAACTGGTCGGCGTCGCCGAATAACCGGCGCGGGGGGGGGGGGGGGGGGGGGGGGGGGGGGGGGGGGG
>NZ_BAAHCB010000005.1:183679-267739 GCF_054776215.1 Glycomyces tarimensis
CCCCGACGCCGTTTTCGGGTTGCCATCGGTTCACCCCTCTGGCGTAGAGTCGTCGCCATGGCAGTCTCCGATGACGACCGCGCCGTCGAACTGGGCGACGACGACTACGCGGTGCTCCCCGACCAGACCTCCGACGAGTCCGAGCTGGGCTGGGGCGAGGCCCCCGCCCCGAGCCCGACGAGGGCGAAACGCAAGCTGACGCCGCGCGACATCCAACTGCTCGACGAGCGCCCCCCGCACTGGTGAGGCCCGCGGCCCGCGCGAGCGGGTCCGGCTATCCCTTCACCGCGCCGCCGGTGAGCCCTGAGACGATGTAGCGCTGCAGGCTCATGAAGACCGTCACCGTCACCACCGAGGTCAGCAGCGTCCCGGCGGCGAAGACCCCGAAGTAGCTGGCCGGCGCGTTCGTGGCCACCAGCGTCTTCAGGCCGACCGCGAGGGTCATCTCCTCCCGGTCGGTCAGGAACAGGCTGGCGAGGATGAAGTCGTTGATGGTGCCGACGAACGCCAGGATGCCGGAGATGGCGATGATGGGCGCGGCGAGCGGCAGGATCATCCCGAAGAAGATCTGGGCGTGGGAGGCCCCGTCGACCGTGGCGGCCTCGTCGAGCTCCTTGGGGATGGTGTCGAAGAAGCCCTTCATCAGCCACGTCGAGACCCCGAGCGCGCCGCCCATGTAGACGAGCATCAGGCCGAGCTTCGTGTTCAGCCCGGCCACCGGGTAGTACTCGCCGATGCCGCCGAAGATCAGGTACAGGGCGACCACGGCCAGGAACGCCGGGAACATCTGGATGAGCAGCAGGAACAGCAGGAGCGGCCGGCGGCCGCTGAATCTGAAGCGGCTGAACGCGTACGCGGCCAGCGACGAGATGAACACCGAGATGAACGCCGCGGGGAGCGCGATGATGAGCGAGTTGGCGAACCAGTGGCCGAACGGGATGTTGTCCTCGGTGAACAGCCGCTCGAAGTTGTCGAGGCTGAACGAGTTCGGCAGCAGACTGGTCGCCGAGAGCGTCCCGTGGGCGTTGAACGCCGCCGAGACGACATAGACGATCGGGACCAGGGCGAACACGAGGACGCCGATGGCGACCAGGTGCCGCCAGCCGGTGGCGCCGGCCCATGTGGCGAAGGACGGTGTGCGCCCGCGCGGCCGCAGCGGGTCCCGGGCCTTCGGCGGGGCAGGGGTTTCGGTGCGGGTCATGAGTACACGTCCTCCTGCTTGCGGGTGGTGCGGAACATGACCGCGGAGATGGTCGCGACGATGAGGAAGATGAACACGCTGACCGCGCTGGCGAAGCCGTAGTCGGCGTTCGAGGAGCCGAAGGCCTGCCGGAACGCGTAGGTGATCAGCAGGTCGGTGCCGCCGACGCTCTCGCCGGCTTGGAAGGGGTTGCCGCCGGTGAGCAACTCGATCGCGTTGAAGTTGTTGAAGTTGAACGCGAAGCTGGAGATCAGCAGGGGCGTGAGCGCCACCAGCAGCAGCGGGAGCGTGATCTTGCGGAAGGCGGTGACGCCGGTCGCGCCGTCGATCCGGGCGGCCTCCAGGGAGTCGGCCGGGAGCGCCTGGAGTGCGCCGAGGGAGATGAGGAACATGTACGGGAAGCCCAGCCAGGTGTTGGTCACCAGGGCCATGGTGCGGGCCGCCCAGGTCTCCCCGAACCAGTTGACGTCGAGGTTCAGCATCTCGTTGACCAGCCCGAAGTCGCGGTTGAACATCTGGGACCAGACCAGGATCATCGCGAACGACGGCATCGCGTAGGGCAGGATCATGACCGCGCGGTACAGCTTGGTGCCGCGCATGCCCGGCTGGTTGAGGGCCATGGCCGTCCCCAGGCCGACCGCGAAGGTGAGCAGGACGCTGCCGGCGGCGAAGGCGAGGTTCCACACGAAGACGCCGAAGAACGGGCCCCGGATGTCGGGGTCGGTCAGCACCCGCGTGTAGTTGTCGAAGCCGATGTTGACGCGCCAGCCGACCAGGCCGGCGTCGCCGTCCTCGGTGACGAAGGTCCCGGTCTCGTCGTCGGCGTGCCAGACGGTGCCGGTGGCGGTGTCGGTGATGCAGTCGCAGTCCTCGTCGTAGCTGCGGGTCGAGACGCCCTCGAAGGCCGACAGGCCCTGGACCTTGATGCCGGTGTCCTCCCCGGTGGGCACGGCCAGCTCGCCGAGTTCGTCCTGGCGTTCGCCCAGCTCGCCCAGGTCCCAGACGGTGTAGCCCTCGGCGGCGGTGATGCGGCCGGAGTCGTCGGTCTCGGCGCCGGGGAGCTCGGTGAGGCCCTCTTCGGTGCCGGCCCAGGTGGAGCCGTCGGCGGTGTCGGTGAGCAGGAGGGTGAGCTCGCCGGAGGCGGATTCGCCGGCGGCGAGGAGGTAGGTCGTCCCGCCGGGCGTCGGCTGGACGCCGGCGGCGCCGATCGCGTCGATGGCCTGCTCCTTGCCCACGCGGTGTCCGTCGCCGTAGTTGGTGAAGGAGGTGCCGGCGGTCATGATGACCGGGATGATCTGGAAGGCGATCAGCAGCAGGGCGCCGGGCACGAGGTACTTGACCGGGATGGTCCGGCGCTGCAGGTAGGTGTAGAAGACGATGGCGACGACTGCCGCCTCGACGGCCAGGCCCCACCAGGCCTCGGCGCGGACGAGGGGGAACGCCGCCCAGACGGCCAGGGCCGCCACGACCGAGAGCAGGGCGATCTTCACGATCAGGCCCGCGGCGGTGGTGGATCCGGCCGTCCGGGAAGGTCGGTCGAGCACTATGCCAGCTTCCTTCGCTTGTCGAGGGCGGTCGGGTCAGGCGCTCGCAATGGCGTCGCGGATGCCCTCGGCGGCGGTCTCGGCGGCCTCGGCGCCGGGCGTGGTGCCGTCGATGGCGTCGGCCTCGGCACGGCCGAAGGGGGTCCAGACGGCGTTCATCGCCGGGATGTTCGGCATCGGCGTGGCGTGCTCGCCCGCGGCGGCGAAGCCCTGGACGTCGGCGTTGCCGTCCGAGTAGGCCTCGGCGGCGGCGGTGAGCGCGGGCAGGCGGCCGCCGGCCTCGGCGAGCTTGAGCTGGAGGTCTTCGGTGAGGACGTAGTTGGTGACGAACTCCTGGGCGAAGATCGCGTTGGAGGCGGCGGAGGAGACGTAGAAGCCCTGGACGCCCAGGAAGGGCGCGGCCGGGTCCTGGCCTTCGAAGCCGGGGATGGCGGTGACCTCGTACTCCATGCCGGCGGTCTGGACGTCGGTGAGCGCCCAGGGACCGGAGATGAGGAACGGGGCGCGGCCTTCGGTGAAGAAGGGGATCGCGTTGGAGCCGTCGATGGAGGTCGACAGGATGCCGGCCTCGCCGAGCTCGGCGAACTTCTCGAACGCGGCGATGCCGCCTTCGGAGTCGACGCCGACGTCGCTCGGGTCGGGGCCGCCGGAGCCGTCGTCGCCGAACAGGTAGCCGCCCATGGAGGTGAAGATGGGGAACGCGTGGTACGGGTCGCCGTCCACGCCGACGGGGATGAGCAGGGCGTGCTCGGTGCCGGCGTCGCGGCCCATCTGGATGAGCTCCTCGAACGTGGTCGGGGCCTCGGGCGCCAGCGCGGTGTTGCGCAGCAGCGCGATGTTCTCGAGGGCGTAGGGCACGCCCCAGATCTGGCCTTCGACGGTCATGGCGGCGACGGAGGCCTCGCTGAGGGCGGACCGCTGCCCGTCACCGAGGGTGATGGGGCTGATGACGCCGTCGGCGACCATGCGGCCGGTGCCGTCGTGGGCGGCGACGATGATGTCGGGTCCCTGGCCCTGCTCGGCGGCGGCGGTGAAGTCCTCGCGCAGCTGCTCGACGTGCTCTTCGACGGTGACCTTGACGCCGACCCGGGTCTCGAAGTCGGCCACGAACTCCTTGAGCACGGGGGTGCGGGTCTCGTCGGCCCAGATGACCAGTTCGCCGGAGAACTCCTGTTCGCCGGAGCCGTTGCCGTTCCCGTCGCCGGATTCGTCGTCCGATCCGCACGCGGCGGCCGCGCCGAGCGCGACGGCCGAGACCGCCGCGGTACCGATGGTCCTTCTGCGCATGATTCTTCCCTCTCATCATTGAGCGGCCCCGGGGCGAGGCCGTGACGCGGGTCATGGGCTGGCGCCCTGACTCTCGAAGGTTAGCAAGATGTTTCATATGCGGGAAAGACTTGCAACCAAAATGTTGCCAACTTTCAGATACGCTACGCTGTCATCATGCGGCTTCGACTCTCCGACATCGCCCGGCAGGCCGGCGTCAGTGAGGCAACGGTGTCTCGGGTGCTCAATGACAAACCCGGTGTCGGGGCTGGGACCCGGCAATCCGTCCTCACCGCGCTCGACGTCCTGGGCTACGAACGGCCCCAGACCCTTCGTAAACACGCCATCGGCCTCATCGGCCTGGTCGTGCCCGAGCTGGAGAACCCCATCTTCCCGCTGTACGCGCAGACGATCTCCAACGTCCTCGCCGGCTCGGGCTACACGCCCGTGCTGTGCACCCAGACCCCCGGCGGGGTCTCCGAGGACGAATTCGTGGAGATGCTGCGCGAACGGAGCGTCGCGGGCATCATCTTCGTCTCCGGCCTGCACGCCGACACCGCCGCCAGCACCGACCGCTACCAGGAGTTGAAGGACAAGCGGCTCCCGGTCGCGTTCATCACCGGGCACCCCGAGGGCGTCGAAGCGGCCTCCTTCTCCTGCGACGACACCGCCGCCGCCCGCATCGCCGTCGACCACCTCGCCGGGCTCGGCCACAGCCGCATCGGCCTGGTCTCCGGCCCCGACCGCTACTGGCCCGTCCAGCGCAAGATCCGCGGCTACCGCGCGGCCATGCACGGCCTCGGGCCCGAGCTGATCGAGCTGACCCTGTTCGGCGAGCAGGGCGGGCACGCCGCCGCCTCCCGGCTCATCGACCGCGGCGCCACCGCCGTCGTGTGCGGCTCCGACATGATGGCGCTCGGCGCCATCCGCGCCGCCGAAGAACGCGGCATGCACGTCCCCGGCGACTTCTCCGTGGTCGGCTACGACGACTCCCCGCTCATCGCCCACACCAACCCCCCGCTCACGACCGTGCGGCAGCCGGTGCGCGACATCGCCACCGCCGCCGCCCGGGCCCTGCTCGACGAGATCGCCGGGCAGCCCACGCCGTCGTCGGAATACCTGTTCCGGCCCGAACTCGTCGTACGCGGCTCCACCGGTGCGGCAGCCCAGTAAGAGAGGACACACTCATGAGTGACAACTGGTGGCGCGAGGCGGTCATCTACCAGGTGTACCCGCGCTCCTTCGCCGACGCGAACGGCGACGGGATGGGCGACCTGGCGGGCGTCCGCTCCAAGATCCCCTATCTCGCCGAGCTCGGCGTCGACGCGATCTGGCTGTCGCCGTTCTACGCCTCGCCGCAGAAGGACGCGGGCTACGACGTGTCGGACTACCGCGCGATCGACCCGCGCTTCGGCACCCTCGACGACTTCGACGCGATGCTCGAGGCCGCCCACGGCGCCGGCATCCGCCTCATCGTCGACCTCGTCCCCAACCACTCCTCCTCGGAGCACGAGTGGTTCACCGCCGCGCTAGCCGCCGGCCCGGGCAGCGCCGAGCGCGCCCGCTACCACTTCCGCGACGTCGACCCGGCGGCGCCGGAGGTGCCGCCGAACAACTGGCAGTCGATCTTCGGCGGCCCGGCCTGGACTCTGGCGCCCGACGGCAAGCAGTGGTACCTGCACCTGTTCGACTCCTCGCAGCCGGACCTGAACTGGGACAACCCCGAGGTCCACGCCGAGTTCGAGTCGGTGCTGCGGTTCTGGCTCGACCGGGGCGTCGACGGCTTCCGCATCGACGTCGCGCACGGCATGGTCAAGGCCGAGGGGCTGCCGGACACCGGCGGGGACGGCTCGATCGAGATGATCGGGACGACCCAGGCGCCGTTCTTCGACCAGGACGGCGTCCACGAGATCTACCGCGAGTGGCGCCCGATCATCGAGGAGTACGACGGCGACCGCATCTTCGTCGCCGAGGCCTGGACGGACTCGGCCGAGCGCCGGGCGCTGTACCTGCGACCCGACGAGCTGCACCAGGCGTTCAACTTCGACCTGGTGCTGGCGCCATTCAACGCCGCGGACTTCCGCGAGGCCATCGACGCCGAGATCGCCAACAACGCCGGCGTCGGCGCGCCGTGCACGTGGGTGCTGTCGAACCACGACGTGCAGCGGCACGTCACCCGCTACGGCGACGGCGACATCGGCCTGGCCCGGGCGAAGGCCGCCACGCAGCTGCTGTTCGCGCTGCCGGGCGTGGTGTACGTCTACCAGGGCGAGGAGCTCGGTCTCAACGAGGTGCTCGACCTGGACGACGAGGTCCGCGAGGACCCGACGTTCTTCCGCACCGGCGGCGAGCAGATCGGCCGCGACGGGTGCCGCGTGCCGATCCCGTGGAAGCGCGAAGGCCCGAGCCTCGGCTTCGGCGACGCCGAAGGCTGGCTGCCGCAGCCGGAGGGCTGGGCCGAGAAGTCGGTCGAGGCCCAGGAGGGCGCCCCGGGCTCGACGCTCGAGTTCTACCGCGAGGCCATCGCGCTGCGCAAGGCGCACCGGCCGAGCGTGCTGGCGTGGCTGGACGACCCGGGCGAGAACGCCTTCGCGTTCGACAACGGCGCAGTGGTGTGCGTCGTGAACTTCGGCGACGAGCCGGTTCCCGTGGCCGGCTACGAGGGCGAGGTGCTCCTGGCGAGCAGCCCGCTCAACAACGGCACCCTCCCGGCCGGCTCGGCGGTCTGGTTCCGGAAATAACGGCCTGAGCGCGGGGCCGGGCGAACGCTCCGGCCCCGTTTCGCCGCCTCGTCGCGGGAGCGATTCGGGAGGCCACTTGCGGGCGATCGCCTCCTGGAGGGCCCTCCAGTCCGACTCCCGCCGCATCTGCAGGGGAACCCGGACCTCATCCCATGTGCCGTCGTGGCGGACCACGTACAACCTGCCGAGCTCGATCGCGAGCCGGTCGCCGGGATGGATCGGCACCGTGGTCCCCCAGGGGTGGATGCGGCTGACTATGCGGTGCGGCTCGACCTTGATGACGGCGGCGTTCCGGAACACGACGGCCAGCGTCCCCCCGATCACGCCCCAGGCGATCACGTAGAGGCTCAGGCGGTCGGGGTCGACAAGCTGGGTGATCACTCCGGTCGCTATGAGCCCCAGCATCGAGAACATCACCGTCACCGGATACCGCCGGACGACCCTCACGGTATGCATCATGCAACAGAGATAGCACATCGCCGACGCGCCGCGGCCCCCGGCTTCGGCCGGTGCGGCCCGAGTCGGTCCCTGCGATCGCGCACCGGACGGCGAGGGGCCCGGACGGCGCGCGTCCGGGCCCGTGCGACGCTCGAGGTTTACTTGATCTTGTTGCCGGCGCTGCGCAGCTGGCGGCAGGCCTCGACGATGCGCTCGGCCATGCCGGCCTCGGCGAGCTTGCCGTAGGCGCGCGGGTCGTAGGCCTTCTTGTTGCCGACCTCGCCCTCGACCTTGAGCACGCCGTCGTAGTTGCGGAACATGTGGTCCACGATCGGGCGGGTGAACGCGTACTGCGTGTCGGTGTCGATGTTCATCTTCACGACGCCGTAGTCCACCGCGTCGCCGATCTCCTGCTCGGTCGAGCCGGACCCGCCGTGGAAGACCAGGTCGAACGGCTTTTCCTTGCCGAGCTCCTTGCCGATCTCGTCCTGGATCTCCTTGAGGATCTCCGGGCGCAGGCGCACGTTGCCCGGCTTGTACACGCCGTGGACGTTGCCGAAGGTCAGCGCGGCCATGTAGCGGCCCTTGTCACCGGAGCCGAGGGCCTCGACGGTGGCGCGGGCATCGGCGACGGTGGTGTACAGCTTGTCGTCGATCGCGGCGGACACGCCGTCCTCCTCGCCGCCGACGACGCCGATCTCGACCTCGAGGACGATGTTCGCCTTCGCGGTGCGCTCCAGCAGCTCCTGGGCGATCTCGAGGTTCTCCTGCAGCGGCACCGCCGAGCCGTCCCACATGTGGGACTGGAACAGCGGGTTCTCGCCGCGCGCGACACGCTCCTCGCTGACGGCCAGCAGCGGGCGGACGAACTTGTCGAGGTTGTCCTTCGGGCAGTGGTCGGTGTGCAGGGCGATGTTCACCGGGTAGTTCTTGGCGATCTCGTGCGCGGCGGCGGCGAGCGCGACGGCGCCGGAGACCATGTTCTTCACGGTCGGGCCCGAGAGGTACTGGGCGCCGCCGGTGGAGACCTGCACGATCCCGTCCGACTCGGCCTCGGCGAAAGCGGCGAGGGCGGCGTTGAGCGTCTGGGTCGAGGTGACGTTGATGGCCGGGTAGGCGAAGGAGTCCCTCTTCGCCCGGTCGAGCATCTCGTTGTAAACCTCGGGTGTTGCGATAGGCATGCTGCCTGCTCCTTAGATACGTCGTTGATTACTCCCCGACCGGGGGTCGTGACTCAGACGCCGCTGTCTGATGACTCCATCGAAGTGTTGCGTCACGATGAAGTATCGCCCACGCGCATGTGAACGCAGCAACTAGGCTACCGGGTTTTCGAAGCGCGCCGCGCCTTCGGGCCGCAGGTGAATACGGGGAACGCCTGCTCGCGGCACCCCGACCCGTCCGCATCCGGTACGCGCCGGGCCGCAAGCCGGGCGTCTCCGTCCCTTCAGGGCGGAGCGGAGGCCAAGCGGTGGTTCACTCGCCATGCGGCGTCCGGGCCTCTACGGTAGTAGGCATGGGTTATCAGCAGGAGAGGACCGACGACTTCGACGAGGCGTCGGAGTTCGACCTCGTGGATTCGACCGAGGACGACGACGTTGCGGCGGACCCGGAGGCGTACACCCCGGGCGAGGGAGCCGGCGCGGTCCCCGACGAGGCGGACCCCGCCGACGCCGCCGAACAGGCGCTGGAGGTGCCCGTGGAGGACGACGAGCCCCACGCGGAGTGACCCCCGCGCGGGGCGGCGGCGTCACTCGTCGGCGTTCCCGAGACGGTCGAGGACCCAGGCCAGGTTGAACGCCTCTTCCTCCCAGGCGTCGTAGCGGCCCGAGCGGCCGCCGTGCCCGGCCTCCATCTCGGTCTTGAGCAGCACGTCCGACTCCGGGCTCTCGTGCCGCAGCCGCGCCACCCACTTCGCGGGCTCGTGGAAGCCCACGCGGGTGTCGTTCAGGCTCGTCACCGCCAGGATCGACGGGTAGCGCACCGACGTGACGTTCTCGTAGGGCGAGTACGACTTCATGTACTCGTACACCTCGCTCGAGGCGAGCGGGTTGCCCCACTCCTCCCACTCGATGACCGTCAGCGGCATCGTCGGGTCGAGGATCGTGTTGAGCGCGTCCACGAACGGGACGTCCGCGAGAATCCCCGCGAAGCGCTCCGGCGCGAGGTTCGCGACCGCGCCCATGAGCAGGCCGCCGGCCGAGCCGCCGCGCGCGACGATCCGGTCCGGCGCCGCCCAGCCGGAGTCGACCATGTGCCCGGCGGCGTCGACGAAGTCGGTGAACGTGTGCTTCTTGTGCAGGAGCTTGCCCTGCTCATACCACTGCCGGCCCATCTCGCCGCCACCGCGGACGTGCGCGATCGCGAAGACCACGCCCCGGTCGAGCAGGCTCAGGCGCGCGATCGAGAAGTACGGGTCGATGGAGTGCTCGTAGGAGCCGTAGCCGTACAGCAGGCACGGCGCGGTGCCGTCGGCCCGCACGTCGGCGCGGGCGACGATCGAGATCGGCACCTTCGTGCCGTCGGCCGCGGTGGCCCACTCCCGGTACTGCCGGTAGTCGGCCGGGTCGAAGCCGCCGAGCACCGGGGTGCGCTTGCGCAGGTGCAGCTCGCCCGCGTCGATGTCGTAGTCGTACACCGACGCCGGGGTCACCATCGAGGTGTAGCCCAAGCGCAGCAGCCGGGAGCCGTAGTCCGGGTTCTCGCCGAGGCCGACCGCGTACAGCGGCTCGTCGAAGGCGATCTCGGTGAGTGCGCCCTCGCCGTCCAAGATCGCGATCTGCGAGAGCCCGGCGCGGCGCATCGAGACCACGGCGTGGCCCGCGAACGCGTCGACCGATTCGAGCCGGACGGCCGGGTCGTGGGGGAGGATCTCGTTGAACCGCGTCGTGTCGTCGACCGGCGTCCAGCCGAGCGTGAAGTTCTCGGCGCCCTTGTTGTGGAGCACCAGGAACCGGTCGCCCTGGTGGTCGACCTGGACTTCGACGCCGTGCTCGCGGCCGGCGCCGAAGACGGTGAACTCGCCGAGCGGGTCGGCGGCGTCCAGATAGCGGATCTCGGTGGTGATCTTCGAGCCCGACTCGATCATGAGGTACCGCTCGGAGCGCGTCAGGCCGATCCCGGTCCAGAACCGCTCGTCGTCCTCTTGATAGACCAGGACGTCCTCGCTCTGCCCGAGCACGTGCCGCCACACCTGGTAGGGCCGCCAGGCGTCGTCGACCTTCGTGTAGAAGAACGCCGAGGCGTCGGCCGACCAGGCGCCGCCGTAGAAGACGTCCTCGATCTCATCGGCGAAGACCTCGCCGGTGCGCAGGTCCTTGAACCGCAGCGTGAACCGCTCGTCGCCGGAGTAGTTGACGCCGAAGGCCAGCAGCTTCCCGTCGGGGGAGACGTCGCTGACGCCGAGCGCGAAGAAGTCGTGGCCCTCGGCGAGC
This sequence comes from Glycomyces tarimensis, assembly GCF_054776215.1. Taxonomy (NCBI): domain Bacteria; kingdom Bacillati; phylum Actinomycetota; class Actinomycetes; order Glycomycetales; family Glycomycetaceae; genus Glycomyces; species Glycomyces tarimensis. The sequence goes on from NZ_BAAHCB010000005.1 coordinate 194,301, forward strand.
TCGTTGCCGTCGAGCAGGACCGCTTCGCCGTCCACCGGCACGCCCGGCTGGACGCTCGGCGGGACGTCGCTCTCGGCGGCGAGGCGGCACTGGATGCCGTACTGCTTGCCCTCCTCGGTGCGCCCGTAGTACCACCAGCCCTTGTTGCGGACCGGCACCGACAGGTCGGTCTCCTGGGTGCGGTCCTTGATCTCGCCGAAGATCGTCTTGCGCAGCCCCTCCAGGTGGGCGGTCCGCGCCTCGGTGTGGGCGTTCTCGGCGCGCAGGTAGTCGAGGACCTCGGCGTCTTCGGGATCCTTGAGCCACGCGTAGGCGTCGTTGACGGTGTCGCCGTGGTGGGTTCGCGGGTGGTCGCGGCGCGCCGCCACCGGCGGCCGGACAGCTTGCTCTTCTGACATGACACCAACTGTAAGGCCTTCGCGGTGCGCCACCGGCCGGCGCGCGCACCGCCCGCATCGCCTCCGAGCGGTACTCCGGCGGTTCGAAAAACCGTGAAATCGGTCCATGTGCGGCGCACCGGCCTGTGAGGATGGTCTGCATGAGCGACAAGCCCGACGAAAGGGACCCGCCGGTCTACGTCCCCGGCGACCGGGACCCCGCGCCCGAACCGCCGGAGGGCGAGACGCTGTCATATCCGTGGCCCGAGTACATGCCGCCGCACGAACCCTCGCCCGACAGCACTCTCGTCTTCGAACGCCCCGAGAGCAGCGGCCCGCCCTTCCTCACCGCCGAGGCGATCTCGGCGGCCGGACGCCAGGGCCCGGTGTTCACCGGCGTCTCCGTCACCGCACACCTCGGCCAGCTCGTCGCCGTCTCCGGCGACGGCGGCGACGGCCGCACCTCGCTCCTGCTCGCGCTCACCGGCCGCTTCGCGCTGGCGTCGGGGACCCTCACCGTCGACGGCGACACCCGCCCCGGCGAGATCCGCCGCCGCTTCGCCGTCGCCCAGGCCGCTCCCGCGATCGCCTTCGACGAGTACCACACCGTCGCCGACTGCATCAAAGAGACGGTCGCCGTCTCGGGGAAGGCCGCCACCCGTCACAACGTCCACGCCTGGCTCGACCGCCTCGCCGTCGACGTCGACACCGGCGACACCTACGGCTTTCTCCCGCGCATCGAGCAGACCCGCTTCGCGATCGCCTGCGCCGCCGCCACGCGCACGCCCGCGATCGTCGTCGACGACGCCGACGACCGCCTCAACGACGCCGGCGGCGAACGCGTCTTCGAGGCCCTCCGCACCGTCGCCGACGCCGGCCAGCTCGTCATCGCCGCCTGCGCCAGGCACGACCCGCCCGCCGCCGACACCGTCGTCGACATCCGCGGCGGCCATGACCCGAACGGAGTCCAGCTGTGAGCCCGTTCAGACTCGCACTCACCGAACTGCGCCGCTTCCGCGGTCATCCGCTGCGCGTCACCGCTCTGGCGGCCGCGGTCCTCCTGCCGCTGGTCGTCGGCGGCCTGTACCTGTGGTTCGCCTGGGACCCGTACGGATCGCTCGACGAGATGCCCGTCGCGGTCGTCAACGAGGACGCCGGCGCGACCGTCGAGCGCGACGGGCGGGCCACCGACGTCGACGGCGGCGCTCAGCTGGTCGAGCAGCTCGAGCGGAACCGGGTCTTCGACTGGCGCTTCACCGACGCCGACGACGCCGCCCGAGGGCTCGGCGACGGCGACTACCACATGGTCGTCACCATCCCCGAGGACTTCTCGGCGAAGCTCGCCGGTCTCGCCGGCACCGAACCCGCCCAGGCGACGGTCGAACTCGAGCTCGACGACGCCAACGGCCACGTCGCCGGCGTCATGGCCGCCACCGCCGAACGCGAACTCCAGAACCAGATCAACACCGCCGTCCACGTCGCCTTCGCCAAGACGCTCTTCGGCGACCTCACCGAGCTCGGCGACGGCCTGCGCGAGGCCCAGAGCGGAGCCGACGACCTCGCCGACGGCATCGGCGACGCCGAGTCCGGAGCCGACGGCCTCCACTCGGGACTGTCCGACCTCGCCGCCGGGGCGAGCGACGTCGCCGACGGCGCCGACCGGGTCTCCAGCGATGTCGACCGGGTCGTCGGCGTCGCCCAGCCGGTCGTCGACGGCCTCGCCGGCGACTGGGACCAGGTCCAGGCCGGCTCCGCCGCCGCATCCAACATCGTCAACGACGCCGCCACCGGCCTCGACGACGCCTACAGCGCCCTGTGCGGGAACGGCGCCGGCGACGCCGACGCCTGCGCGGCCCTCAGGGAGCACCTCGACCGGGCCGACGAGCGCAACACCGACGTCCAAAACGCCAACGCCGCCGTCCAGGCCACCTCCACCGGCTCCCTGGAGGACGCCTCGGAGGAGCTGGCGACGCTCCAGTCGGGCGCGGCCGACGTCGCCGAGGGCGCCGAGCAGGTCGCCACCGGCGCCGCCGACGCCGAATCGAACGCCGGCGAACTCGTCGACGGGCTCGCCGATCTCGCCGGCGGCGCCGACACGCTCGCCTCACAGCTCGCGCACGCGGTCGCGCAGATCCCGCCGGCGGAACCGACCGGAGACCCCGGCGACGCCGAGGTCTACGGCAACCCGGTCTCGATCGACGAGGAGGTCCGCAACGCGGCCGGCACCTACGGCCGGGGCCTGGCGCCGATCGTCATCGCGACCGCACTGTGGGTCTTCGGCCTCGTCGCCTACCTGCTGCTGCGTCCGGCGAACCCCCGAGCCCTCGCCGGGCCGCTGCGCTCGCCGCTCATCGCGATCGGCGGCTGGATGCCCGGGGCGCTCCTGGGCTCGGCCGGCGCGCTGGTGCTGTACGTGGCCGTCGACGTCGGCCTGGGACTGAACCCGCGGAACGTCATGGCGACCATCGGTCTGTGCGTGCTGACGGTCGCGGTGTTCTCGGCGATGGCGCACCTGTTCAGGCTCGCCGCGGGGGCCGCCGGAAGCCTGCTCCTCCTCGTCCTGCTCATGCTCCAGTTGACGAGCGCGGGCGGTCTGTACCCGGTGGAGACGACGCCGGCGTTCTTCCAGGCCCTGCATCCGTGGCTGCCGATGACGTACGTCGTCGACGCGCTGCGGGTGACCGTCAGCGGCGGCGAGGCCTCGCATCTGGTGCGCGCGGTCGTCGTCCTCGGCGCCTACCTGGTGGCGACGTTGGCGGCATCGAGCGCCGTGGTGGCGTTGCGCCGCGGGTGGAACGCCGACCGGCTGCACCCGCCGCTGCGGCTGTGAGTCTCAGCGTCCGATGAGGGAGGCGAGCCCGTCGAGGGCCCGCTCGAGCCCGAAGTCGAAGGCGTGCTCGGGATCGTAGGCCGCGTCGTAGGCTTCCCCGGCGGCCCGGCCGACGCGCACGGCGGTCGGGAACCGCTCGGTGTCGAGGACCTTGGCGAGCAGGGGCGCGTTGGCCTCCCACCACTCCTGTTCGTTCATTCCGCTGGCCAGGCGTTCGGAGTCGGACTGGGCGGCGTCGGCGGCGGCGGTGCGGACGAAGCCGAGCACGAAGGCGAGCGCGTCGTCCATGCGGACGTCGCTCAGGCCGGTGTCCTCGAGGGCCCGCAGTTCGTACTCGTATTTGGCGCATTGGCCGGGGCCGAGCGGCGGGCGGCTCGGGGAGGCGGCCGCGGCCCAGGGATGGGCGCGGTACATCTCGTAGTTGTCGCGGGCGACGGCGGCGAGGCGTTCGCGCCAGGTGGGGCCGGCCGGTTCCATGCGGTCGATGGCGGCGAAGAGGGCATCGAGCATGAGGACGATGAGTTCGGCCTTGCCGGGCACATAGGTGTAGAGCGTCATGGGGGCGACGCCGAGAGACTGGGCGACGCGGCGCATGGTGACCGCCTCGAGCCCTTCGGCGTCGGCGACGGCGATCGCGGCGTCGACGACCGCGTCGACGGTGAGCCCCTTGCGGGGCCCGCGCCGGGGCGCGGCGGGGGCCTGCCTCCAGAGCAGGTCGAGGAGGCTCGGTTCGGCGGCGTCGGCTATCGCGGAAGTCACGGGGCGATCCTAACCGAAGCAGTTGTACGCCGTACACCGTACTACGTATAATGTACTGTGTACGATAAAAATCGAAGGAGCTCCGCATGCAGATCACCTCCTCAGCCGTCTCGCTCAACGTCCCCGACCCGGCCGCATCCGCCGAATTCCTGGGGCGCCACTACGGCTTCACCCAGGACATGGCCGCCGACGGCTTCGTCTCCCTCTCGCGCCCCGACGCGGGCTGCAACGTCATCTACCTGCGCACGGGGCTGCCCACGTTCAAGCCCGCGAGCGTCGCCGGCCGCGCCGACGGCCTGCTCCTCGTCTTCGTCGTCGACGACATCGACACCGAATACGAACGCCTCCGAGCCGAAGGTGTGGCGATCACCACGCCGATCGAGACCGAGGAATGGGGCGAGCGCTACTTCCAGGTCACCGATCCGAACGGCGTCGTCATCCAGCTCGTCCAGTGGGTCGACACCCCCGAAAGCGCAGGTCGATAGCCCAGAACCGACGATCGGGCGCCTCTTGCTGGCCCGCCGGAGGCGCCCGAGCGGCTTTACATGGCACAGGCGAATGTGAATGGACCTTCGCCTTCCGGGTATGCCAGCTCCGGTCCCGCACCATGCATCGACGAAATCGTCGCTATGACGGGAAGGGAAGGCGAGCATGAGATCCGTGGACACACGCGACAACGCGGACACCTCCGAGAGCGCGACCGATACGGCGCGACGGGAGGGCTCCGAGGTGGCCCACACGGCCGCCGACGAGGCCAAGGGTGTCGCCGGCGCCGCACGCGAACAGGGACGGCAGCTGGCCGGCCAGGCAAAGGCCGAGGCCCGGCACGTCGCCGAGGACGCGCGATCGCAACTGCGCGAGCAGGCCTCCGAACAGGCCTCGAAGGCCGGCGACTCGCTGCGTCGGCTCGGCGAGCAGGTCGCGGCGCTGGCCGAGGGCCGCCCGCAGGAAGCCGGACCGCTGGCCGACTACGCGCACTCGGCGGCAGAGGAGATCCAGAGCGCGGCCGGCAAGATGCAGCAGCGCGGCTTCGAAGGCCTGGTGGAGGACACCAAGCGCTTCGCGCGCAAGCGCCCCGCCGCGTTCCTGGGCGTGGCCGCCATCGCGGGCTTCGCGGCCGGCCGGCTCCTGCGCGGCGGCACCGAAGCGCGCCAGCAGCAGGACCGCACCGAGCAGGTCGGCGGCACGGATCCGCGCACCGAGCTGGGCCCGCCCGGCGAGGACGTGCCGACCGGATCGGAAGGGACCTTGCGATGACCGACCAGACACAGCGGCCCGCCGCGGGCCAGGCCACCGCGACCGGCGGAGACGACCCGCGTGACGAGCAGTCGATCGGTCAGCTGGTGAGCGAGGCCGCCCGCGACGTCAGCGACCTGCTGCGCAAGGAGGTCGAACTGGCCAAGGCGGAGTTGCGCGAGGAGGCGACGAAGGCGTCGAAGGCCGGTGCCAAGCTCGGTGCGGCGTCCGTCATCGGCTACCTCGCACTGCTCCTGGCGTCGTTCGCGATCGCGTGGGGGCTCGCCGAGGTGATGCCCGCCGGGTGGGCGTTCCTCATCGTCGCCGTGGTCTACGCCATCGTAGCGACCGTCTTGTTCATCAATGGCCGCAAGCAGTTCCGCAAGATTTCGCCGATGCCCCGGCAGACCGTGGAGACGTTGAAGGAGGATGCGACATGGGCGCGCGAGCAGACGAGATTAGGCACGAGATCGAACGCACGAGGGAGGACCTCGGCGAGACCCTCGACGAGGTCGGCGACCGGGTGCGGCCCGGCAGCATCGCCAAGCGCGGCAAGGAGCGCGTGCAGCGACGGGTCAACAGCGCCAGGGAGAAGGTGATGGGCTCGGTCGACGTCGACTCGGAGCAGATGGGCGAGCAGATCAAGGGCAACCCGCTCGCCGCGGGACTCATCGCGTTCGGGGCGGGGGCGCTCGTCGCGTCGCTGCTGCCCGGCGACCGGACCTCCCGCGAGGCCGCGCAGCAGCTCTCCGAGCGGGGCCGGCCCGTCGCCGAACGAGCCAAGGCCGAGGCCAAGGAGGCCGGGCAGTCGATCGGGGAGAACGTCGGCGACAGCGCCAAGGAATCGGCGCGGCACCTGCAGGAGGAGGCTCGGGACCGGGCCGATGACGTCAAGCAGGAGGCGCAGAGCTCGGGCGAGCGCGTGAAGAGCGAATCGCAGCGCGCCTCCGAGAACGTCAGGAACGACGCGCGAGGCTAGACCCGGCGCCGCGATCGTTCGGGACGCGAGGGCCTTCCTTCGACGCGAGCCGCCGAACGGCTCGCCGGAGGACGGCCCTCGGTCGCGTTCAGGCCAGGCGGTAGAGGGCCGAACCGTGGGCGGGCAGCTTGACGCGGAGCTCGGGACCGGACTCGACGTCGGCGTGCGCCCAGCAGTCCCAGAGCGAGCGCGGGCGCTCGACTCCCAAGTGCTCCCACGGCAGCGTGAGTTCGGCCGGCTCGGCGCCGCGGTTGAACACCGCCACGTGCGAGCCGTCCTCCGACGCCCACGCCACATGCTTGCCGTCGCGCCACACCTCCCTGGCGGGGGACTCGCTGCGCTGCGCGGCGAGGACCTCGTCGTTGGTGAGCAGCTCGATCGTCTCGGGGCTCGAGTTCGGCAGGTCGGCGCCGACCATGAGCGGGGAGCGGGCCACGCACCACAGCGTCACCATCGTGCGCTGCTCGTCGGGCGTCAGAAGCGACTCGCGCGGCTCGCCGACTTCGGCACGGAGGCCCATGCGCCCCAGAGGCAGCATGTCGGCGTCGGCCCAGTGGCCCGGCCCGGAGTGCGCGGCCCAGTCGCGCAGCAGGTCGAACTGGGCGTCGATGTCGCGCCAGCGGTCCCACAGGTCCGCCGAGATGCGCCACAGGTGCGAGTGCGCCTTGAGGTGCTCGGCGTGCGACACCGACAGGTTCATGCCCGGCGACAGGCTCAGGACGATGTCGCGGTCGACCTTCTGCACGGCTTTCCAGAACGCCTCGACCTCGTCCTCGTGGTAGGGGGCGATCATGTCGTCGGCCTTGATGTAGTCGACGCCCCAGTCGGCGAAGCGGCGGACGAGCGAGTCGTAGTAGGCCTGGCCGCCCGGGTGCGCATGGTCGATGCCCCAGTTGTCGTCGATCCAGGAGGAGACGCGCTCGCGGTCGGGGATCTGCGAGGCCGAGTACTCGGAGCCCTTGATCGGCGTGTCCGCGGCGACGGCCTGGCGGGGGACGCCGCGCAGGATGTGGAGGCCGAACTTCAGGCCCAGCGAGTGGACGAAGTCGGCCAGAGGCTTGAAGCCCGCGCCGTTCGCGGCAGAAGGGAAGCGGTTCGGAGCCGGCTGGGGCAGGCCGTACTCGTCGAGGCAGAGCTTGGCGCCGGAGTTGTAGCCCCCGGGGCGGGCCGCGGGCTCGTACCACTGGATGTCGACGACGACGTACTCCCAGCCGTGCTCGGCCATGCGCTCGGCGAGGAACTCGGCGTTGGCGCGCGTCTCGGCCTCGGTGACCGAGGTGCCGAACACGTCCCAAGAGTTCCAGCCCATCGGGGGCGTGGCAGCGAGTCGGGTCACGGAATCCTCCTCGGAGATGGCTTGCCCTGTACGGTACCCGGGGTATGGGACAGCCGTCACCGCCGGTTGGGAACCGCTATCACGGTGCAGATCACTCCCACCCCAATACCGTGTCGCACCAGGACGCACCGGTGCTGTAAAGTGTTCAGAGCATTCACGCATGGCCAGGTAGCTCAGTTGGTACGAGCGTCCGCCTGAAAAGCGGAAGGTCGCCGGTTCGACCCCGGCCCTGGCCACCAGATCGGAGCCCTGCTGACCTGCATCAACGCAGAACCAGTGGGGTTCTTTTTTCATCCAGGACGAGACCCGTCCGCTATACGTCCGTTGTCGACCCACTTGAGTGTCGCGCGGAGGACCAGGCCGGTTCGGAACCCGTATCGTGCCGCACCGAACATCCTTCGTGATGCCGGGGGCATCCAGCTCAAGCACCGAACTCGTCACAACGTGAAGCCGTGGGCGGTGGCTCCTCCCCTGACCAGCGCCCCGCCCGCCCTCGCCTCCGTGCGAGTCCTACGCCCGCTGGGAGGACTACGCGATCGAATTCGATCTTGTGGACGATGGCTTCCTCCATATCGGGGCCGCATGTGAACGCGATTTCGGCTGAGGCCGCGAGTGACCCGAACCGGAGCTCGCCGAACCACGCTCGGTCTTTGAAAAGGCAAGTCTGAAGTCGGCCCTCCCCTCGGAGAGTGTGTGGAAGAAGTCGGCGACGCCGCCGAAGCACGCCTCGGCGAAGTCGGCATAGCAGATGAAGCACGCACTGGTGAAGTTATGGTTCTATCAGGCGATCAGTGCCGGCCCCGCCGAGCCGGACGTCGGTTTCGGCGGTGAAGGGCCGGCGCATCGACTCCCATCGGTCGGTGTGGTGCTCTATCGTGCCGTTCGGGCGAAGGGCCGGAACGGCTCACGGAGATTCACCGTTCGCTCTCACATGCGCTCCCTGCTCCGAGACCCACTTGAGAGTTCTGCGGGTCGGTTCGTCGTTGCAGGCGCCCTCCAGGTAGACGCTGCGCATTTCGACGCCGCTTTCGATGGTTTTCTTGGTCAGTGGCCTGGCGGCAGCGATGGCCTCTTCAGTCTGGCCACCGTCCGGATTGAGCGACCACACCTCGGAGGTGCAGCGTTCAGCCAATTCTGCGAGGCGGGAACGCACCGCCTCGGGCGACCTGACCTTTTCGCGGTCTGGACAGTGCCCCGACCGGTTCCGGATATCGCCAGGCCAGGCAGGCAACGGCGACTCTGGGGCCGGACGGCTCTGCGGTGCGGTCGTGGAACTCCCGGACCACCGTGGCAGGCCCGAGCAGGCTCGCATCGGATTCGGCGTACACGGTGCATCCCTGCTCGATTTTCCCTTGCAGTCCACAGCGTTCCAAAGATCTCGAGCAACCGGTGAGCAATGGCGGGTACGGCCCATCCGGCGGCGCACGCTGCCATCGTTCAACACGACCTCACTGACGAACCAACCAGCGAGCCGGATCTCCTCACCATCGAGCCTCGCCCCTTCGTTACCACATGGATGACCTTGCCGGTAGCCGCATGCATCATCTGCGTGGCCTGCCCGGGCGCTCCCAAGGCGAATGTGCGCCCGCGAGGCTACTGACGCCCGATCTGCGCAAGTTCCGCTTCAGTGAGGGCAAGATTGAGCGCGTCCAGGTTCTTTTTGAGGTGGGCGACCGAGGTGGTCCCGGGAATGGGGACCACATTGGGTCCTCGGTGCAGGAGCCAGGCCAGCGCGATCTGTTGGACCGTGGCGTCGTGGTCCTTCGCGACCTCGGCCAGCCCGGGGAAGGCTCCGGTGTCGAACGACAGTGGGAAGAAGGGCACGAATGCTATCCCGAGCTCCTCGGTCTTGTCGAGGACGTCCTGGTGTCCGCGTTCGGCAAGGTTGTAGAGATTTTGGACGGCCGCGATCGGCGCTACTTCGACGGCCTCGGCCAGTTGCTCGACATTGGCCTCGGAGAGTCCGATGTGGCGGATCTTGCCTGCGGCGACGCTCTCGGCGAGCGCTCCGACCTGGTCGGCGATCGGGAAGGCGTCGTCAATGCGGTGAAGGTAGACCAGTTCGAGGGTCTCCCGCTGGAGTCGGCGCCGGCTCAGTTCGATCTGCTGGCGGAGATAGTCCGGATGCCCCAGCGGCACCCAACCGCCCGGGCCGGGGCGGACTACGCCGACCTTCGTCGCGACCGCGACGTCATCCGGCGCTTCTGACAGCGCCTCCGCCAGCAGTCGTTCTCCTTCACCGAGCCCGTAGGCGTCGGCGGTGTCGAAGAGGTTGACTCCCAGGTCCACCGCGGTGCGGATCAGTCGGACGAGCGTCTGCCGATCGGTAGGGGGTTCCCAGACCGGCGCGGTGCCGCTGTGGCGAACGCCGGGAGTGTCGGTGAAACGCATGGTGCCGAGTCCGATCCGGCGTACGGAAAGGGCGCCGCCGATGAGATGGTTCGTCGCTGTCATGGGTTCTATGCTGGATGCTGACATGCATGAGAGGGGCAAGTGTCTATGAGCAGCACCACATTCCGTGTGGGAGATGTCGCGGTGGTGACTGGTGTGAGCCCCCGGCTGCTCCGGTATTACGAGGAGCAGGGTCTGCTGTCTCCCGAGCGGTCGGCGACGGGCCAGCGTCTCTACATCGAAGCCGACTTCGAGCGGGTGGCGCGTATCAGGCGGCTGCTCAGCGCAGGTCTCTCGACCGCTGTGATCGCCCAGATCCTGGCCTGCGTCTGCGGCGGCACCGGCGACGTCGAGCCCTGCCTGGACCCGCTGCTGATGGAGGAGTTGGATCGCATCGACTCGCAGCTGGCGCAGCTGACTGAACACCGCCGACGCCTCACCACGCTCGTCGGAGGCGACGAAGCGGTCGAGGACGAACCGGTGGACCGCGACCCGGCTCTGCTGCTCAAGGTCCGACGTTCGGAATCCCGCTCAGCCGTTCACTCGCACCAGAAGTCATAAGCGGCAGTCGCATGGCGGGCGCCGCTGGAGCAGTGCCAAGCCCCTCGCTACTGATCTGCGCCTCCTTTTCAGCCTCCCTTCAGCGCTTCATCGATGCGCCGCCGTGCTGGCTTCGTCCTGTCCGAGCATTCACGTGGCGTAGATCCGGAGAAGGACGGCCACGCTGTGCCCGTCCCACTCGGCGCCTGGGCAGCGGGGACCCCGGCGCTGAGCCACGTAGAGACCCGGTATGCAACCATTCCGATATCGCGCCGCGCCTGGAGTGCGGAAGGATCGTCCGATCCGTCCGGATTCGAGCCAGAAGGAGCCATGATGCAGCGACGAAGAGCCGTGGGCGCGATCGCGGTGGCGGTGGCGTTCGGCAGCACTATCGTCACCAGTGGAGTGACCGCCAACGCGCAGAGCGACGAGGACCGACCGGGCGCACTCGACGCGTCGCGGGAGCAGGCGGACACCGTCGTCCTCCCGACCGGCGACCGGGTGTGGGAGCTGCCGGACGGCACCTTCGGGCTCGAGCCCGGTGAGGGCCGCGACGACGTCGGCTTCCTCACCGTCCCGGCGGCGAACGGCGGCGACACCCTCATCCTCCCCCGCGACCGAGTCGACGAGCTGCGTTCGGGAGCCGAAGACGCTCGCCGCTACAACGTCTCCCGGCTCATCGCCGACGACCACGCCCATGCCGCCGACCTCAGCGCCTCCGAGCTGGAGCGCTACGCCGGCCTCCCGCCGACGTCCGGCCACACCGATGCCGCCGCACCGACGCTCAGCGTCACGATCCGGGACCGCTCCGGCGCCGTCCCGGAGGGCAACTGGGTCAACTGGTACGACGCCGACGACCACGGCAACAGGGGCACCATGGAATTCGGCGCGGACGGCTCCGCCACCGTCGCCCTCGAGCCGGGCGAGTACACCCTCACGCACGTGGTCTGGAACGACCCCACCGCCACCGACCGCGGCGAGACCGCCTACGGGCTCAGCCACGTCGTCATCGAGGACGAGAACGTCGACCTCCTGCTCGACAGTGGCCAGGCCCGACCGATCTCCGTCGAGGTCGAACGGTCCGACGCTGAACTGGTCAGCTACGGCGCGGCCGTCATGGCCAGCGCCCCCGACGGCTCGGGCATCGGCGCCGGTGACTTCAACGGGCCAGGCATCGACCTCTTCCTCATGCCCGAACCGGACATGCCCGGGTACGACTTCGGCTTCCAGTACCAGCCGACGCTCGCCGGTCCTGAAGGCTCGGCCGAGCCCTACCAGTACAACCTCGCCTTCGCCCAGACCGGCGGCTACCCCGACGACACCGCTTTCAGGGTCACCGACGACGAACTCGCGGCGGTCACGACCCGATACACCGGCTTCGGCGCAGCCGTCGACGGCTACACCTGCGACAACGGCGACCTCGCCGCCGAACGGATCGGCATGGGCCTGTGCCAGATGATCGCCACGCCCTTCCCCTCCGAGCGCCTGAACCTCTACACCGCCGATCCCGAGATCAGCTGGTACAGCCTCATCGAAGGCGGGCGGTACGACCCGGAAGGGCGCCGACTGCTCGACGGCTTCCACGAATTCGACGAGCACTTCTTCGAACCCGGAGCGAGTGAGCGGACCTTCCCGCACGGCCCCGTGACGGCCGGGCCGACCGAGGCCGTGCTGTCCAACACCGACGGGTTCGCCCGCTTCGACACCTTCGTCTCCTTGGGGACCGGCGCCAACGACGAACGCGTGGACCTGATCGGATACACCGGGGATGCGGTCCTGGTCCTCGACGACGAGAAGGTCGGCCGGTTCGACGACTTCGACCCGTACGGCGGCTTCGGCTTCGAGCTCGCGGAACCGGCCGCCGGCCGCTACACGCTGGCCGTCGAGGGGACCCGCGAGCCCACGACAGGGCCGTTCGCCACCGAATCGGCCATCGAGTGGGCGTTCGACCTCGACCCCGCCTCGCTCGAACCCGGCCAGTACCGCTCGCTGAGCCTCCCGGCCGTACGTCTCACCGCCGACGGCGTCGACGGCGGCTGGGCTGAGGACTGCGAACAGGAGGTGCGGCTCACGCTGGTCGACCACGCCGGTGAAGCGGTGCGGGCGCAGGCGATCACCTTCGAGGTCTCCTATGACGACGGGCGGAGCTGGAGTTCGGTCGACATCGAGCGCGACGGAAGCGGCGCCACCGCCGTCCTCGAACATCCCGAGGCCGCCGAGTACGTCTCGACCCGCATGACCGCGACCGACGACGCGGGCACGGAGGTCGTCCACACCACGATCCGCTCCTACGGCCTGCGCTGACCGGGGGCCGCCTTGCTCAGAGGCCGGGGCCGACACGTTCGGTCCCGGCCGCACGGCCATGGGACGCCGCCTCGGGAGCGTCTTCCATCCCGCTGCTGTACCGATTTGCGCCTCGAGAGCAGGTGGGTCACGACGAGCACGCCCGCGCCGGCGTCGCGCCAGGCGTAGACCTGCGCCCACAGGTCCAGACAGGAGTCCTGATCGAAGCCCTGGTAGGGCTCGTCGAGAAGGATGAGGTCGGGGCGGCTTGGTGACGCCGGCGAGGCGCAGCACCACCGGTCCGCGGGCTCTGTCGAGCGGGGCAGCCTGGGGTCGGGCGGCCCTGGCGAGGCTGGCCGCGTAGACCGCGGCGTGCCCGAAGAGTGCGCTCGGGTGCATGCCGGCGGCGCCGTCGCCACGGGTGCGTGTCGGCTCGTTCGCGCCCTCGCCGATGGGCCGAATCGCGGAGAGCGAGCTCGGCCGGGTGTGAGCGGACTCCGGCGGGGAAACCCGCGCACATCCATACCGACGGGGAGGGTGGCGTGGACTTCGAGGCTGTAGTGGAGACGACGGGCATGGCGATCGAGGGCGCGGGTGTGGCGGTCATCGTGGTCGGAATGCTGGCCTTGTCCGTCCGTTTCGCTCGCGACGTGGCGGGGCGAGGCGACCTCCAGGCGGGTTATCGACGTTATCGGCGAGGCCTCGGCAGGGCGATTCTGTTGGGTCTGGAGTTTCTAGTGGCTGGGGACATCATTCGCACCGTCGCGGTTTCCCCGACTTTCACCAGCGTGGGCGTACTCGCGATCATCGTCGCGATACGCACCTTCTTGAGTTTCTCGCTCGAAGCCGAGCTCGAAGGACGATGGCCCTGGCAGCGACCGCGCGCTGACGCGTGATCCAGGATGGATCAGTACTCGCACCGTCTTGGGGAACCGCTGCTCTCGGCGGCTACGTCGCTCAGTCCCGGCGATGTGGAGGGGGCTGCCCTTCGGTGCCCGGCCGGTTACCGGAGTGTTCGAGACGGCTTCGATGCCGGGTCCGTCGGCGGGGTGCTGATGGGCGCGGTCCACGCGCTTCCCAAGACGGTTGCTCGGCGGTCTGTTGGCGCGCCAGCGCCGAGGCTGGCTGCGCCTGGGTTGCGACGGGCTCGTGGTCGCCGCGGTCTATCGCAGAGCGGCTCCTGGTGACGTGAGGCCGGCCTGGCCGGTCACAGCTTGGTCCGCTCGCCGGTGAGGCGGGTGACGACGTCGCCGAGCATGGCCGCGCCCAGCACCCGGCCGCTCTCGCCGGTGACCAGCGCGACGTGGGTGGTGTCGGCTTGCATGGCGGCCAGCGCCCGGTCGAGCGGCGTGGTGTGGGCGATGCTGACCAGCGGCCGGATCTCGTGGCTGGGGAGCAGCCGGTCGCCGGGGTGGTCGAGCAGGTCTTTGATGTGGACGTAGCCGACGATCTCGCCCGCTTCGGTGACGGGGAAACGCGAATGCCCGGTCTCCACACACTGTCGCTGCAGTTCCCCGATGGTCGCGTCGGTCGCGGCGGTGACGAGGTCGGGTCCCGGCACCATGATCGATTCGACGGTGTCCTCACCGATCGACAAGGCCCCGCTGATGAGAGCGTGAGCCTCGGCGTCGAGCAGTCCCTCTTGTTTGGACTCGGCGATGAATCCGGCGACCTCGTCGGCGGTGAACGCGGAGGCGACCTCGTCCTTCGGTTCGACGTCCAGCAGCCGCAGCGTGTGGTTGGCGATCCAGTTGATGATCACCAGCAGCGGCCTCAGCACCGCGACGATGATGTACAGGGGCGGGCCGAGGATCAGCGCCGCGCGCTCGGGTGAGGCGATCGCGATGTTCTTGGGCACCATCTCGCCGACGGTCATGTGGAAGGACAGCACGATCGTCAGCGCGATGGCCAGCGCGATCGGATGCAGCAGGCCGCCGGGGACGCCGAGGGCGCCGAGGGGTCCTTCGATGGCGTGGGCGATCGCGGGCTCGGCGACCGCGCCGAGACCCAGTGAGCACATGGTGATGCCGAGCTGGGCGCCGGCCATCATCAGCGACACCCGCTCCAGGGCGCGGAGGGTGATGCGGGCGGCTCGCCCGCCGGCGGCGGCGCGCGGCTCGATCTGGGTGCGCCGGGCCGCGATGAGGGCGAATTCGGCACCGACGAAGAAGGCGTTGCCGAGCAGGAGCGCGACGCCGATGGCCAGTCCGGTCCAGTCCATTACCGCCGGTTCCCTTCAGCGGTCGCCGCGTCGTCGGATGCGGGTGCGGCGGTGAGCCGGACACGCGCGACGCGGTGCCCGTCGATCGCGGTGACGGCCAGCCTGGCTCGCACCGGGGTGGGCAGGCCATCCTCGTCGAGACGGCCGGTGTCGGTCGCGTCGAGGTCGATCGCGTCGCCGACTTGGGCGAAGCGGCCGAGTTCCTCGGTGATCATGCCGCCGATGGTGTCGGTGTGTTCGGCCTCGGGGAGGCCGATGCCGGTGACGTCGCCGATCTCGTCGGGGCGGATCAGGCCTGGCAGCGACCAGGAACCGTCGCTGAGGCGGCGTGGACGGCCCGCGGGCCGGTCCTGCTCGTCGTCGATCTCGCCGAGCACCTCTTCGGCGAGGTCTTCGAGGGTGACGATGCCGTCGGTGCCGCCGTACTCATCGACCACGACGGCCAGTTGGAGGCCGCCGCGCAGCTCGGGGAGCACGTCGTCGAGTGTCATCGTCGCCGGCACCGCGCTGATCGCGGTCATGACCGCTGTGGCCCGCACCGCGCCGCGGCGGTCTTCGGGGACGCCGAGGGCGGCCTTGAAGTGGACGGCGCCGACGATCTGGTCGACCGACGCGCCTTGGACGGGGAATCGGGCGTGGCCGGTGCGCGCGGTCAATGCGAGGATCTCGGCGGCGGTGGCGTCGGCGTCGACGAAACGAACGCGGGGCCTGGGGGTCATCACGTCGGCGGCGGTGAGCTGGTCGAACTCGGCGGCTTGGGTCAGCCGCATCGCCGCCCCTTGGTCGAGCAGGCCTTCGGCCGCCGAACGGGTCGCGAGCGCGGCCAGCTCGGGTGCCGAGCGGGCCGAGGCCAGTTCCTCGCGCGGTTCGATGCCGAGGGCGCGGACCATGGCGTTGGAGGCGCCGTTGAGCACGACGATGAGCGGGCGGGTCGCGGTGGTGAAGACCCGCTGCGCCCCGGCTACGGCTCGGGAGATGCGAACCGGTTCGGAGATGGCCCAGTTCTTGGGGATGAGTTCGCCGAAGACCATCTGCGCCACGGTGGCGATGATGAACGCCGCGGTCAGGGCGATGCCGAGGCTGCTCGCCTCGGGGAGCCCGGCGGCCTCGATCGGGACGGCCAAGAGTGTCGCGATCGAGGGTTCGGCGATGAAGCCGACGACCAGGCTGGTGATGGTGATGCCCAGCTGCGCGCCGGACAGTTGTGTCGAGAGCGAGCCCAGGGCCTTGCGGACCGAGGCGGCGCGCCGGTCGCCGGTTTCGGCGGCGCGGGCGATGGTGGGGCGGTCGACGGTGACGAGCGCGAACTCGGCGGCGACGAACAGGGCGTTCAATGAGATGAGGACTATGGTCAACGCGACCAGCAGCCAAGCCGCTATCACCGCAGGGTCCCTCCCGGGAATGGTGACAGCGGGCCGGGTCTATGCGCGTCGCAGTCCATGCTCACGGAACTTACCGGATGGGGGCCACACCCCGCCAGGCGGTTGCGGTCGCAGACACCTCCAGGCGTGGCCGGGCACCGAAGCCGAGTGGGGGTCCTGACCGGAGCCTTTCGCGTTGGCTGCAAGCGTACTGCTATCGCATGCTCGGGTCCGTCGATGATGCCGGCGACGTGGTCCAGGAAGTGATGGTGCGCGTGGCGAGGACTGGGCCGGTTCGAGGACCGCGGCTCGGTCCGTCCCTGGCTGTACCAGATCGCCACCGACCGGGGCCCGACGCGGCGCAAGATGAAGGCGGTCTCGGCCGCTGGGGCCGAGACCGCCTGATATCCGCTCGCCTGTCAGCCGATGGTGCAGGTCAGGTCCGGAGCGGTGTTCGAGCTGCCGTAAGTGGCGTTCAACCCGAACGAGGTGGACTGTCCGGAGGACAGCGTGTTGTTGTGGGACGCGCCGGTCGCCGTGACCGAGGACCCGGACTGGTTCAGTGTGGCCGACCAGCTGTTGGTGACCTGCTGGTCGCCCGGCCACGTCCAGCTCACCTCCCACGTTCCGGAGCCGCCGGTGCTGGCGACCTCGACGTTGGCGGTGAAGCCCGAACCCCAGTCGTTGGCGACGGTGTAGGTGGCGGTGCACTCGCCGTCGGCCGGCGGGTCGGTGGGCTCAGGCGGGTCGGTCGGGTCCGGGGGGTCGGTGGGCTCGGGCGGAGGCGGGGAGCCGCCGCCGAACCACACGTCCGAGCAGGAGTAGAAGGTCTGGTCGAGGTGGCTGGCCTGCCAGATCACGTAGACCACGTGGTGTCCCGTCCGGCCGGGCGCGCTCACCGGGATGTCGACCGCCTCGCCCGGCTGGTAGACGCCGGTCTCGACGACGCGCTCGAGGTCGCCCCAGTCGAGCGCGTCGGTGGTGGCGTCGTATCCCTGCCGGGTCACGTACACCCAGTAGTAGTCCGCGCCGTGCGTCGCCTGGTCGTCGTAGTGGAGCGTGAAGTTGTTGCTGAGCGAGGTGGTGTGCCAGTTCCCCGGCTCGTCGAGCGAAGCGTAGTCGGACTTCCCGCCGGAGCAGAGCTGGTTGTCAGGGATGCGTTGTTCGTGCTGCCCCTGCATGCCCTCGCGGAGCAGGCTCATCCAGCTCCACATGGTGTTGGGGTTGGCCTGGAAGGCCTGGTAGCACATGGGGTCCTCGGTGGCCATGTCCGGGTTCACGTGGTCGTCGCCCCAGCGTTCCCAGCAGCTGTACTGCCGCGCGGCCGGCGAGGTCGCCGTGCCGTGCGCGGAAGCCGTCTGGGCGGTGAAGAACAGCGCCGAAGCGCCGGCCATGGCCACCGCCGCGAACGCGAGGATGAGGCTTCGGACGCGGTTTTTTCTCGATCTGAGCATGGTAGCGCTCCCAGGAACGGAAACATTGACAGCCATAAATATAGCTGACATATGGGCACAATGTAAATACCCGTCGGGCCCGAGAGTGGGAGCGATGACGCTCAGTCCGCGAATGATCGCCACCAGTACCGCGTCCCTCGGCAGCGGTACCTCAGCGACCGTCACGCTCGCGTGCGGCGCTTTCCCGGCTGCTCATTAGGATGGGGTGACATGCACCTGACCCCACGCCGGGGTCCGGCCACGCAGGCGAAGGGGCCGGGCGCAGCGTGGCCGTCCTGCTCAGCATCGACGCCAGATGCCTTGCCGGAGAGTGTGCACTGGGCCTCACCGCCGACCCGGCCGAGCAGGCCCTGCTGCGAGAACGGCTGCACTGGACTTGAACGGCGCTTGACCCCGATCTCCACATCGCGCCTGCACTCCTCGGCGACGGGGTCCGCCCCTACGGGTCGAAGTGGTGGTGCTCTCCTGACCGAGGAGGCCGCCGCTCGGATCGATTCGGGGTCACTTCCGCCAGAACAAGTGGTGCGTCACGCCGCTCGGGCTGGGCACGATCTCGAGGTGGAACCGGTCGAGCAGCTCGTGCGGAGACTCCCAGAGGCGCTTTCCGGAGCCGAGTTCGATCTGCGAGACCGCCACGTGCATGGTGTCGACCAGGTCAGCGTCCAAGAACTCCCGGATCACGGTGGCCCCGCCGCCGAGCCGGACGTCCTTGCCCTGCGCCGCCTCCCGCGCGCGTTCGAGGACCGAGGCCGGGTCGCCGTCGGTGAAGTGGAATGTGGTGTCCGAGAGGGTGAACGATGGACGCGGGTGGTGGGTCATGACGAATACCGGCGTGTGGAACGGCGGCTCCTCGCCCCACCATCCCTGCCAGCTGTGGTCCTTCCAGGGGCCGCGCTGAGGCCCGAACTTGTTGCGGCCCATGATCTCCGCGCCGATATTGTTGGCGAAGTCGCGCGTGAAGTAGTCGTCGAGGCCGCGGCTCCCGCCGGGATCGGTGCGGTTGGGCCAGCTCGCCGTGGCGCCGGCCCACGAGATCATGGCCCCGGGGTCGGCGTGGCCGAACGGCCGCTCGAGACTCTGGCCTTCACCGGCTCCGAATCCGTCTAGCGAGACGCTGAAGTTCTGCACCTTGAGAAGCTGGCTCATGGGGATCTCCTTCGCTGGTGACCATGGCGCTGACGATATTGAGACTCCCCGAGCCGGGCCGACTCATCGCTGCGAGCCGAGCGGATGCTGCGATCTAGGTCACTGTCAAGTGCCCCTCGGCGGAGGACCTCGTCACCGGGCGCCGTTGCACGGCGGCGTTCCGCGCAACCCCGCTGCCGGCCCGCACAGGACGGAGACGACGTGGGCAACAGTGCCCGACAAACGCGGCAGGCCGCTCTCTGGCGCTCTGAGTCGTCATCACCTCGCGAGCCCGCCGCCGCTGTGCGGCTACGTCGCGCCTGTTGTGCGACCGGCTCAGCTGCGGAACCAGGCAGGCCGCCGGGGTCCTCGACGCCTTTACATTGACATACTTCGATTTATTTGCGCATAATGGACTGTCGACCACACCCAGATCCGTATCGGAGCGCTCATGTCCCCTCGCCCACGAACCGTGAAGGCCATCGTCACCGCCGGCGCCGGCATGCTGCTGGCGCTGTCCGTCGCCGCGCCGTCAGGTGCCGAACACCCCGAGCCCGCACCGCAGGGCTATGCCGTCGAGGACATCGGCGAGGACTCCTGCACCTACTTCCACACCATCGGCGAGATCCGTTGGCCCGCCACGCATCCCGACGAGCATGACGTGGCCGTGGCCGGCTGGAAGGCCATCGCCGTACCCGACGTCGCCCCCGGCTTCCCGAACCCCTGCAACCCGGTCATCAACGAGCCGCGCCAAGTCGAGTTCACCTTCTCCGGTTCGGGTCTGCCCCTCGGCGAGCACATCGTCCCCTTCCCCGAGAGCGACTCGGGGACCGATTTCGAGTTCACGTTCGCCGCGGCGACCGAGGTCGACACCGTCACGGTCGCCGTCTGCCAGCAGCGGCGGTCCGACGGCTCGACCTGGCCGGGGCGCTGCGCCGAAGCGCAGACCATCACGCTCGACGGCGCCGAGCCCGAGGACCCCTACTGCCGGTACTCCTACTCGGTGAACCAGTGGGGCAGCGGCTACCTCGCCGAAATCGCCATCACGCCGCTCACCACGGCCTCCTCGGGCTGGGGGATCGAAGTCGTCCTGCCCGAAGGCGGCACTGTCAGCGCGCTGTGGAACGCCGAATGGACGCAGAGCGGTTCGTCGATCAGCATCGCCAACACCGAGTGGAACGCAGCCGTCAACGCAGGCGGCACCGCCTCGATGGGCTTCATCGGCACCGGGCAGGCCCCGAGTCCGGAGGACGTCCACGTCGTCGTCGACGGGAACGCGTGCGGCCGATAACTCGGCTGCCGGACCGATCCCTTCGCCGCCGCCCTGACCGCCGGCGATGAAGGTGTACCGCTCGCCCAGCAGCGACGCGATGATGGCGCCGGTGCCGTTCCAGCCCAGGTCCATGCCGGCCATGCTCATCTTGCTGGGCTCGAGCTGGAGGTGGGCGTTGTGGGCGGAGACCAAGGTCGGGCCCCGGCGGGCCTCGAGGTCGCGGATGTCGAGGAGGTTCAGCGCCATGAGCGCGTCCCTGGTGCCGGACAGGCGCGACCACCTGTCGCTGTCGTCGATGCGCTCTGCCGCCTGCCGGTGGTAGCGCAGCAGCCCGAGCCCGGTGGTGAGGTGGATCCTGGCCCGGTGCCAGTCGGCGCGCGAGGTCGCCGCGATCAGTTCGGGCGCACGGGCGTAGAGCGAGGTGAGCATGTCGTCGGCGATCGCTCGCAGCCTGTCGGCTTCGGTGGTGGCGCCGGGCGACTCGGCCGGATCCATGACCGCCTCGTTGCGGCTCCACCGCTCGTCGTCGCCGACCAGTCCCGCGAGCTCGAGCTCGGCCCCCAGATAGTCGCGTCCGTATTCGAGGTAGCGCCGTGGGCTGGCCGCGCTGAACTCCAGCGGAGCGTCGATGCCGTGGAAGGCCAGTCGCTCCTGCGGGGGCCGAGCGGCGTTGTAGTCGCGCATCCAGGCGACGAGTCGACGGTTGGCGTCGAAGGCGCCGAAGCCGTGCGAGAAACCGTCGCTCATCGCCGCGTCGAGGCTTCCCACTCCGTTCTGGACGAAGTCGTCGACGACGAGTGCGGCCACCCGGTCGGTCTCGAGCGCGAACGACCTGAAGCCGGAGTCGACCAGCTCGGCGAACACCTCGTTGCGGAACCGCCCGAAGGCCGGATCCCCGTGCGCCGGCTCGCCGAGGCCGAGCAGATCGGGAGCGTCCTTGATGAAGTCGCGAATGTCCTGAGTCATGGCCTCAAACGTATCGTTGAAACATCGGTTGAGACTTGTAGGAAGTCTGACATTGAACAGGTGCAGTAAAGTCTCAACCAATGGTGAACTTGCGGCCTTCGGATCTCGCGCGGGAGCACGGCCTGTCGACCCAGGCGGTCCGCAACTATGAGCGCGACGGATGCATCCCGCCCGCTCGGCGCACCCGCAGCGGCTACCGGGTGTACACCGAGATGCACGCGGCGGCGCTCCGCGCCTTCCTCGCGCTCGCCCGCGCTTACGGGCACGCGACCGGCACCGAGATCATGCACGCACTCGGCGACGGCGATCGCGAAGACGTCCTGATGGTCATCGACCGCGGCCACGAGCAGCTGCTCCGCGACCGGGCCACCCTCGACGCGGTCAGGGCCGCGGTCGACCGCCTCACGGCCGGAGCCGACGCCGTCTCGGACCGAGCGGCGCAGCCCGCCCCCTACAGCATCGGCGAACTCGCACACCGGCTTCGACTCACGCCCGCGACCCTGCGCAACTGGGAAGCGGCGGGCGTCCTCGCCCCCGAACGCGATCGGGCCACCGGATACCGCCGCTTCGACGCCGGCGACGTGCGCGACGCCGAACTCGCCCATCTCCTCAGACGGGGCGGCTACCCGCTGGACCACATAGCCGCCGTGGTCCGACAGGTCCGGAACGCCGGCGGCACGGAGTCGCTGTCCCGTGCCCTGGAGGACTGGCGGCGCAAGCTGACACAGCAGGGCCTGGCCATGCTCGACGCGGCCGCGCGACTCAGCGCCTATCTGGACATGCTCGAGTCACGCGAACCGAAGGCGTAGCGGCCTCGTGCTGTGGTGATGCCGCTTCCATTGCGCTGACACCCGGATCGGCGGCTCTGCGCAGGCAGGTATTCAGGCGTCTCGCCGAGGGAGCGGACGGGCCTGCCGACACCCGTGGCGATTGCTTCTCGCGCACGCGGGTAAACCGCTCGGATGGATGCTGACACTTCTACGGCCACGCGGGCCGCACGGCTGCTGGCCGACCTCTTGCGAGCGGCCGTGCTGATCGGCACGGTCATCATCGGGTTCTCCGGAAACATCGAAGGAGCCGTCCGATTCGGCCTGGTGTTCGTGATCCTGCTGGCCGCACGGCGGGCCGGCATCCCCACGCCCTTCGACGCGGCCCTGTGTGTGCTGCTGCCGCTGGCGGCCCTGGCGTCGGTGGCGCAGTGGTACCGCGAGTTCGCCTGGGCCGATTGGGTCATGCACTGCATCGCCACCGCCGCGGTCGTCGCCGCGCTGCACCTGCTGGCGGCCCGCACGCCGCTCATACCGCCGCTGGAGGAACAACGCCGCGCCGCGACGGTGGTGTGGACCCTGATGCTCGGCCTGACCGTCGGCGTGGCGTGGGAATTCTACGAGTGGGCTGTGCTGAGGGTGTTCGACATTCCCATCAGCGTCGGCTACGACGACACCATCGCCGATCTGGCCATGGACGCCCTCGGCTCGGTCCTCGCCGGCGCGGCTCTCGTCGCATGGACGGCACGGACGGCCATAGAGCAGGCCTCTGAAGCGGCCCCGACTCGGGCGCCCTAGGCGTATTGCCTTGGTAGGTGGTGAACGCGGGAGGTGGGTGGGCGACCCCCCTTCTGGACGGCGCGCTCACGAACGCCTCGGACCGCCGTAGCGATCGGCGAGGCCGATGAGGACCATGTCGTCCCGCTCGGCTGAAGAGCGCACCGAGCGGGAGAACCGGATCCGCTGAACGAGCCCGGCCCTGCCTCGCAGGGCCGCACTGCCGGCAGGGCAGTGCGGGCTCCGTTGCCGTGGAGCCGGCGTTGTGTCCGACGGGGAAGAGCACCGGGCCTTGACTTCGCGAAGGGAAATTGGCACACTTCGATGTGTCAAATGGGAGCGCTTCCGAACGAAGGACATCGACATCATGCGAAGAGACCGAAGGCGTAGGAGCCGGCCGGCGATCATCGGCTTGGGGGTCGCCGCGCTCGCCGCAGGCGCACTGACGATCGTCACGGCACCGGGCGCCAGTGCCGAAGAGGGCTGCGAGGTCGACTACAACGTCGTCAGCGAGTGGGGCTCGGGCTTCCAGGCCAATGTCAGCATCACCGCCGGCGAGGCGATCAGCGGCTGGACGATCGAGTGGGACTTCACCAGCGCTGTCTCCGGCATCAGCGCCTGGAACGTCACCGAGCAGTCATTGAGCGGCTCGCACTTCACCGCATCGGACGCGGGGTGGAACGGCTCCGTCGCCTCCGGCCAGACCAGGGAGGTCTTCGGCTTCACCGCCGGCGGCACCGCGGGCGACATCGCCGACGTCACCGTCAACGGCGTCAGCTGCGACGGCGAGGGCGGCGGCGAGCAGACCACCGACCCCGAGCCGACGGACCCGGAGCCGACCGAACCCGAGCCGACCGACCCGGCTCCGGCGGGAACGCCCGTGGAGCGGCACGGGGACCTGCACGTCTGCGGTGCCAACATGTGCGACGAGCACGGCCAGTCGATCCAGTTGCGCGGCATCTCGAGCATGTGGCTGCACTGGCAGACCCAGCCCTACGCCCAGAACCTCTCGGCGCTGGAGTGGATGCGGGACAACTGGAACATCGAGGTGTTCCGGGTCGCCATGGGCGTGGAGCCCGAGGGCGCCTACCTCTCCGATCCCGACCGCTGGCGCGCCGAGGTCGAGACCGTCATCGACAACGCGGCGACCGCGGGGGTCTACGTCATCGTCGACTTCCACGCGCACCACGCGCATGAGCACCAGTCCGAGGCGGTCGCGTTCTTCTCCGGCCTGGCCGACCGCTACGGGCACCTGCCGAACGTGATCTGGGAGCCTTACAACGAGCCCGAGCAGGTCTCATGGTCCGGCACGGTCAAGCCGTACCACGAGGCCGTCGTCTCGGCGATCCGCTCGCAGGACCCCGACAACATCATCGTGCTCGGCAGCCCGACCTGGTCGCAGGACGTCGACGTCGCCGCCTCCGATCCGGTCTCGGGCACCAACCTGATGTACACCCTCCACTTCTACTCCTGCACCCACGGCGCGAGCCTGCGCGCCAAGGGCGACACCGCGATGAACGCCGGACTGGCACTGTTCGTGACCGAGTGGGGCGCGAGCCACGCCGACGGCGGGCTCGACGGGCGGGTCTGCCTCGACGAGGCCCAGCGCTGGGTCGACTGGATGAGCGCCAACAAGGTCTCGTGGACGGCCTGGAAGCTGGACGTCGGCAACGACTCCACGAACCTGCTGTCCGACGGCGCGCCCGTCACCGGAGGGTGGGACGGCCACCTGCACGGGCACGCGCCCTTCGTCGTCGACAACCTGCCGTAGCCGAGCCGACGCGATGCGGGCGAGGGGCCGCCTCAGACGACGCCCATCGCCAGCATCGCGTCGGCGACCCGGGTGAATCCGGCGATGTTGGCCCCGGCCAGGTAGTCGCCGGGCGAACCGTACTCGTCGGCGGTCTGGAGGCAGCGATCGTGGATGTTGCACATGATCTTGGCGAGCCGCTGCTCGGTGTACTCGAACGACCAGGAGTCGCGGGTGGCGTCCTGCTGCATCTCCAGAGCACTGGTGGCGACCCCGCCGGCGTTGGCCGCCTTCCCCGGGGCGAAGGTCACGCCGGCCTCGGCGAAGACCGCGACCGCCTCGGGGGTGCAGGGCATGTTGGCGCCCTCGGCCACGATCGCGCACCCGTTGCCGGCCAGGGCCGCGGCGTCGCGGGCGTTGATCTCGTTCTGAGTGGCGCACGGCAGCGCGATGTCGCACGGGAGCTCCCATGGGGAGGCGGCCTTGGCGAAGCGCGCCGCATCGCCCCGCCGCTCGGCGTACTCGTCGATCCGGCCGCGCCGGACCTGCTTGATCTCCTTGAGCAACTCGAGGTCGATGCCGTTCTCGTCGACGACGTATCCGCTCGAATCGGAGCAGGCGATGACGGTGCCGCCGAGCTGGTGCACCTTCTCGATCGCGTACAGGGCCACGTTTCCCGACCCGGAGACGACGACGCGCTTGCCGTCGAAGGAGTCGCCGCGCGACCTGAGGATCTCGTCGGTGAAGAAGACGGTGCCGTACCCGGTGGCCTCGGTTCGCACTTGCGCTCCGCCCCAGGTCAGGCCCTTGCCGGTGAGCACGCCCGACTCGTAGCGGTTGGTGATGCGCTTGTATTGGCCGAACAGGTAGCCGATCTCGCGGCCGCCCACGCCGGTGTCGCCCGCCGGGACGTCGGTGTGCTCGCCGATGTGCCGGTACAGCTCGGTCATGAACGACTGGCAGAACCGCATGACCTCGCCCTCGGAGCGGCCCTTCGGATCGAAGTCGGAGCCGCCCTTGCCGCCGCCGATGGGCATGCCGGTGAGGGCGTTCTTGAAGGTCTGCTCGAAGCCGAGGAACTTCACCACCCCCAGGTACACCGACGGGTGGAAGCGCAGGCCGCCCTTGTAGGGGCCGAGGGCGGAGTTGAACTCGACGCGGAATCCGCGGTTGACCTGCACGCGGCCTCGGTCGTCGACCCACGGCACGCGGAAGATGATCTGGCGTTCGGGCTCGCACAGTCGGCGGATGATCGCCGCGTCGGTGTACTCCGGATGCTTGGCCACGACGGCTCCGAGACTGCCGAGGACCTCGCGAACGGCCTGGTCGAACTCCGCCTCACCGGGGTTGCGTCGGAGCACTTCCTCGTAGATGTCGAGCAGTTTCTCGTCCAAGACTGGCACGTTGACGTCCCTTCCGTTGTCCGCGACCGTGTGAAGGATATCGTTCCCGCATGCGTGCCGAATATCCGTCGACGCGGGCGGGGATCCGGCGCCGAAGGCCCCGGGGCCGCGCCGGTCAGGAGATGTCGGCGGTGACGGTGGCGATGTGGTGTTCGAACTCGGAGAGGCGCACGTGGATCTCGATCTCCCAGCGCCCCGGCAGCGGCAGGTCGAGCTCGGCCCGGTGGCCGCCGTCCGGATCGGGGCTCGCCTCGGTGGTGATCGGTCCGAAGTCCTGCTCGGGGAGGGAGGCGAGGACCATCGGTCGCTCCAACGGTTCCATGGGGCGGCCGTCCGCGTCGGTGAGTTCGAGGGTCAGCGTGTTGGGCCCGGTGCCGCCAGGGGCCAAGACCGCGCTCAGCTCGCCCGTCCCGAGGTCGTGTCGCTGCGTGACGGTCGTGTCCTCGGCCTCGGACGCCTCGCCGTCGGGGTTCAGATGCACCAGGGTCGCGGTGACGGCGATGACCGACAGCACGGCGGCGGCCTCGGCGAGCAGGACCCGGCCGAGCCGCCGCAGCCCGTCCCGGCGCTCCGCGCCACCCTGGACGGCCGGGACCAGTCGGAACCGGTTCCAGGCCGCCAACCCCGCTGCCAGCGCCACCAGGCCGACTTTGACCAGCAGCAGCCGGCCGTGGTCGGAGCCGAAGAAGCCGCCCCATTCGCGGTGGATCATGACGGCCATGGCGAGGCCGCTCGCTCCTAGCAGGCCGACGGTGGCTCCCGCCCAGGTGGAGAACCGGGCCACGACCGTCGCCGGACCGGCCGCGCCGGCGCCCGCGCCTCGGGCGTGGCGCAGCAGGACGATCAGGCCGATGAGCCCGCCGGTCCAGACCGCGCCGGTGAACAGGTGCACCACGTCGGCGCCGGCCATGAGCCAGCGCGGGCCGAACAGCATCGAATGGCCGATCAGGACAGGACCGGCGGTTGCCGCCGCCGCCGAACCGAGCGCCAGCGGCGCGGCCCAGGAGCCTCGGCCGCGCGTGAACCACCAGTGGGCCGAGCCGACTCCCGCGGCGGTGAGCACCAGGATCGCGACCGTTTCGGTTTGGACGGTGGCGCTCCATGCCCCGATGTCGACGATCCGGCTCAGCGGCAGGCCCGCCACGGCGAGGGCGTCGACCGGGACCGCCGCGGCGGCGGCGATGACCGCGATCGCGCCCGAGAGGCGCAGGAGCCGGTGCCGCGGGCGCCCCGGCCACAGGCCGCGCGCGATGGCGATCTTGAAGAACAGGAAGCCGGCGAACACGAGCAGACCCAGGTAGTGGAGGGCGTTGACGGCCATGGGCGCGAGGCGGTCGCTCTCCTCGGCGACGGGCTGGTCGACATGGACGGGAGCGCTCGTGCCGGTCCCCACGGCGAAGGCGACCGCGCCGGCGATGGGGTGGGCGTCGGTCGAGATCACCCGCCAGCTCAGGACGTACCGGCCTTCGTCCAGATCCGGCACGGTGATGACCACATCGAGGTCGGTCGCCGTCGCTTCCACCGGATGGTCGCGGCCGTCCTGGTCCACCAGCCGCATGGCGTCGGCCACCGGATCGACGGGCTCGTTGAAGGTCAGGGTGACCGCGCTCGGGGCCGCTTCGAGGACGGCGCCGTCCTCGGGGTCGCTCTCCAGCAGCGAGGCGTGCGCCTGTGCCCGCGACGCCGGCACCAGTACCAGCAGCATCGCCGCCAGGGCGAGGGGGATCGCGAAGGCGGTCGCCGTTCGCCGCCGGCGGCGTCCGGGGCGTGCGGTCATGAGGACCGGCGTCCTCGGTACAGTCCGATCGCACCGAGGACCGTGCCGACCGCGCCGAGGGCGAGCGCGACATAGGTGAGCGCGTCGGACGACGTTGCCGCTTCGGCGGCGTCGGCGACGGGTTCGGCCGCGGCCGCCTCACTCGACTCGAGGGCCGTGTCGGCGGCGGTGACCTCGATGAACGGCGCCGGCTCCGCCAGCTCCTCGGGATCGTGGCCCTCGTCGGCGATCTGGATCCAGGCGTGCTCGCCTTCGGGGCAGGTCTGGACCACCGGGAAGTAGAGCGTCTGGCCGGCGGTCTCCTCCGGCAGGCGCAGCGACAGCTCGAACACGTCCCGGTAGCCGTCGGGCAGCGGCTCGATCGCGGTGTAGACGACCTGGCCGACTCGTTCGGTCACCTCGTTGCCGTGGCTGTCGGTGACCGGTTCGTCGAGGGCGGTGTCGACCTTCTCGATCTCCCAGCCGGCGTTGACGGTCGGGGAGACCGACAGGATGGGTTCGGGGATCTGGATGGCGACCTCGGTGGTCGGCTCGCCCTCGCATCCGTGGCCGATGCTGAAGGTCAGCACCGTGTAGGTTCCCGCCACGGTGTTGTCCGTCTTGACCGTGGCGTGTGCGGAGGCCGGAGTGGACAGACCGGCGATCACCGCGGCAGCGGCGAGGGCGACGACGGTGCCTCGGGCGAGCAGGCGTTTCGGGGTGGGGCGCATGGTGTTTCCTTGTGTTCGAAAGGCGGTCGCCGACCGGTGGACCCGTTCGGGCGGGGGCCGGACCACCGCCGAAACGTCACCGGCCGCGCTCCAATGATGTCATATATTGACAAATAACGATATTGTGGCCGCGGCTCGGGCCGCGCCGCCCGCGAGTCCCTGGGCGGCCCCGTCAGCCGGGCGGGGAGGCGGGTCCGAATCGGGCGTAGACGCCCGGTGAGAACAGCACGCTGTCGGGCGGCGCGTCCGTCACGCCGGGCAGGCCGGCCGCCGCGACCAGATGGTCGCGCAGGGACAGCAGGCTCGCCTGGTGCAGCCGCCAGGGGGCGTGCTGCGACGGCAGGTAGCGGCCGCGGTGGTGCAGGCCCCATCGCGCGGTCAGGAACAGCTCCAGCGC
This sequence comes from Glycomyces tarimensis, assembly GCF_054776215.1. NCBI lineage: Bacteria > Bacillati > Actinomycetota > Actinomycetes > Glycomycetales > Glycomycetaceae > Glycomyces > Glycomyces tarimensis. The sequence continues at coordinate 223,013 of NZ_BAAHCB010000005.1, forward strand.
GGAGGGCGTTTCGATCGGCTCGCCCACCCGCACCTCGAGTCGGCTCGGCGGCCCGATGCGGCCGGGACGGCAGGTATACGCCACGCGGTCGCCGCGGCGCCCCATGCGCATCTGCGACCAGCGATACGGCAGGCGCAGTCCGGCGCGGGCGACCGCCACCGGCACCAGACGGGAGGCGTCCATCGACAAGAACACGACCCCGCGTCGCCCGGACTCATCGACGGAATACAGCCGCACGTTCGTCTCGGGAAAGCTGCCGAGATAGGGGAGCGGGGGAGTGCCCAGCACGCGGGTGCGGTGCATCTCGAACGCCACCAGACCCACATAGGTCCTCGCGTTGAACAGGTCCGGCCGCGCTCCAGCGGGCAGCAGATGCCGCACCGCATCCGGGTCGACCGCCCAGTGTACGAAGGTCGCCTGCCGCCACCATTGCGCCAGCACACCGAGGCGGACCGGTCGGGGAGTGGTCGGGGTCACCGGCTCTGCCATCACCGGCTCCCGTGGTGATGGAGGGCGGTGCCCGGGCCGTGCAACGCCGTGAATCGCATTCGATGTCCCCTTGCCGTCATCCGCCACCGCTTCGCCCACGCAGGGCGTCTGCAGAGCCTAACAACGGTCGGCCGCGGGCGAGGCGACCACGGCGCCGCCTTGATCCGGTCCGTGTCCACCGCCTCCTTGAAGTCTACTGAGGACTGTAATGCCGCACACCATTCATTTCTCCATTTCCCAGAAGCAACATCCGGAACGGTAGGGTTGCGTTCAGTTCTGGCACCGACTCACCGTCGCGCGGTGCGCTCTCTCGCTCGTCGACTCGAACGGTGCTGCATGCTTTCACCTGCCCGCCCGCGGCTCGGCCGTGCCCGGTTCGCCCTCCCGCGCCCGCTGGTGCCGTTTCTGCGGATCGAGCTGCTGGCCGGGCTGCTGGTCGCCCTCGCGCTCATCCCCGAGGCCATCGCGTTCTCGATCATCGCCGGCGTCGATCCCCGAGTCGGCCTGTTCGCCTCGTTCATCATGGCCTGCTCGATCGCGTTCCTCGGCGGACGCCCCGCCATGATCTCGGCCGCGACCGGTGCGATGGCCCTGGTCGTCGCCCCATTGGTCGCCTCCCACGGGGTCGGCTACCTGCTCGCCGCGACCATCGCCGCCGGACTGATCCAGGTCGTGCTCGCCTTCACCGGCATCGCCAAGCTCATGCGGTTCATCCCGCGCAGCGTCCTCACCGGCTTCATCAACGCCCTGGCGATCCTCATCTTCCTGGCCCAAGTGCCCTACTTCTGGGGCGAGAACTGGATCGTGTGGACCATGGTCGGCGCCGGCCTGGCCGTCATCGTCGGTCTGCCCTACCTGACCAAAGCCATCCCCGCGCCGCTGGTCGCCATCGCCGGGCTGACGATCGTCACCGTCGCCTTCGGCATCGCCGTCCCCGACGTCGGCGACCAGGGCGACCTGCCCTCCGGACTGCCGTGGGTGGCGCTTCCGGAGGTGCCGCTGAACCTCGACATGCTCGCGACCATCGCCCCCTACGCGCTCGCGCTCGCCGCGGTCGGCCTGCTGGAATCGCTCATGACCGCCAAGGTCGTCGACGACGCCACCGACACCCGCTCCAACAAGACCCGCGAGGCCGCCGGGCAGGGCATCGGCAACGTCCTGGTCGGCTTCTTCGGCGGCATGGCCTCGTGCGCGATGATCGGCCAGACCATGATCAACGTCAAATCCGGCGCGCGCTCGAGGCTCTCGACGTTCTCGGCCGGGATCTTCCTGCTCATCCTCGTCGTCGTCTTCGGCGGCGTCGTCGCACAGATCCCCATGGCCGCCCTGGTCGCGGTCATGATCTTCGTCTCCGCGGTGACCTTCGACTGGCACAGCATCAAACCGAAGACCCTCCGCAAGATGCCGATCAGCGAGACGCTCACCATGGTCGTCACCGTCGCCACCACCGTGGCCACCCACAACCTCGCCATCGGCGTGGGCGCCGGCGTCATCGTCGCGATGGTCGCCTTCGCCCGCCGCGTCGCCCACCTGGTCGACGTCACCAGCGTCACCGACCCCGACGGCTCGACCGCGATCTACGCCGTCACCGGCGAACTGTTCTTCGCCGCCAGCAACGACCTGGTGCAATGCTTCGACTACGACGGCGACCCCGACAAGGTCGTCATCGACCTGTCCGACGCCCACGTGTGGGACGCCTCCGCCGTCTCCGCGCTCGATGCGATCGAGGCCAAATACGCCGCCCGCGGCAAGGCCGTCGAGATCATCGGCCTCAACCGCCGCAGCGCCCACCTCCACGGTGAACTCACCGGCACCCTCACCGGCGCCCACTGACGAGGAGTGCGGCGGTCCGCGCCTCAGCCGGATTCCTCCTGGGCACGCGTGGCCGCGAGGGTGCCGAGCAGCGCGAGGGCCTCGGCGCTGGTGGAGCCGGGCTCGGCCTGGTAGACGATCAGTTCCTGGCCGGGTGAGGACTTCACGTCGAAGGCCTGCATGCTCAGCGTCAGCGCGCCGACGTCGCGGTGGTTGAACCGCTTGCGCTCCACTCGCTTGCCGCGGGCGTCATGGCGTTCCCAGAGCCGCACGAAGTCCGGGCTGCGTTCGGTGAGCGTCCGGAGGATCTCGCCCAGGCGCGGATCGTGCGGGTCGTTCCCCTGGAGCATCCGAAAGCCCGCCACGGTGTTGGCGGCGACGAGTTCCCAATCCGGGTAGAAGCGCCGCGCGTCCGGGTCGAGGAAGACCTTCAGCAGGAGGTTCGACCCCTCCCCGAAGTCGTCGAACAGCGCGTACGCCAGGCGGTTTCCGGCCAGGACGTCATAGGCGCGTCCGAGCACGATCGCCGGGTTCTGCGGCCACATGTCCATCAGCCGCAGCAGCTGGGGATCGACCCGCTCGGGCGCCGCGCCCGCAGGCGCGCCCGGAGCCAGGCCCGCCACCCGGTAGAGGTGCAGGCGGGCGTCGTCGTCGAGCTGGAGCGCCCGGCTCAGCGATTCCAGGACCTGCGCCGAGGGGCTGTTCTCGCGGCCCTGCTCGAGGCGGACGTAGTAGTCGAAGCTCACCTTGGCCAGCATCGCGACCTCTTCCCGCCGCAGGCCCGGCACGCGGCGGGTCCCGTGGCTGGCGATGCCCGCGGCCTCCGGGGTGACCTGGGCGCGCCGCGCCCGAAGGTAGTCGCCGAGTGGTGTCGCTGTCATGCCGCAAGTCTATGGCCGCGGGGCGCCGCCAGCCTGGGTGTGCTGCACCCAGGCACATCGCGGCCTTCCCGAAGCGCGGTCGGCGGGCGAGAGTGGAACCCATGACACCGAACGAACGCACGGACGAAACCATGAAGACCGAAGGACGCTCGGACTCGAAGGTGGTGCTGATCACCGGCGCCAGCAGCGGCATCGGCGAGGCCACCGCCCGCCGGCTCGCACACGACGGCCACCACGTGGTGCTCGCGGCCCGCAGGACCGACCGGCTCGAGGCGACGGTGCGAGAACTGACGGCGGCCGGGCTCCGTGCCGAGGCACGCCAGCTCGACGTCACCGACCGGGCGGTGTTCGACTCGGTCGTGTCGGGCGTGATCGCCGAGCACGGCCGCCTGGACGTGCTCGTCGCCAACGCCGGTGTGATGCTGCTGTCGCCCCTGGAATCGCTCCTCGTCGAGGAGTGGGACCGGATGTTCGACGTCAACGTCCGCGGCCTCTACAACGGGCTCGCCGCCGCACTGCCGCAGTTCCAGTCGCAAGGGGGCGGCCACTTCATCACCGTGGCGTCCATCGGCGCCCACCAGGTGGTGCCGACCTCCGCGGTCTACAGCGCCACCAAGTACGCCGCCTGGGCGCTCACCGAGGGCCTGCGTCAGGAGACCGACCCGAGCATCCGGGTCACGACCATCTCGCCGGGCGTGGTCGAGAGCGAGCTCGCCGACCACATCACCGACCCGGGGGCCAAGGAGGCCATGAAGACCTATCGCGCGGTCGCCATCGCCCCGGCGACCATCGCGGACACGATCAGCTTCGCCATGTCGCAGCCGGGCGACGTGGACGTCAACGAGATCATCGTCCGCCCGACCGGCCAGACCGACAGGCTCGCAGCCGCGCGATCATGAACGAGCAGTCGCCGGGCCGCCGCCATCCTCGGGGGCGGGGCCCGGGGCGGGGGACCAAAGTCCCGACCGCCGCGGACCTCCGCAGGGTGGCCGGCGCGGCGACCGGGTCGATACTTGACGAGTGAACGATGCGATCAGGGTGTTCCTGCTCGACGACCACGAAGTGGTCAGGCGGGGTCTGTGCGAGCTGCTCGAACGCGAGGGCGACATCTCGGTGGTCGGCGAGGCCTCTGGGGTGGCCGAGGCGCTGCGCCGAGTCCCGGCGAGCCGTCCCGACGTGCTGGTGGTCGACGCCCGCCTGCCCGACGGCGACGGAGTCGAGGTGTGCCGCCGGATCCGCGCGGTGGACGACTCGATCGCCGTGCTGGTGCTGACCTCGTACGAGGACGAAGAGACGCTGTTCGCCGCCATCGAGGCCGGCGCGGCCGGGTTCCTGTTGAAGCAGGTCCGCGGCACCGACCTGGTCGACGCGGTGCGCAAGATCGCCTCGGGCTCGTCCCTGCTCGATCCGAGAGTGACCGGCACGGTCCTCGAACGGCTCCGCACCGGGTCCCGGGTCCCACCGGAGCTGGAGGTGTTGACCGAGCAGGAACGCAAGATCCTCCGACTCATCGGCGAGGGCATGAGCAACCGGGAGATCGCCGAGCGAATGCACTTGGCGGAGAAGACGGTCAAGAACTACGTCACGCGCATTCTCGCCAAACTCGCTCTCAAGCGGCGCACCCAGGCGGCGGTGCTGGCCGCCAAGCTCTTCGGCGTCAAGTGACGGCTCAGAGCGGGATGCTCCAGTAGAGTTCGGTCCCGGACGGCTCGGCGTCGCCGAACTTGAACGCGCCGCCGAGCGATTCGGCGCGGGAGGCCAGATTGGCCAGGCCGCGACGCGGCGCCGTCGGCGGGATCCCGCAACCGTCGTCGATGATGGTCACCGTCAGACTCCCCGATGCGACCGTGACGGTCACGGCGACGTGACTGGCCCCGGAGTGGCGGGCCGCGTTGCTCAGCGCCTCGCGGAGCATCGCGAGGACCTCGATGCGCACCGGCTCGGATACGGCGCTGTCGACCGGACCCTCGAAGCTGACCTCGGGGGTGAAGCCGAGCTGGTGCCGCACCACGCCGAGCAGGCCGTGCACACTCGCCGAGAGCTGCTGCCCGGTGTCGGTGTGGAGGCTGAAGATCGCCGCCCGCAGGTCGGCGATCGCACCGTCGATCTCGTCGACGGCGGCATTGACGCGCTCGGCGGCCTCCGGCGTGTCGACCAGGTGGACGACGCTCTGCAACTGCAGTCCCGTGGCGAACAGCCGCTGGATGACCAGGTCGTGCAGATCGCGCCCGATCCGGTCCCGGTCGTGGAAGATCAGCAGCCGCTCCCGGTCGGCCTGCGAGGCGGCCAGCGCGTGGTAGAGCCGGGCGTTGTCGATGGCGGCGCCCGCGGCCGCCGCGAGCGCCTTGATGATCTCCTCGTCATCGTCGGTGAACAGGCCGCCGTCGCACTTCTCGGTGAGACACAGATTCCCCCAGGCTTTGTCGCCCACCATGATGGGGACGCCGAGGAAGGTCCGCATCGGCGGATGTCCCGGAGGAAAACCGATCGAGGCGGGATGCTCGGCGAGATCGACCAGGCGCAGTGCTTCGGGCACGTCGATGATGTGGCCGAGGAGGCCGACGCCGGCCGGCGGCTCCCCGAGCGCCGCGATCTCCTCCTCGCTCAGGCCGAAGGTGCGGAAATCCCCCAGACCGCCGGAGTCGTCGAGCACGCCCAGCGCACCGTAGCGGGCGTCGACCAGCTTGCAGCCGGCCTCGACGATGCGGTCGAGGACGGCGGCGAGGTGCAGGCCGGAGCCGATGCTGATCACGGCGTCGAGCAGGGAGCGGAGGCGCTCCCTGCCGGCGACGATCTCGTCGATTCGCGAGCCGAGCTCGGTGAGCAGTTCGTCGATGGGGCGACGCGGTTTCGACGAGTCGAACGTTGGCGCGCCTGGTTCGGGCGGTGGGGCCATGCGTTGATGGTATCCGTCCCACCCGCACCAGGCCGAGCTCAGCGGCGCAGCCCGGGGATCAGGACGGCCGCGACGACCATGTGCATGAGGACCAGGACCACCACCGCGGCGGTGCTCTCCGCGCCGAGCGGACCGAGCGGTACGGAGAGGGCCAGCACGATCACGGCGGTGATGGTCCAGATCCGACCGGACTTCGCGGTGAGGCGCTCCAGCACTGCCAGGAGCGCCCAGGCCGCCAGGCCGACCAGCACGCTCGCGATGACGACCGCCCAGGGCCCGATGTGAATCCTGGCGTCTTCGGCCCCGGCGACCAGGCTGACGCCGAACACGCCTACCGCAACGGCCCAGAGGGCCAGGGCCGCTGCGGGCGCGACGACCACGGAGGCGAGGAATCGCTTGAGTCTGATGTTCATGCCGGTCAGCTTCGCCCGAGGAGCGGCCCGGCCGCATCGGTCCGACGGTCGCACCGGCCCCTCCCTCGGGCCCGGACACCCCCGACTTTCGTCGGTGACGACCCGCCCGAATCCGGCGCTAGCCTGGTCCGATGCGCGCCCCACGGAACCCGATGCTCCTCCACATCACCGGCACGATCGTCGGGATAGGCGCCCTCACCGTGGTCGCGCTCTGGGCGGGATCGATGTTCAGCGTCTTGGGCGTCACCATGGCCGCCCTGAGCCTGGCCGCCGCGGTGGTGCAGCTGTGGCGACCGGTCACCGGCACGCTCGCCGCCGCGCTCCTGGCGGCCGTCTCCCCGATCGGGACGCCGGCCGCGACGGCCGGCGTGCTGCAGGTCGCGCAGCGCCGAAGCCTGCCGGTCGCCGCCGCCGTCGCGGCAGCGGGGATCGCGGCGCACGTGGTGCAGCGGTTGCTGCATCCGAACCCGGCCATCTCCTTCGAATGGTGGGCCGTGCTGGACGTCGTGGCGCACGGCGCGCTGCTCGGATGGGGCGCGCTGGCCCGCTCGCGGCGGCAGTTGCTCAACTCGCTGCGCGAGCGCGCCCGCCGGGCCGAGGCCGAGCAGGGCAGGCGCGTCGCCGAGGCCCGCGCCGCCGAACGTCGCGAGCTCGCCCGCGAGATGCACGACGTGCTGGCCCACCGCCTCTCGCTGGTGTCGACCTACGCCGGGGCGCTGGAGTACCGCCCCGACGCCCCGCCCGAACAGCTCGCCACGGCCGCCGGAGTGGTCCGCAGCGGCGTACACCAGGCGCTCGACGAACTGCGACAGGTCATCGGCCTGCTCCACGAGGAGGACGATACCGACGGGCAGGGGCTCGTGCCCACGCTGGCGGATCTGCCGGCCCTGCTGGACGAGACGCGCCGCAGCGGCCAGCTGATCCACCTGACCGACGAGCGCACCGAGGACGCGGAGCCGCCCGTCTCCGTCGGACGGACCGCCTATCGCGTGCTGCGGGAAGGACTCACCAACGCCCGCAAGCACGCCTCCGGGCTCCCCGTGGCGGTCACGCTGCGGGGAGAACCCGGGACGCAGCTGCTCGTCGAACTGCGCAACCCGCTGCCGTCCGAGCCCTCCGAGACCGAGCCCGGCGGCGGCCTCGGCCTCGTCGGCCTCACCGAGCGGGTCCGGCTGGCCGGAGGGGAACTGGACCACGGCGCCGCGGAGGGCCGGTTCCGGCTCCACGCCCGGCTACCATGGCCCGCGTGATCCGCGTGCTCTTGGTCGACGACGACGCCCTGGTCCGAGCCGGGCTCTCGATGATGCTCGACGGCACCGCGGACATCACCGTGGTCGCCGAGGCGGCCGACGGCCGGGAGGCCGTCACCAAGGCCGACGCCCACGCTCCCGACGTGGTGCTGATGGACCTGCGCATGCCGCGCGTGGACGGCATCGAGGCCACCCGCAGGCTCCGCGCCCGCGCGAATCCGCCCGAGGTGATCGTGCTGACCACCTTCGACTCCGATGAGAACATCCTGCGCGCCCTGCGCGTCGGCGCCGGAGGCTTCCTGCTCAAGGACACGCCGCCCGAGCAGATCGTGGAGGCCGTCACCCGTGTCGCCGAAGGCGACCCGATCCTGTCTCCCGGCGTCACCCGGAGGCTGATGGAGCGGACCGTCGCGCAGGCCGGCGCCTACGAACGCGCGCGTGCCACATTGGCCGGGCTGACGCCCCGCGAACGCGAAGTGGCGCTGGCGATCGGCCAAGGCCGCTCCAACGCCGAACTCGCCGCCGAACTTGCCATGAGCATCACCACGGCCAAGGCCCATGTCTCCAGCATCCTCATGAAGCTCGGCTTGGACAACCGCACGCAGATCGCCCTCCTGGCCCACGACGCCGGCCTGGTCTGAGGCTTCGGCCAGCGGGTCCGCTCCGAGGATCGGCTAGGGGCGCTTGAGGTCTGCGATCAGAGAGGCGTAATCGGTGCGGGCGAGGCCGAGGATCGGCGAGGCGTCGCCGAGCTTGGAGTCGCGGACCTGGACGGCGCCGTCGTGCTCGCGGAGCTCAACGCAGTTGCCTTGGGTCGCACTGCGGCTGGATGTCTGCCATTCACGGCTCAGCATTGCTCAGGTACTCCTCGACACGCACGATGTAACTCAGTGTGTCCGAGAATACCTCGCGGAACCGCCCGACGGCCCGCCGGTCATCGATGTAGCGAGCTCCGTACTCCGACTCCAGGTAGACGAGCTCGGGACTGTAGGACCCGGCGAACGACATCAGCTCGAAGGAGCTCCGCATCGACGGGTGGAGTCCTTGATCCATTGGGAGAACATAGATCTCGACACTTTCGAGCTTCGCGATCTCTCGAAGGCGCTGCATCTGATTCTCGTAGTACTCGGCGCGTCTGATGCGAAGCAGGCATCCCTCGTTGAGGACGAACCGGATCTTCGCGAGCTTGCCCGGCGGGCGACTGAAAACGCTGTTTTGACGAAGGAGTTTGACTCGGTTGGCTTCGGTCACTTCGGTGGTGGTCACGAACGGGTTGGTGGCAGCGACCGCGTTCATGTACGGCTCGGTCTGAAGCAGCCCGGGGATGTATTCGGCTTCGTACGAGTCGATGGTCGCCGCTTCGCTTTCCAGAGTCAGGAAGGCGCCGAACCATTTCGGCATGGTCGTGAAGACGCTCTCCCAGCCGTTGGCATCGGCATCGCGTGTCTGCCTCGCCAGCGCTTGAAGCTCGAGCATGAGCTGCTCGGAGGCGCCGTATGCAAAGGCCCAACCGGCGACCGTGCCGGGATCCGCCTTCTGATTGCCGGACTTCTCGATCCGTTCGAGCCGGGTCTTGGTGGTGCCCAGCATGTTCGCCGCTTCGCGGATGGACAGGCCGCGGTCTTCGCGCAAGCCGCGGAGGATGACGCCGATGCGCCACTGCGCCAGTGATGGTGTGCTCACGCCTCAATGATCACAGAGCGTCACTCTCGGTGAGTAGTCCACTTTTGGCGTCCCGATTCGGTGTCCCGATTTCGGCGTCTCTGAGCGGGACAGTGCGCTTGCGCGGTTCGACCAGAGCCGATGACTGCTATCCAGCGGTGCCAGAGACCGGCCGCCAACCCGCCGGCGGGTCTTCGCCGACCCGGCCGTCCACGGCTTCGCGCAACAGATCGGCGTGGCCGGTGTGGCGCCCGTACTCCTCGACCAAGTCGAAGACCAGCCGCCGCAGATTCAGATGACCTTGATCCGGCCATGCCAGGTGCACCGATTGGTCGAGGTCACCGTCCGCAAGCGCCGCGCCCAGCCTCGCTCGACTCCGTTCGACCGCACCATCCCACAGCGCGTACAGCTCCCCGGCCGTGTGGCCGGCCGTGTCGAAGGTGAATGCCCAATCCTGGCGGAAGTCCCATCCGAGCGAGTCCCACGGTTCGCCGGGGAGTTCGCCCGACAACTTGGCGGTGAACATGACATCCTCGCAGGCGGCGAGGTGTTTCAGTAGACCTCCGAGCGTGAGATCGGAACTGCCGATCCGAGTTTCCAAACCCGCTTGGTCCAGATCGTCGGTCTTCCACCGGAAGGTCGCACGCAGCCGGTCGAGGGCTCCGAGCAGATGCTCGGTCTCGGTGCCCGCCAGTGGAGGCTCCCACCAGCAATCGTCATTGTCGTTCATGGCCGTGAATATATGCCCGGCCGCCGACAATCGCTAACAAACCGTGGAGAGGAGAACGCCTCTCGAAGGAAGTCCCGGTAGGCCTCGGCCGACGCCCGGAGCGCCACGGTCGCGTTCGGCGGCTCGGGGCGCCACGGACGGGTGTCCACAATCAGCTCTCCAAGCGTCCGGCCGCCGGTGGTCTCGACGCTCACGGAGGCACGGACGTCCTCGGTGACGATGTCCGGCCGCACCAGGTAGGCGATGCACATCGGGTCGTGGACGGGCGCGGACAGTTCTGCGGCGCCTTCGACGGCCGCCTGGTCGTGTGCGATGCGGTGGCGGATGAGCATCGCGGTCCCTTGCGCCGCAGGAGTACCGATCTTGTCGAACTCCTCGCAGTCGCGATCGGAGAGCGGCGCGCTGTGCGTGGCGTCGAGCGGGACGATGACGACGTCGCGAATCCCGGCGCCGAGCACCGCGTCGGCCGCCTCCGGGTCGACCCAGAAGTTGAACTCGGCGGACGCCGTGACATTGCCATTGCCGTGCGCCCCTCCCATGATGACGAGCCGGGGGATGCGCTCGGCGAGGCGCGGCTCCGCCTCGAGTGCGAGCGCGACGTTGGTCAGCGGCCCGGTCGCCACGAGCGCGACATCGGTGTACGAGTCGTCCATGTACGCGCTGACCAGGAACGAGACCGCGGATTCCCGCTCGGCCACCGACACCGCTTCGGGGAAGTCGAGGTTGGACTTCTGGAAGCCGCTGTCCGCGTTGAGCACTGCGCGTGGAATCGGAAAATCGGGCCGCGTGAGCGGCCGGGAGGCACCCGCGTACACCGGCACCTTGGCGCCGACGTGATCGAGCGCCCGCAGCGTGTTGTCGGTGACGTGTTCGAGGGCGACGTTTCCATTGACGGTCGTGACGCCGATCAGGTCCAGCGCGGGATGCGCCGTGGCGGCGAAGATCGCGATCGCGTCGTCCGAGCCGGTGTCGCAATCGAGAATGAACCGGGCGGCCATCTCGACTCCTTGCTGTTCGATCATCGGATGCGACAACCTTAACGCTCGCGCGCGAACCTCGTTTCGCGTCTTCCAGGCCTGGTCGCACCGGATCGGTACGGTCGGATCGTCTACTGAAAGGGGCCGGAACGTGTCGGCGCGGATCGATTTGACGCTTGACTGCTCGGACGCGAAGCGGCTGGGCGAGTTCTGGAAGCTGGCGCTCGGGTATGTCGACGAGCCGCCTCCCGAGCCGTTCGCCACCCGCGAGGAGTGGCTGCGGCACCACGAGGTGCCGCAGGAGGAGTGGGACGACGGCGCCTGGCTCTGCGATCCGGACGGTGCGGGTCCGCGCCTGTCGATCCTCGGCGTGCCCGAGCCGAAGACGGTGAAGAACCGGCTCCACCTCGACATCCGCGTGGGCGGACAGGGTAGCCCGGAGGAGCGGTGGACACGCATCACTGCCGAAGTCGAGCGGCTGACCGCCGCCGGCGCCACCGTGCTCTCGGAGTACCCCCGCCATCATGTGACCATGGCGGACCCCGAGGGCAACGAATTCTGCGTCGCTTGACGTGGGCGCCTCGGTATCGCGTTCGGGCTTGAGCTCGGCGGCGGGCGTTGATAGCGTCAGCCCTTGTGACTTCTCCGCTTCGCGTGTTCGGGCCGCTGCAACAGACCTATAGCGGCTGGCAGTCCGCCGCGCTGGCGATCGGCGGCCCTGCGGTCGCGCTGGCGGCCCGGGGTCCCGAGATGATGCCGGTGACCATGTCCAACCACTCGCACGCCGAGAACTGGTTCGAACTGCTCACCAGGCCGCTGTGGGGTCTGGCGCCCGCCAAGGCCGCCGTCCCCGGCGACCTCTGGGCCCAGCTCGCCGAAGCCCTCGCTCGCGCCCTCGATCCCGACGACGAGTGGTACATCGGCGACATCCGCGACGGCAACCAGCGCCGCGTCGAGGCCGCCGCCGTCGGCTGGGGCCTCGCCAACGCGCCCGAGCACCTGTGGGAACCGCTGGCCCCCAGGGCCAAAGACCATGTCGCCGCCTGGCTGTCGCAGGCGTACACCACGGGCGTGATCGACAACAACTGGCACTACTTCCCGGTGTTCGCCGGGCACGGCCTCGACCGGATCGGCGTCCAGCGCGACCGCTCGATCGCCGAGGCGCACCTGGAGCGCATCGGCGAGTTCCGGCTCGACGACGCCGTATTCGAAGACGGCGTCGGCGGTCGCGTCGACTACTACAACCCCTTCGCCTTCCACACCTACGCGCTCCTGCACTACAAGCTCGGCGGCGACGACCGCTTCGTGGCCGACGCCGCCGCCTTCGCCCGCCGGTTCCGCTCCTGGTTCGCCGCCGACGGCGCCGCCGTCCCCTACGGCCGCAGCCTCGGCTACCGCTTCGCGCAGGGATCGCTGTGGGGCGCGCTGGCCGCCGCCGACATCGAGGCCGTGCCGTGGGGCGAGGCCGCCGGCTTCGCGCGCCGCCACCTCGACTGGTGGTGGGACAAGCCGATCCTCGATCCGGAGGGCCGCCTCACCGTCGGCTACGCCTATCCGAACGACGCCCTGGTCGAGCAGTACCTGAGCGCCGGATCGCCCTGGTGGGCCATGAAGATCTTCACCGGCCTGCTCGCCGAGTCGACGCACCCGTTCTGGACCGAGGAGGCCGCCGAGCCCGGCCCGGTCATCGAGCCGCACCAGGCCGCCCGAGCCGTCCACATCAGAGATACCGGCGGCAATGTCACCAGGCTCAACGGCCAGGCCGCGAATCGCCTGTTCCGCGGCGGCCAGGAGACGTACGCGAAGCTCGCCTACTCGACGCTCGCCGGGTTCTCCCACACCGCGCCCGGCCTCGACCTGGAGAGCGCCGTGCCGGACGGCGCGCTGCTGCTCTCCGACGACGGCCACCGCTGGCGGGGCCGCGAGGATTTCGCGGACGGGATGATCGATGAGAACGGAGTGCTGACGGTCGACTGGCAGCCCTGGGACGACGTGGCGGTGACGACCTCCCTGGAGGGCACGATGGACGGGTGGCACGCCCGCGTCCACGTCGTCCAGACCGACCGGACCCTGCACACAGGCGAGGGCGGCTGGTGCGTGCCGAGGCCGGGCCACACCGCCGAGCGCGGCGAGGGCCGCGTGGCCGTGAGCGGCGGCGGCATCCGCAGCGAGATCATCGACAGCGACGGGGGCCGCGTGGCCGAGGTGATCAGCCCGAGGGAAGGGACCCACCTGTACTGGCCGATGACGGTGCTCCCGGTCCTCAGAGGGGTCCTGCAGCCGGGCCACCACGTGCTCAAGTCGCTCATCTACGTCGGCCGCGCGTGAGCGACGCCCGGCAAGCTCGGGTTCGCACAGAGTTTGGAGAATATTTTCGCATTCTGACCTATCCATGAAGCGTTTTTTCATGGGATCTTGTGTGGGACGACGAACAGCGGCTCGGCGCCCTGCCCCCAGGGCGACGGCCGACGACCCCCCGAAGGCTAGGTCCCATCGTGCGCACGACCCCCTGGATCCTCGCGGCCGCCGCCCTGGTCGCGACGCTCCTTCCCGCACCCGCGACGGCCCAGGACGCGGCCGCCGACGCCATCACCGTCGACAGCGAGAGCACGGCCCTCGCCCCCGGCATCACCCTCGAGTCCTTCGACCGGTGGGAGGACCAGGGCTGGCTGCGCGCCGACGCCGCCACGGTCGACCTCACCGCCGACGTGCGGCCCGAATACCTTTCCCCCGGCTCGATCGCCGACGCCGCCCCGATCCGCGAGCAGATCGAAGGCCATGAGGACGTGGTCCTCGCCTTCAACGCCGACTTCTTCGACATCAACGACACCGGCGGCCCGGAAGGCGTCGTCATCGAAGCCGGCGAGCTCGTCAAATCCGCCGACACCGGCACCGCCAACACCGTCGCCTTCGACGCCGAGGGCCGCGGATCGGTCCGCTCGATCGGCTTCACCGGCACGGCCACCACGGACTCCGGCGCGCTCGAGCTGCACGGCGTCAACACGACCAAGCTTCCGGCCGGCCGGATCGGCCTGTACACGCCCGAATGGGGCAGCGCCGACCTGGACCGCGTCGCCGACGGCGCGGCGCAGGTCACCGCGGTCACCGTGGTCGACGGCGTCGTCACCGCCGTGACCGACGCGCCCGAGGAGGGCGCCATCGCCGAAGGCAGCGTCATCCTCTTCGGACGCGAGGCCGGCGCCGCGTCGCTCGCCGCGCTCGCGATCGGCGACGCCGTCACGATCGACTACGCCCCGGTCATCGACGGGGCGGTCCCCGAGACCGCGGTCTCGGGCCGCCAGGTGCTCATCGAGGACGGCGAGGTCGTCGGCCACAGCGACCAGGCCCGCCACCCGCGCACCGCCGTCGGCTTCTCCGAGGACGGCCAGACCATGTACGTGGTCACCTTCGACGGCCGCCAGGCCTCCAGCGGCGGCTACACCCTCACCGAGGTCGCCGAGCAGCTCCACGCGATGGGCGCCCACAGCGCGCTCAACCTCGACGGCGGCGGCTCCTCCACCCTGCTCGCCCGCGCCCCCGGCACCGACGAGCTCATCGCCGTGAACAGCCCCTCCGACGGCCACCAGCGCTCGGTCGGCAACGGCCTCGCGCTCACCGTCCCCGCCGGCGACGGCAAGGCCACCGGTTTCGCGGTCGAGCCGCAGGCACCGTTCAACCCCGGCGCGATCGCCCCAGCCGACTACAGCCGCGTCTTCCCCGGTCTGAGCCGGCCCCTGTCGGCCGCCGCCCACGACGCCACGTACGCGCCCGCCGAGGCCACGCCACGCTGGCGGACCACGCCGTCGTGGTCGGGCTACGTCGACTCCGACGCCGTCTTCCACGCCGGCCACCACTCCGGGACCGTCACCGTGACCGCCCGATCCGGGTGGGCCGACGGATCGACCGAGATGACGGTCCTCGACCCGCTCGCCCAGATCGAGCCCTCGCAGCGGCTCCTGTCCCTGCCCGGCGCGGACGCCACGACCGCGCTCCAGCTCATCGGCGCCGACGCGGCCGGTTTCACCGCGCCCATCGACCCGGCCGACGTCGACCTCGAATACGACGAGAGCCTGTTCGCGATCGAACCTGACGGCCTCGGCGGCTACACCGTCACCGCGAAGACCGACAGCGGATCGGGCACCGTGACGCTCACCGTCGGCCGCCACACCACGAGCCTCGCCGTCACCGTCGGGCTCACCGAGCAGCTCGTCAGCGACTTCGCCGACGCCGAGCAGTGGACGTTCACGGCCGCCCGCGCCACCGGATTGGTCGCGCCCGGCGAAGGACACGACGGTGACGGGCTCACCATGAGCTACGACTTCACGCAGTCCACCGCCACCCGCGCCGCCTACGCCTGGCCCGCGGCGAGCATCGCGGTCGAGGGCCAACCGCAGCGGTTCGGCATGTGGATCCACTCGCAGGGCAACGGCGAATGGCCCTCACTCCACCTCAAGGACGCCACCGGCGCCAACGTGGTCCTGCGCGGCGACTACCTGACATGGGAAGGCTGGCGCTGGGTCGAATTCGAGGTGCCCGAAGGCACCAGCTACCCCGTCGAGGTCTACCGCTTCTACGTCGCCGAGACCGGACCGACCGCCTCCTACCACGGCGAGATCACCATCAGCGGCCTCGTGGCGTATGTGGCGCCCGACGTCGAGCTGCCCGCCGCCGAGCACCGGCCCGACCCGCTCATCACCGACGACCTCGACGGCGCCGACTGGACCTTCGCGGTCATGTCCGACGCGCAGTTCGTCGGCGAGAACCCCGACAGCGCCATCGTCGAATCCGCCCGCCGCACCCTGCGCGAGATCAAGGACTCCGAGGCCGACTTCCTCGTCATCAACGGCGACCTGGTCGACGAGTGCGAGAGCGAAGACCTCGCCTTGGCCGAGCGGATCCTCGACGAGGAGCTCGGCGACGCGATGGACTGGGTCTACGTGCCCGGCAACCACGAGGTGATGGGCTGCGACCTCGACCAGTGGTCGGCGCTCTTCGGTCCCGCCTACCAGACCTTCGACCACGGCGGCACCAGGTTCGTCACGCTCGACACCTCGGGGCTGACCATCGCCGAGGGCGGCTGGGAGCAGATCGTCATGCTCCGCCAGGCGCTCGACGAGGCCGCCGACGACCCTGACATCCACTCGGTCGCGGTGGTCGCGCACGTGCCGCCGCACGACACCAGCCCCCAGCAGGCCAGCCAACTCGGCGACCGGCTCGAAGTCGCCGTCGTCGAGCGGTGGCTCAGCGGCTTCGAGGCCGACAGCGGCAAGGAGGCGGCCTACATCGGCGCGCACGCCGGCTACTTCGCCGCCGACCACACCGACGGCGTCGCGTACTGGGTCAACGGCAACTCCGGGAAGGCCCCGCACGGCAGCGCCGAAGAGGGCGGATTCATCGGCTGGACCGAGTTCGGAGTGAACGAGTCCGGCTCGCCCTGGCGCTGGGGCCACCAGGAGCAGTGGCTCTCCGCCCAGGTCCGCCCGCAGGTCGACGCCCTGACCGTCGAGGCGGCGAGCCTCCAGCCCGGCGAGACGATCGCGATCGACGCCTCCCTGACCCAGGGCGAGACGGTGATGCCGGTCGGCTACCCGATGAGCGTCGAATGGACCGGATCGCGCGACCTGTACGTCGGCGCGAACCCGCCCGGTCCGCTGCACTGGTGGCGCTACGACGCCTGGTTCGACCCGGAGACGAACGAACTCCTGGCTTGGCGCGGCGGCGAGGTCGAGCTGACCGCGACCGTCAACGACGTGGAGGCGACCGGCACGATCACCATCACCTGAGTCCACACCCCAGCCGGGTCGCCTCGATGGCACGTTCGGGGCGGCCCGGTTTTTCGCTGCCCGCCGGACCCGCTTGCCACATCTATCGATTATCGATATATTCTTATCGTGACTCGATTGAAGGAGATCCGATGGGTAAATTGACCGTCCTCGCGCTGCGCATCGTGCTCGCGGTAGGACTCGCCGGCACGCTGTGGGTACAGGCCATGTTGATTCCACTCTTGATCGTCGACATCGCCGAGGCCGGCGGCCCCTACACCCTGCGCGTCATGATCGCCGCGGTCCTCGAACTCGGCGTCGTGACGATCCAGGTCACCGCCGTGTGCGTCTGGCGGCTGCTGACGATGGTGCGGAGGGGCACCGTGTTCTCCCACGCCGCCTTCCGGTACGTCGACATCATCATCGGAGCGTTCGCCGCTGCCGCGGTGCTCACCTTCGCCTTCGCCGTCATCCTCGCGCCGACCCCGGTCGCGCCGGGACTGGTCCTGCTCATCTGCGTGGCGGCATTGATGGCCGCCGGCATCGCGCTCATCGTCCTGGTCCTTCGGATGCTCCTCACGCAGGCCGTCGCCCGCGACGCTGAGGCGCGCCACCTCAAATCTGAGCTGGACGAGGTGATCTGATGCCGATCATCGTCGACATCGACGTGATGCTGGCCAAGCGCAAGATGTCCGTCGGCACGCTCGCCGAACGCGTCGGCATCACCCCCGCCAACCTGGCCGTGCTCAAGAACGGCCGCGCCAAGGCCGTCCGCTTCACCACCCTTGAAGCGCTGTGCGAGGTCCTCGAATGCCAGCCCGGCGACCTGCTCCGCTGGGAACCCGACCGCTCGACGGTCGAAGCCGCGGACTGACGACGTTCTCTCCTTCGGTTTGACCGGTCACGCGGTCGCCGAAGGACAGGGCACCGCACTTCGATTGGGCCGCCCTCGTCGGAGGAGAACAGTCACGCCAGGTGTGTGTGCGGCATCCTGTGCGGGTGACGTGGCTTCATTCGAGAGGACGCCACGGCCTACTCCTGGCCGGCATCGGCGGGATCGCCAAATGCGCAGCCTCGCAGCGTTCGCTTCGAAGTCCTGCGTGGACGGGACCTTGGTCATATTGACGCGTACATTGATCTTGCCTAGCATCATCTCGCTCGGACCAAACGCGACAGGACACAAGGAGCAATCGATGCGAGCCCTCGTCTTCCACGGACCCGGCGACATGCGCGTCGAGCGGGTGCCCGACCCTGTCCCGGGTGCAGACGAAGTCCTGCTCAAGGTCCTCGCCACCGGCATCTGCGGTTCCGATCTGCACGGCTACACCGGCGCGAACGGCCGCCGGCACCCCGGCCAGATCATGGGCCACGAGACCGTCGGCCGCATCGCCGCCCTCGGCGACTCGGTGCAGGCCGAGGAGGGCCTGGCCGTCGGCGCGGTGGCCACGGTGAACCCCGTCATCGGCTGCGGCGACTGCCGCCAGTGCGCGGTGGGCACCGAGCAGCACTGCCCCAGGCGCCGCGTCATCGGTGTCGACCCGACGCTGCAATCGGCCTTCGCCGACTACATGACCGTCCCCGCTCGCAATGTCATCGCCCTGCCCGACGACCTCCCCGTCGAGTACGGCGCGCTCGTCGAGCCGCTGGCCGTCGGCTACCACGCCGCCGTGCGCGGCGCGGTCGCGCCGGACGACCGGGTCCTCGTCGTCGGCGGCGGGCCGATCGGGCAGGCCTGCGCGCTGGCCGCTCGGCGACTGGGGGCCGATCGCGTCGTCGTCAGCGAGCCCGGCGCAGGCAGGCGGGAGCTGGTGGAGGCCATCGGCTTTCCGACCGTCGCACCCGATTCCGGCGAGTTCGGCGAGCTCGTGACGAACCGCCTCGGCGGCCCGGCCACCGTCGTCTTGGACGCGGTCGGCAGCAGCGGCAGCCTCGCCGGCGCCTTCGAAGCGTCCGGGCGCGGCGCGCGGGTCGTGCTGGTCGGCATGAACGCCCCCGAGATCACGCTCCCGGCCTACGCCGTCAGCACCGACGAGCGCGCCCTCATCGGCACGTTCTGCTACCCCTCGGCCGAGTTCCGAGAGACCGCCCGCTGGGTCGCCACCCGCCCCGACGGCATCGAGCAGCTCATCGACGGCCGTTCCCGCTTCGAGGAAGGGCCGACCGCCTTCGCGAACCTCGCGTCGGGCGCGCTCAGCGCCAGCAAGATCCTCGTCGTCACCGAGGACTCCATGTTCTAGCCTCGGGGGCCACGACCGACGCGGGAGTCCTGGTGGGGTGCCTCGAAGGCCCCGAAGTGGGCGACTTCCACGAGAGCTGCCGGTATCGGTCGTCGGACGGGGCGATCACCACCGCCGCCTTCCTCGGCGACCAGTTCGACATCAAGGCCTGTGAACTCCGGACCGGCGCGCTCGTCGCGGACCACTCCCGCGAGATCGGCAACCCGTGTCCGGACCCGTACCCCGCCAGATCCACTGCATCGTCATCTCCTGGCGGGCAGCACGATCGCGTCCGAGCTCACCGCCAAGGACGTCTGTCAGAGGTGCTACGGCCTCATGGACTGATCGAGCGCGTCCAGCCAGTGCGCGACGGGGCCGGCGGTGAGCATCCCGCTGCCGGCCCCGGCCAGCTCCTTCGCGGCCGGGGCGAGCGCCTCTCTGGCGCGCCGCATCGCCGGCACGTCGCCCGCTGCGACGGCCGCCCTCGCCACAACCGTCCACAGTGCCTCCATGAGCAGGTCGCGCGGCGGCTCGGGAGCCCGTCGCAGCGCCGCCACCGCCTCGTCGCGAAGCCCACGCGAAGCGAGGAGCAACGGCCGCACCCACGGCTCGTAAGGGCCCCAGTCGGTGCCGTCGCCGACATTGAGCGCTGCACCGTGCTGGAGGCGCAGGCACAGCAGCGCGAGCGGCGCCAGTCCGCGCTCGACACCGGGCATGCCCGCGCCTCGCAGGCGGGACGCCGCCTCGCGATACGCGGCCTCCGCTGCCGGGAGAGCCGCACCGTTCGCGGCGAGGCGCAACGCCCGGTACCAGGCCGTGAAGACGCCCACGAGCGGACGCTCGTGCCGCTCGGCCAGCGCCTCGGCCGCCGCCGCGTGCGCGTCCGCCGTCGCGAAGTCCGCGAGCGCGCATTGCGCCTGGAGTCGCACGAGGTGCCCGAGGATGCCGAACTCCGGCAGGTCGTGCCGCTGGGCCAGCGCGACCAGCTCATCGCCGATCGCATCGCGCTCGGGCGCGAGCCCGGCGCGGTCGAAGGCCTGCATGTACCGCCCGTTGAGCGCGAACGCGAGCAGTGTCGGGTCGCCGAGATCCCGCGCGATCCGCTCGGCCTCCCGCGCCGCCTCGGGGCCGCGAGCGCCCCTGGTGCCGCGCGACTCGACCGCGACGGTGGCCAGCAGCCGCGCCCGCACCGCCTCGCTCGCCGCCGGACCGAGTGCGGCCAGCGTCCGCTCGGCCGCGGCGACGATGCGTGAGGCCAGCGCCGGGTCGTCCGACCGCGTCCAGATCGCCGGGACGTCCCAGGCGCCGATGACGCGCGCGGTGAGGTGGGGATCGCCGAGCTGCTCGGCCGCCTCCACTGCTGCGATCCGTTGCGCCCGTGCCGCTTCGAGGCCGCCTGCCCCGGTCACGGCCAGGCCGCGCAGCAGCGTGGCCGTCGACTCGAGCCGGGAGCGCGAGCTCGCGTCGACGGTCTGCTCGAACGCCGCCGCGGCGCGTGACCACAACTGCTCGGCCTCATCGGCCTCGCCGGTGCCGCGCAGCAGGTCCGTCTCCAGGTCCCGCAAGCGCGGTCCCGGGTCGAGCCCCAACTGCTCGCGCAGCATCGCCCCGGCGTGCCGCACGACCGCGAGCGCCTCGCGCCGCCTCCCGCTCCGGTACAGCGCCAGGGCCAGCAGCCGCCAGGCCTCCTCCCGCCACGGATGCGCGCTCGCGTGCGCGTCGAGATCGGGCACCGCCTCGGCGGCGCGCCCGAGCGACAGCCGCGCCCCGCCGAGGCGCTCGACGGCGGTCAGCCGCAGTTCCTCGAGCCGGCCGCGCTCGGCGCGCGCCCACGGCTCGTCGAAGTCGGCGTACGCGGCCCCGCGCCACCATCCGAGTGCCTCGTCGAGGACGGCCGCCGCCGTGCTGGGCGCGGCCGTGGCCGCCTCGGCGAGGGCGGCCTCGAACCGCCACGCGTCCACCGCTTCCGGCGCGGCCCGCAGCGCATAGCCCGGGCCCTCGGTGACGAGCAGGCGTGCCGGGGCGCGCGGCGCGCGGTCCGGTTCGATCGCGCGCCGCAGTGCCGCGACGAAGGTGCGGATTGCGCCCACCGCGCCGTCCGGGGGCTGTTCCCACAGGTCGTCGGCGAGCCGGTCGACGGAGACGACGCGCCCGCGGGCGGCGATGAGCCGCGCCAGCACCGCCCGGTGCCGCGGCCCGCGCAGGCCGATCGGCCGCCCCGCGCCGTCCCTGGCGGCCACCGGCCCCAGCACTTCGAATCCGACCTCCACGGCGCCTCCTTCGGGATCAAACTATCGCGCTCATCGAACGCTCATCGGCCGTCGGCACGCTCGACGGGTCAACCGAGACGAGAAGGAGCCTTCATGTCCATCGCCATTCCCGGATTCGAGCACCGGCGCATCGAGGTCGCCGAAGGCGTGTCGCTGCACGCGGCGGTCGGCGGCGCCGGCAGCCCCGTCGTGCTGCTGCACGGCTTCCCGCAGACGCACCTGATGTGGCGGCACGTCGCCGCCGACCTCGCCGCCGACCACACCGTCATCTGCCCCGACCTGCGCGGCTACGGCGTCAGCGACAAGCCCGCCGAACAGGACCCGGACACCTACTCCAAGCGCACTATGGCCGCCGACGTCGTCGCCCTCGCCGCCCGTCTCGGCTTCTCGCGTTTCGCCCTGGCCGGGCACGACCGCGGCGCCCTGGTCGCCTTCCGCGCCGGGCTCGACCACCCCGAGGCGGTCACGCACCTGGCCGTCTTGGACGTGCTGCCGACACTCGACATGTGGGAGGTCCTCCACGGAGCCGGCGCCGCCGTCGCCTGGCACCTCTACCTCATGGCGCAGCCGCCCGGCCTGCCCGAGCGGATGATCGCCGGGGCCGCCGACGAGTTCTTCACGCACTTCCTCGACGCCTGGGTCCGCGACCCGGACGCGATCCCCGCCGACGTCCGAGCCGAGTACCTGCGGGCGTCGGCGTCGGCCGTCGACTCGATCGTGGCCGACTACCGCGCCTCGGCCGGCGTCGACGTCGAGCACGACCGGGCCGACCGGGACGCGGGCCGCACGCTCGCCATGCCCGTCACCGTCGTCCAGCAGGACTGGGGCGCCGCCCTCGGCTACGACGCCGCGGGCCTGTGGGGCGCTTGGGCTCCCGACCTCGACCACCGCACCACCGCCGCCGGCCACTTCATGGCCGAGGAGGCCCCCGCCGAAGTCGCCGCCGCGATCCGCTCGCTGCTCGCTAGGTGAGCGACGCCGATCCAGGATGAGGCGGGTCGTCCGGGCCGCGATGGGGTACGCCTGCCGGTGAGGACCGACAGCACCGACAAGGAGACGCCATGCCGAAGAAGATCCTGTTCATCGTGACGGCCGCCGACCATTGGACCCTGGCCGACGGCTCGCGCCACCGCACCGGCTTCTGGGCCGAGGAGGCCGCCGTTCCGTTCGAGGCCTTCCAGCACGCCGGGCACGAGATCACCGTCGCCACGCCCGGCGGCGCGGTCCCGCCGGTGGACCCGGCGAGCCTGAAGGCCGTCGACGGCGAGGAGTACGCCGAGAAGATCCACTCGATCATCGGACACCACCAGTTCCAGGAACCGGTCGCGGTCGCCGACGTGCGCATGGAGGACTTCGACGCGGTCTATGTGCCCGGCGGCCACGGCCCCATGGAGGACGTGGCGTCCGATGAACACTGCGGGCGGCTCGTGACCGAGGCGTACCGGAGCGGCAAGCCGGTCGGCGTGGTCTGTCACGGCGCGGCCGCACTGCTGAGCGCCGCCGGCGAGGACGGGGCCAACGTCTTCGCCGGGCGGCGCGTCACCGCGTTCACCAACGCCGAGGAGAAGATGGGCGGCCTGGCGGAGCAGGCCCCGTGGCTGCTGGAGGACCGCCTGGTCGAGGCGGGCCTGAACGTCGAGGTCGGCGAGCCGTACGCCTCGCACGTCGAGGTCGACGACAATCTCGTCTCGGGCCAGAACCCGGCCTCGTCGGCGCCGGCGGCCGAGGAGATGCTCAAGCAGCTCTAGGTCTGCTCGAGCGTCGGTCTCGACTCACCCGGGTCAGTTCGTCGACGCGGTCTCGGAGGTCTCGCCGGTGGGCTCCTCGCCGCCGGCGGTGCCTCCGCCGCAGTCGGGCTTCGTGTCGCCGCTGGTCCACTCGGGGTACTGGCAGATCCACTGGGCGATCGTGTCGTTCTGGATCGCCTGGTACAGCGCCTCGGCCGCGATCTGCTCGGTGCCCTCGTGCGTCACCACGTAGGAGGTCCCGTTGATGTCCTCGGCCGAGGACGGCACGCCGATCGAGATCATCGAGTTCGGGTCGATGTCGGCCATCTGCGTGATCATGTCCGTGAGCTGGTAGCCGCCCAGGTCGATCGTGAGCGATTCGCCGAAGCCCTCGAGCAGCTCCACGGCCTTCGTCGGGTTCGTGTGGTAGCCCTGCGCCTTGGCCTCGACCAGCAGCTGCTTGATCGCGTGCTGCTGCATCTTCTGGCGCCCGAAGTCGCCCCACGTGCCGTTCTCGTAGTCCTCGTCCCAGTCCCAGACGTACCGCTGGCGGACGATATCGAGCGCCTCGTCCTTGTCGTAGCGTCCGCAGCCGCCGGGATAGGTCACGTCCGTGTGGATCGAGGTGATCTCGTGCCACAGGCACAGCTCGATCGTCCCCAGCTCTTCGACCAGGTCCAGGAAGCCCTCGAAGTTCGCGATCGCCCCGCCGTCGAAGCTCACGCCCGTGAGGTGGGTGATCGTCTCGGCGGTGTTCTGGAACGACTCGCCCCAGTCCTCGGAGAAGGCGAACGCCTCGGTGAGCTTCGTCTGGTTGGCCGGGACGCCGCTGGGGATCTCCACCAGCAGGTCGCGCGGCAGCGAGATGAGGCTGATCTCCGTGAGGTCCTCGTTGATGTGGACGATGATGTCCGCGTCCGTGCGGGCCAGCCCCTCGGCGCCCACCCGCTCGTCGGTGCCCAGGACCAGGAAGTTCAGCGGGCCCTCGATGTCCTCGCCCTCGGACTCCACGCGCTGGTCGCCTAGCAGGTCGTCCGTCTGGACCGAGTTGTTGACCAGGTTCACGCTCACCTGCGTGGCGATCGCCGCGCCGCCGGAGACCACCATGACCATCGCGCCCACGACGACCATCGTCTTCGCCCACCAGGGCGACGACGCTCGGGCCGCATGCTTCATCGGCTCGCTCACTACTGCTCCCAGTGCTCTGTGACGGCTCGCACGCTTTGCCGCGGCGGAGTGATCCGCTCCTGCCACCTAACACGCGCAGGACTCAGGTGGGGTTGCGTCCTCAGCACGATAGAACACTCGCTCTCAGTAGCCTCCTGAGCCTCCGGTTGGGGTGGAGGATGCCCCGGACGAACCGGACGTAATCCAGAAGTACAGCACGACTGCCGCAATGATAACGCCGATCGTGACCGCGATCGCGATCTTCCACGCGCTCCACGGGCGCTCGCCGGTGACCCGCCCGGTCTGGCCGCTCACGAGCACCTGCCACGACTTGCCGCCGAACAGGTACACCACGAGCCACACCGGCAGCAGCAGGAGCTTGTACTTGATGCCGGTGTACGTCGTGTCGACCGAATGCACCCGCTGCTCGTCGCCGCCGATGTCCCGGCGCACGTCCTGCTCGATGACGCGCGCCATCTTCTCCTTGGCGTGCGCCAGCCCCTCCTCCGGCTCGACGTCGTAGCGCTGCGTGTGGTGGCCCGAGAGGAACTCCGGCTGGTACGCCAGCGCCTCGTTCGTCGGCCAGTCCTCGCTCAAGGCGTTCAGGTGCTTGCGGGAGACGTGGTTGGTGGCCGGCACGACCACGTCGTCGAAGGAGCGCGATACCGAGCCCCGCGCCGGATACCAGCGGGTGCGCCTGGAACGGTTGCCCTTGTCGTCTTCCACGTAGTAGTGCTCGCCGCGCTGACCGGTGTAGCGCGAGTACGTCTCGGCGTCCCACGTCCAGTGCGGCAGGTAGGTGCTCTTGAGCGACTCGGCCTCGTCGACGTGCTTGAACTTGTTCGGCGCGAACCAGCGGCTGCGCACCCATTCGCGCAGGCGCTCGCGCGCGGCCGAGCGGTCCACCTGGAACGGCAGCACGCCCTCGGGCGGCACCAGGTCCGGATCGAACGTGTCGACCACGACCGGCGCGTCGCAGAACTGGCACACGTCCGACCACGTGTCCGACTCGGTGTGCGCACCGCACTGGGTGCACACGAAGAGGTGCGCCGGGACCTGGTTCCTGGGGCGGCGCGGCTTGGCGGCCAGCGACTCCCAGTCGCGGTCGACCACGCGCCGGCGCTCCAGCTCGATGTGCACCTCGGTGCCGCAGTACGGGCAGCCGAGCGAGCTCGAGCCGGGCTTGAACGCGAGCTGGGCGCCGCAAGTCGTGCAGGGGTAGGTCTGGCCGGTCGTCTGTTCGGTCACGGAGGGCTCCTATTGCGGGGGCAGGGGCGGGGGCGTCGCCCCGAAGACGCTCGCGAGTTCGGGGATCTGTCCGGCTGGAAGCCAGCTGGCCTGTCCGGCCTTCCACGCGAGCGTCTCGCGCGTCAGTTCGCCGGTGGCGGCCTTCTGCCGCAGCGCCGCCTCGTCGAACGGCCCGGCCTGGCTGCCGCCGAGGCCCAGGTACCACTGTGCGGCGTTCGGCAGCGGCGGCGGCGCGGCAGGCGCCGACTGGGGCTGGGGCCGCTGGTTGTTCATGTTCTGCGCCATCTGCTGCCCGACGGCCATGCCGGCGCCCAGGCCGAGGCCGTCGGCGGCGCCGCCGCCGTGCTGCGCGGACGTTTCGAGGGCGTTCGCCGCCTGGAACTGGGTGTAGGAGTTCAGGTCGCCGACCAGGCCGATCGAGGTGCGCTTGTCGAGCGCCTCCTCGACCTCCTTGGGCAGCGAGATGTTCGAGATCGTGAACGAGGGGACGTCCAGGCCCAGCGTCGACAGCTGCTTGGCGACCGTGCCCCGGAGCTGCTCGCCGATCTGGTCTTGGTGGACGGCCATGTCGAGGATCGGGATGCCGGCCGAGGCGATCGCGGGCGCGAACGCCGCCACGACCTTCTCGCGCAGCCAGCTCTCGATCTCCTCGGTGCGGAACTGCGCGTCGGTGCCCGCGGCCTCGCGCAGCAGCTTCGCCGGGTCGACGACCCGGACGCTGTAGGCGCCGAAGGCGCGGATGCGCACGGGCCCGAACTCGGGGTCGCGGACCATCACCGGGTTCTTGGTGCCCCATTTGAAGTCGGTGAACTGCCGGGAGTTGACGAAGTACACCTCGGCCTTGAACGGCGAGCTGAACCCGTGCCGCCAGCCCTTGAGGGTCGACAGGATCGGCAGGTTCTGCGTCTCGAGGGTGTAGGTGCCCGGCCCGAACACGTCGGCGAGTTGCCCCTCGTTGATGAACGCGGCCGTCTGGGACTCGCGGACGATGAGCCGCGCCCCCATCTTGATCTCGTTGTCGTAACGCGGGAACCGCCAGACCATGGTGTCGCGCGAGTCGTCCAGCCATTCGATGATGTCGACGAATTCACCGCGGAGTTTCGAGAACAAGGCCTCCACACCTTTCTTCAGATCAGGGTCGACTCCACTCTAGTGCGCAACCGCATATCGCGGGTTCCCACCACGGGCCCGCGCCCCACCGGCCCCACGCGTTCGCCATCCCACCTGCGTGGAGACCGCTTCGGGCTCAAACGCATCGGCCCGCGGGCGGGGTGCGAAGGCGGTAACCGCCACTAGATATATCCGCTTGGGGGTGGCAGGATAGGGCTGTGACGCCACGGAAGGAGACCACACCTGCGCGTGATTATGCCGAGGAGTATCGGCGCCTGCGCGCGCTGATGGGATCGGGCCGGGTAGCCGAGGCCGTCGACAACGCCACCACGATCGCCTACAATGCACCGACGGCGCAGCGGCGTGCCCAAGCGTGGCTCTTCATTCTCCAGGGGCAGATCAGCCAGCGGGCCATCGCCGAGATCCCCAACACGCTCGACCAGTCCGACTCGGCCGTGCGGCGCTGCCGCGACTACCGCCTCACCGGCAAGTTCCACGCGCTCGCCGCCTGGTACCACCACCATCACGTCAAGTCCCTCCACTTCACCGCGCAGCATCTCGTGCTCGCCTCCCGCGCCCTGCGCTCCATGAACGAGGCCAGCCAGGCCGCGGTCGACGCCTGGTACGACCTGGCGGTGGTCATGAGCAACTGCGGCTACCAGCAGCAGTCCTCCGCGGCGCTCGACGAGTGCCACATGCTCGCCGAGCGCATCGGCATCCCCAGACCCTCGGTCGAAGGGGTCGAGATCCGCGTCCGCGAGGCGCTCCTGGCCTACTACACCGGCGACCCGCACGCCTGCATCGGCTTGCTGCGCAGGGAGCTGCGCCGCGTCAAACCGCATCTGCACGACTTGGACACGCGCGAGATTGAATGGATTCACTACGCGCTGGGCCGTCTGAGCCTCCTCGGCTTCTCCGAACAGTGGTCGGTCGAGCAGCTGCTGCCTGCGACGACCTCTTCGGCCGAGGCCCTCGACCTGCGGGCCCTGGCCCGCGCCTCCCGGCTCATCGCCCAGGGCCGCGGTCCCGAGGCACTGGCGACACTGGAGGCGCGCGAGATCGGGGACGAGACGATCGGGGTGATGGAGCCCGAGCACCTGCGCTCGCTGGCGCTGGTGGCGACGGGCGACCACGCCGAGTCGATCCTGGCCGCGCACCAGACGACGTACGCGCTGTACAAGCAGATCAACGAGTTCCACACTATCTACCTGGACTCGGCCGCGGCACTGGTCGACCACGACCAGCTGCGGCGGGCCGCCGCGGGCTGGGCCGACCGGGCGAACACCGACGACCTGACAGGGCTGCCGAACCGGCGCAAGCTCGACGCCTTCCTCGCCGAGGTCGTCGGCGACGGGATGATCGCGGTGCTCGACCTCGACGGCTTCAAGGCCGTCAACGACACGCACGGCCACCAGGCGGGCGATGCGATACTGCAGCGCGTGGCCGCGCTGCTGTCCAGTGTGGTGCGCTCGGGGGACCTGCTGGCGCGCACCGGAGGCGATGAGTTCATCCTCGTCCTGCCGGGCGCCACCGAGTTCGACGCCGACGCGGTCTCGGAGCGGATCCGTGTGGCCGTGGCGGCCGAGAACTGGGAGTACTCAGTCCCCGGCACGCCGGTCGACGTCTCGATCGGTTGGGCCCGCCTGGTGCCCGGCGGCAACCCCGCGCAGACGCTGTGGGCCGCCGACCAGGCGATGTACCAGATGAAGCGGTCGCGGAAGTCCTACTGAGCCGCGGGCTCGGCCTCCTCCTTGACGCTCGCGTACTTGCCGATCCACTCGCGGTCGGGCCTGCGACCGACCAGGCCGAAGGCCCAGGCGGCGATGAGGCCGGCCGCGAAGCCGGGCAGCAGCGAGTACACGCCGCCGGGGGAGTCGAGCGCCTCCCAGGTGAAGACCGTTCCGGCGCCGACGATCATGCCGGCGAGGGCGCCGAGCCAGGTCATGCGCGACCAGTACAGCGACAGGATGATGATCGGGCCGAACGCCGAGCCGAACCCGGCCCAGGCGTAGGCGACGATGTCGAGCACCGTGCCGCCTTGGAGCGCGAGGACGTAGGCGATGACGGCGACCACGACGACGGCGCCGCGCCCGATCCACACCAGCTCGGCGTCGCGGGCCTGGCGGCGCATGTAGCGGCGGTAGAAGTCCTCGGTGACGGCGGTCGAGGCGACCAGGAGCTGGGAGTCGGCGGTCGACATGATCGCGGCGAGGACCGCGGCGAGGACGATGCCGGCGATCCACGGGTTGAACAGGTCCTGCGTGAGCGCGAGGAACACGGTCTCGGGGTTCTCGAGCGGCTCGTCGAAGTAGGCGATGCCGGCCAGGCCGATGAACACGGCGGCGGCGAGCGTCACCAGCACCCAGGAGGTGCCGATGCGGCGGGCGACCGGGACGTCCCCTGCCGAGCGGATGCCCATGAAGCGCGCGAGGATGTGCGGTTGGCCGAAGTAGCCGAGGCCCCACGCGAGCAGGCCCGCGATGTACACGAAGGACAGGCTGGAGCCGTCGGTCCAGGCGCCGTCGGCGAAGCTGGCCTCGTCGAACCAGTTGAGCAGGTCCGGGTGGGTGCGCTCGACGTCGCCGAACAGGGCGTCGAAGCCGCCGAGCGTGCCGACGACAATGAGCGGGACCACGACCAGCGCCACGAACATGAGGACGCCCTGGATGAAGTCGGTGAAGGACACGGCCAGGAAGCCGCCGAGGAACGTGTAGACGACGATCACGATGACGGCCACGGTGATGGCGAGCGTGGGGTCGACGTCGAAGATGGTCTCGAACAGCAGGCCGCCGGCGACCAGGCCGGAGGCGACGTAGACGGTGAAGAACACGCCGATGATGAGCGCCGAGACGATCCGCAGCAGGTGGGTCCGGTCCTCGAAGCGCGATTCGAGGTAGGCGGACAGGCTGATGGAGTTGTGGGCGCGCTCGGTGTAGGTGCGCAGGCGCGGGGCGACGAACAGCCAGTTGAGGTACGTGCCGATCGCGAGGCCGACGGCGATCCAGGCCTCACCGAGACCGAAGGCGTAGATGGCGCCGGGCAGGCCGAGCAGGAGCCAGCCGGACATGTCCGAGGCCTGCGCCGAGAGGGCGGCGGTGGGGGCGTTGAGGGAGCGCCCGCCGAGGGCGAAGTCGGAGAGGGTCTTGGTCCGCCGGTAGACCCAGACGCCGATGAGGACCATGACGAGCAGATAGGCGATGAAGGTCGTGAGGATCGGAGCCGATAGATCGACCATGTGAGTACCTCGCAATCGAAGGTTTTCGGGCAATGGCGCTGATCATACAGTGGCTCTCATCGCATAAGAACCCTTGAAATCATCACCCAGGCGAGTCTCCGCTACCGATATATCGACTTCTATACCCGCCTGGGTGTTTCCCAACCGCCTCCCGAACGGGACATCCGGTGAAGCGGCGTCGATTCGGGCATCGTTCACCGATACGGGATTGCAACCTATGCCAGTCCGGATCCGGGTGTGGCCCCGCAAAACGGGCAGCCGGGCTTCCATTGAACACTACGAGGTCATTGTGACACTGAACGTCATGCGCACGGCCGGTATATCCCGTCCAGGTCCACTCCGGCGACGGCCCCCGTGAAGCCCTCTTCGGCGTACCGCTCGCAGGCCGCGGCCCGGTGGTCCTCCTCGACGGCGTAGTCGACGGCCAGGACGCGCTTGCCGGCCTCGGCGATCGCGCGCACGTGCTCGAGGTTCTCGGCGCACCAGTCGCGCCCGCACGGTTCGTCGGTGGCGAGGAAGAACAGCTCCTCGACGCCGATCCCGTCGATCGCCTCCATGTACCCGGGGAATTCGCGCAGCTCCGGGGCGTTCTGCGGCAGCACCTCGAAGCCCGGCCGCCTCGCCGCCAGGTGGTCCTTGGCCCTCACGATCAGCTCGACCATCTCGAGCGCCAGGCGCTCGCGGTCCTTCCCGGGCACCAGCTCCAGGTCGATCTCCTCGTAGGCGTTCGGCACGTCCAGGTACACCCCGTCGAAGCCGGCCGCCAGCGCCTGGTCGAGGCGCGGGCGCATCACCAGGTCCCACCACCGCTCGTCCCAGTACGCCACGAAGTGCTCGTCGGGCCACGCCTCCCACCGGTTGAGGACCATGTCGGTCGCGGCGACCGCCGGGTACTCGGGCCGGTACGTCTCGATCGAGCCGATGGTGAAGTAGGCGTAGACGGTCTTGCCCGCCTCGCGGAGCGCGCCGATCTCCTCGGCGGTGAAGTAGTCCTCGCCGCCGTCGCGTGCCAGGTCGATGACCGCGACGTCGAACGAGGTGTCGGCGATCGCGCCGAGGCCGCCGTCGTCGTAGTCGGTGAGCTGGTAGATCCACTCCTCCGCCTCGCCGCGAGCGTCGGTCCCGGCGGGCGCGGCGCAGCCGGCGGCGAGGAACGCGGTGGCCGCGAGCGCGGCCCGGATTCGGCTCATGTTCGGCGGGCCGACCGCCCACCGCCTATCGCCTCGGCGACCGCCTCCACCGCGAGCGCCCTCGCCACGTCGGCCGAGGCCTCCACCGCGCCGGTCGCGGCGGCGATGAACGCGTCGCCGTCCATGCGGGTGTGCACCGGGCTGACGGCTCGCGCCAGCCCGTCGTGCGCGCCCTGCGCGAGCAGTTTGCACTCGACCTTGGTGAGCCGCGCGTTCGTCGCGACCACCCCGATCGTCGTGTTCCGCCCGAACGCCACCGGGAAGCCCTCCGGCCTGAGGAGGCTGCGGTCGAGCGGCCCCGGTTCGCCGAAGGCGTTCACCGCCGTCAGGGCGCTCACGACCAGGTCGCCGCTGCGCAGCGTCGCCGCGGCCAGCCCCGAGGGCAGCACCGCGCCGCGCCACTGCCCGACCGTCGCGCCCCGCCCGGCGCCGACCGGGCCTTCCAGCGGCGCTTCGGCGTCGGCGGCCTCGCAGGCCGCGTAGCCCTCGGCCGGGCCCGGAACGACGCCCGAGCCGTCGAGGTCGTATAGCGCGAGCGTCGGCACGATCGGCACCACGCCGCCGGGCGTGGCGACGCCGTGCCCGCGTTCGGCGAGCCAGCGCATGACCCCGTCGGCGGCGGCCAGCCCGAACGCCGAGCCCCCGGTGAGCAGGACGGCGTCGATCCCGGCGTTCGACCTGATCGGGTCGAGCAGCTCGATCTCGCGGCTCGCCGGGGCGCCGCCGCGCACTTCGCCCGAGGCCAGTGTCGCGGTCGGGAACAGCAGCACCGTGCAGCCGGTGCGCTCGCCCGTCCAATGGCCGACCCGAACCCCCATGTCCCACATATCGACAGACTACCGCCCACGGGAGTCGACTCGGTCGTCAGCGAAGATAACCAAACGGTAACTTAGATCTCTGTGGACAGTGGTGTGGGATACATGTGACCCACGCGAAATCCCTGGATTTCCTAGCCGCACGAGTCATACGATTGACATCGAAGCCGGGAGCCAAGGCAACGAAGCGGCAATCCCGATCTGAAGCTCGAACTCCCGGTCCCAATGCCACAGCATTGGCCCGCCGCCGTCGACAAAGGCGTCATCGACGAGTGGTTCATCCCTGAGAAATCCACTATCCGGCACACCATGCCGGGAAGGAAGAATCATGAACGAGTTCGTAGGTGCATACCTCGCAGTCGACGCCGCCAACACCACCGCCACCTCGGCGCTCCCCAACGCTCCGGTCGTCGACGACGGCCGCGCGAACAAGCCGTACATCGCTGGTGCCACGGCCCAGGAGAAGGTGCGCTTCTCGACCGCCGGCGTCCTGCGCCGGATGGCCGACCGGGTCGAGCGCGGTTCGCTGACCCGCGCCGCCTAGTAGGGCAATGGCTTAGACGCACCCACGAGGTGCGCGCCAAGACTGCAAACTCAAGAACACACACGCGTGACGCGCTGAGCCGACAATGGCCAGCGCGTTTCGTCATGCTCGGGCCGCTTCAAGAGGCCTCTCTCATGGCGGGCGATCGGCCGGACGAGCCGCGGCGCACCCGGAGGCCCTGCCCGCGCTGCACCTTCCCTCCGGCTCACGTGTCGCCTGGTCCCCCTGCCAAGCCGGCGGCAAGGTGCTTATGAGATGGCCATCAGTACCGAGGACTCCGGGGACCGCAGCCGCCGTTGCCAGCACTGTGATCCTGCGAACCTCCGCCCCTCGCCGAGACTCCACGTGCCTCGCTGTCGCCAGCGCGCATGGAGGAGACTCTTCCCGATGTCCATCGACGACCTGAGCGCGGCGATCGAGTCCGCCAAAGCCGCCATCGAAGAGGCCGCCGCGGACTCTGGCGGTGCCATCGACAAGGCTGAGCAACTGTCACATCGGCTCCAGTCGCTCGGTGCCGAAGGCAAAGTAACTGAAGCCGGACGGATCCGCACGGAACTGGAGGGCCTTCGATCCGCACTGGTAGCACTTGTCAACGCTGCCGAGCGAATACAGGCGCAAGCGCAGGCCCTTCGCAACACGGGTAGCGCCCACACTGGGGCTGCGCCGGCAACCGTTCCGGAACCGCGCGGAGAACGCGGCACGGGCGCACCCCGAAAGGCTCAGCGGCACGTCCAACCCCCGCCGGGCGTCCCTGAAAGCTGGTCGCCGCGGACCGCGGACAATGCCAAGGGCTCCGTTTGGCAGCGGCCGGGAGCCGATGGAAACACCGACATGGTCCGTGTCATGGACGGCACCGAGCGTTATCCCCACGGATACGTGCGGTTCTACAATCAGCACGGGCAGCCCGTCGGCTTGGACGGCAGACCCGGATCAAGGGCGCACACCCATATCCCCATCCGCGAGGATGGCACCTTCGATCAGCCACAAGGATGGCAACATGATGGAGACTGAATTGGCCGGCCAGACTGTGGCGGTCTCGGATCAAGCCCCGCTCACCCTGCGCACCAGCGGAGGTTGGGTCATCACCATCGAATCCAGCCTGGAGGCCGGCGAGGACGAAGCCCCGCAGGAGTTCCAGGGCGACGAGCCCGATTCGGTACGCGCGCTGGCCGCGCGTCTGCACGGATTGACCATTCGAACGGCCGCCGCCCACGGCGGCACACTCGAGATCGACTTCGCGGCAGGGCCTCAGTTGACTGCCGGGCCCGATCCCGACTTCGAGGCTTGGAGCCTCACGGGTCCGGCGGGCCAACGCATGGTGTGCATGCCGGGCGGCGAGCTCGCCACCTGGAGCTGAGCGAGGCATGCGAAAGGGGGCCGGCCCGTGCGGGCCGACCCCCTTGCTGCTCAACGGTCTAGGCGTGCCAGCCCGGGATCGGGTAGGCCTTGGTGAACTCGCGGATCTCGCCGGCGATCGCGTCGAGCTCCCCGTCCTTCTCGGCCTTCGCGGCGCTGATGGCGCGGTCGATCCAGTTCGCCACCAATGCCATGTCGCCCTCGGTCATGCCGCGCGTGGTCACCGCGGAGGTGCCGATGCGCAGACCCGACGGGTCGAACGGCTTGCGCTGGTCGTACGGCACCGTATTGAAGTTCAGCTCGATGCCGGCCACGTCGAGGGCCTTCGCCGCGGGCTTCCCACCGATCTCCTTGCTGCTGAGGTCGACCAGGATCAGGTGGTTGTCCGTGCCGCCCGAGACCAGGTCGTAACCGCGGTCGCTCAGCGCGGCGGCCAGCGCCTTCGCGTTCTTGACGATCTGCGCGGCATAGGCCTTGAACGACTCGCGGGCCGCCTCGCGCAGCGCCACCGCGATCGCGGCGGTGGTGTGGTTGTGCGGGCCGCCCTGGAGACCGGGGAAGACCGCCTTGTCGATCGCCTTCGCGTGGTCGGCGTCGGTCATGATCATCGCGCCGCGCGGACCGCGCAGCGTCTTGTGGGTCGTGGTCGTGATGACCGGGGCGTGGCCCACCGGGCTCGGGTGCGCCCCGCCGGCGACGAGGCCGGCGATGTGGGCGATGTCGGCCATGAGGACCGCGTCGACCTCGGCGGCGATCTTCGCGAAGCCCTCGAAGTCGATCGTGCGGGGGATCGCGGTCCCGCCGCAGATCATGAGCTTCGGGCGCTCCTTGCGGGCGATCTCGGCGACCTCGTCGAGGTCGATCCGGCCGGTGTCCTTGCGGACCCCGTAGTGCACGGCGTTGAACCACTTGCCCGTGGCCGAGACGCTCCAGCCGTGGGTCAGGTGCCCGCCCATCGGCAGGCCCATGCCCATGACG
The DNA here is from genome assembly GCF_054776215.1 of Glycomyces tarimensis. Lineage (NCBI taxonomy): Bacteria > Bacillati > Actinomycetota > Actinomycetes > Glycomycetales > Glycomycetaceae > Glycomyces > Glycomyces tarimensis. The sequence continues at coordinate 257,741 of NZ_BAAHCB010000005.1, forward strand.
GTGTCGCCGGGGTTCAGGAACGCCAGGTAGACGGCGAGGTTCGCGGGGCTCCCCGAGTAGGGCTGCACGTTGGCGTGGTCGACGCCGAACAGCTCCTTGGCGCGGGCGATCGCCACCTCCTCGACCTCGTCGATGAGCTGCTGGCCCTCGTAGTAGCGCTTGCGCGCGTAGCCCTCGGAGTACTTGTTCGTCAGGATGGACCCGGTGGCCTCCATGACCGCCTCGGAGACGTAGTTCTCGGAGGCGATGAGCCGGATCTTCTCTGACTCCCGGCGTCCCTCGGCCTCGATGAGCCGCTCGATCTCCGGGTCGGCGGCCGCGAGGTTCGCGGTGAGGGCCTCATAGGCGTCAGTCATTTATGCTCCTTGTCGATCGGCATGGTCTGAGCACGGCGACCGGGCAGGTGGCCTTGACCCCACGAGCATAACCGCCGCCCCCGGCCCCGCTCAGCTGCGTTTCGGGCACTGTGACCGGCGGCGTCCTTCCCCTGTCACTCATCCGGGCGTTCGAGACTCCATTGCGTACACGCAGTACGGTGCGATGTATGTCACCTAAAACCGCAACCAACGCGATCGGTGTGGGATTCGCGGTAGCCGCGATGGCGGCGCTGGCCCAGCTCGGGCTCGCGTACGGCTTCGGGCTGCTGTCCTGGGCCGAGGCTGCGCCCGGTTCCGCGGACCCCGTCCTCGACCATCGCTGGAACGCGAACCTCGCCTGGGTCGTGTGGTTCGCCGCCGCCTCCTGTGTCGTCGGAGGCCTGGCCTCCGGGGTCATCGGCGGACGCGGCGAGGTCTCCGGCTCGCCCGCCGTCCGCGTCGCCGCAGTGGCCGCCTCCGCCGTAGGCGCGTTCGCCGTCGGGCCCCTCGTGGCGCTGTCGGCCCAGCAGAGCGCCGTGTCCGACTCCTTCCCGCCGGACCCGCTCATGGCCGCCGCCGTCGGCTCGGCCGTCGGCTTCGTGCTCACCCTCATCGGCCTGGGCTCACGCTCGGTCGCGGTCAACGTCGGCGCCTCGATCGGGCTGATCTGGCTGCTCGCCATCCTCGCGACGTTCGTGGAGATCGGCGAGTCCACCTCCGAGGTGACGGAACTGGCCGTCTGGGGTTCGTGGGGCGACCCCGATTCGGCGCTCGGGCAGCGCGGCCTGTCCATCGCCGTGCCGTTCGTGGTCGGCTCCGCGCTCATCGGCGCGATCGTCGCCATCCTGGCGCGCCGCAAGCAGATCACCAGCTCCGGCTACCGGATCGCCGCGGCCTCGGGCATCGCCGGGCCGCTCATCGTCACCGTCGCGCACCTGGTCGCCGGCCCTCCGCTGGCCGACAGCCCCGAGTCGATGGCGGTCTTCCTCGTCGGCCCGTACGCGGCCATCGCCGGCCTCCTCGGATCGCTCGTCGTCACCGCGATCCCGCGCGCCGGCAGCCAAGTCGACGACGACCTGCCCGGCAAGCCGGCCGAACGCGACGACGCGCTCGTCGAGTCCGCTCCCGGCTGGACCGTCCCGCAGGCGCCCGGCTCGGCCTTCGACGACACGAACGACGGCAAGACCAAGTCGATGCCGGGCAGACCGGCCGAAGCCGAGGCGGCGGACCCGGACGTCGACTGGGTCCAAGAGCTCAAGCCGGTCGGCGAGGGCGGCACCCTCACCGCCGACAAGGACACCGGGACCGATCCGAAGCCCGCGCCCAAGCCCAAGCGCACCCGCAAGGCTTCGAAGCGCACCCGGCGCAAGCTCGGTGACGCCGAGCCCGACGCCGCTTCGGACTCCGCGGACTCCTCCGACTCCTCGGACTCGGAGTCTTAGACCTCCCACTCGTGGACCGGTCGGCCGTCGGCCGACTGGGCGGCGTAGTCGAGCACCATCGCCCGGAGCGCGTCGAACCGCTCAAGGCGCTGCCGGTGCTCGGCCACCTGCACCCTGGCGACCTGCCAGGAGGCGCCGTTGACCCCGCGGCGGCACCGCTGCTCGATGACGTCGAGGAAGCGGTCGGCGTCGCGGGCCGACACGCCCAGCGAGGCGAGCCCGTCCGACGCGAGCGGCAGCAGTTCCTCGAGCACGAGCTTGCGCACCGGCACCAGGCCCCGGCCGGGCCAGACCTGGTCGGCCTGGATGCCGTGCCGGGCCGCGGCGAGGAAGTTCGACGTCGCCGACTCGAAGTCGAGTCGGTCGCTCAGCTGCGTCTCGCCTTCGGCGAAGTGCGCCGCGAGCCCGTAGAACAGCGCCATGTTCGCGCAGATGTCGGCCGGCGTCGGCCCGGCGGGCAGGACCCGGTTCTCCACGCGCAGATGCGGGCGGCCGGAGCGGATGTCGTAGACCGGGCGGTTCCAGCGGTAGATGGTGCCGTTGTGGTACCGCAGCTCGCGCAGGATCGGGACGCCGCCGTCGGCGACGACCTCGATCGGGTCCTCGGGGCCGCAAAGCGGTAATAGCGGCGCGAAGTGCTTGTAGTTCTCGTCGAACAGGTCCAGGACGCTGTCGATCCAGCGCTCCCCGAACCAGGCGCGCGGCATCGCCCCCGCGTCGCGCTGGGAGGGCTGGCGCGTGTCGGTGCCCTGTTCGAACAGCGCGATGCGGGTCTCCGCCCACAACTGGCGCCCGAACAGATAGGGGGAATTGGCGCCCAGCGCGACCTGGACTCCTGCGAGGGCTTGGGCGGTGTTCCAGTAGCGGGGAAATGCCTCGGGGGAGACCTGGAGGTGGAATTGGACGGAGGTATTGGCGGTTTCGGGAGCGATATTGGAACAGGAATAGCGGACCGACTCGGCCCCTGAGATGTCAATGTGGACGTCTTCGCCGCGCGCGGCCATGATCTCCTCGTTGAGGAGCCGGTAGCGCTTGGCGCTCGACAGCGTCTCCACTTCCATGTGGTCGGTGAGGAGCGTGGGCATCGTGCCGATGGGGCAGCAGTAGACACCGGCCTTGCCGGCGGCCTCGCGGACCTCGGCGAGGACGGCGGCCAGATCGCTTTCGTACCAAGAGATCCCGGCCCCGTCGAGCATCCTGGGGGGCAGGTTCAGTTCGAGATTGAACGCGCCGAGCTCGTGCTGGGCGCTGTAGAGGGCCTCCTCATCGCCGGCGGTGTGCAGGTATTGCAGGACGGCCTCGTTCGCGAAGGCCGGATCCCCGTTGTGCTCGAGGAGATCGAGTTCCAGTTCGACGCCGGTGAGCGGCCGGTTGCCGTCGAGTCGCCGGTCGGCCAGGAGTTGCGCGAGGGCCTCTCGTCCTGCTTGGAGTTTCGCTTGGTATGCGGATTGATCCCAATGCGCCAAGGCAGAACCGCTCACCTCGTCGCCCATGTTTCCTCCCCAGGAATCGATGGTTTATCAACCTTAAGACGGTAGGTCACTTCATGGCTACCAAGGGAGATGTTGTTTCGCCCCAAATGATGTACTTCACGCACATATTAGGGATCGACTACCGACAGTGGTGTCAAAAGGTTGACACAAGCGGGTCTCACTTGGCAACCGTGGGTGCGTTACCGCGCACCAAGTAGGATCGGCGCGTGACCGAACAGCGCGCTCATCGGCTCGGCCCGGCCGACTTCCATGCCGCCCTCCGAGGCGGCGGCATGTTCACGATGCTCGACCAGAGGGGCGCTTCCCTCTTCGCCCACCTCGCATGGCGGACGGGCCTCAAACCGACCCACCTGACGCTGCTGAACCTGATCATCGGGCTGGGCACGTCGGCGGGCGTGATCGCCTACATTCCGCTCGCGCGGGACGGCGCTCCATGGTGGCCGGTCGCGCTCGCCGCGCTCGTGCTGTGGCAGGTCGCCTACATGCTCGACTGCGCCGACGGGCAGCTCGCCCGCGCCACCGAGACGGGCTCCGAGGCCGGCGCGCGCGTCGACATCCTGACGGACGTGGCGATCCAGGCCTCGGTGGTCGCGGTCGTGGTCGCGGTCGTCGACGCGTACACGCCGGGCGTTCCGGCCTGGGTAGGCGCGGCCTTCGCGGCACTGTGGATGACCAACCTCGTCACCTCGGTGATGGCCAAGGGGGACAGCGGCGTCTCGCTGGTGAAGTCGGGCAACATCGTCGTCCGCTCGATCAAGCTCGTCCGCGACTACGGCTTCGTCATCGTCGTCATCGCCTTGGCCCTCGCCTGGCCCGAGGCGATGGCCGCGGTCATGCTGTTCTTCGGCGGGGTCAACGCCCTGTTCCTCCTGGCGAGCATCGCCGCCGCCGCCCGCGCGTCGCTCCGCTGAACGGCGGGAGGCCGGATTCGTATCCGGGAGCCGATCACTCGGGTCCCGGCGGCACCTCGACCGTCGCCGCGGAGTCGGGCTCGACCGTGACGGTCTCGTAGCCGGCGGACGACGCCGCCTTCGACGATCATGCGCACGTCTCCCAGCGGCTGCCCTCCGTGTCGGTGACGGTCCTCTCCAGCGCACCGGACTTGCCCGGCGGGGCCTGCTCGACCGCGTCGTCGGTCGACGCGGCCGTGGCCACGACGTCGTCGACTTGTCCGCTGCCGCCGCATTGGTCGTCGGCGGTCTCGACGGCGGTGCCGCGGGGCCGGTGCGACAAGCCGGGCCGGTGCGACAAGCCGGGGCCGGTCCCTCCCAGGCGAGGAGCCTCGACCCTCACTTCCACCGTAGGGGTCGACGCGCCGATATCAAGGGGATCGGATCATTCGGCCGCAAGTGCGTAGTCGATCTTGGAGCGACCGCGGGCGTTCCACGGAGGCCGCAGACCATCGCAAATCGGTATGAATTCATTGACATGTCGCTATCTGTATGCAAACCTTAATAAAAGCAGTGGCGAGAAGATCGCACTGCTTCCCTCGCAACCAGAAGGAGCGCATATGCCCTTGAAGGCCCTGCTCGCCGCCGCCGGCGCACTCGCCGTCATGTTCACGCTGTCGTTCGATGCGCCGCCCGCCGCATCGGCCGACGACCATGCGCATGCCCACGCCGACAACATCCTGACCCTCACCGTCATCACCGACCCAACCCCCGAACAGGAGGCCGCCGCCGAGTCCGAGCAGTTCTCCACCCTCGACCACGGCGACAAGGGGCACACCTACCCGCCCGACCACGACGGCAACGTGCCGACCTTCTACGGCGGTGACTGCCACGACGGCGTCCTGGCCTACGCGACCTGGTGGTCCGAGGGCGACTGGTACATCGTCTACGACAAGTGCGAAATGGAGCGCTACGGTGCCGGCCAGTCGGACTGGGACCGGGTCGGCGCGCACGAGAAGGCGCACACCGACGGCTGGGGCCACGGCGAAGAGCCGCGAGACCGCAACGCGGCCTTCGAGCCCGGCATCGTCATCTGCGGCTGCTAGCTGCGGTCACGAGCAGGAGGCCTACTTGTGAAGCCGTCGCCCTACAACGGCGTTCACTTGAGGGCCTCCTCCTCGAGCAGCTCCTCGTAGATGCCGATCAATTGGCGCAAGACCACATCGGGGGAGAAGGTCGACTCGTAGCGGGCCCTCGCATTGGCCGCATAGGCCGGGTCCTTCGCCACCGTCTCGAGGCCCCGCGCCAGGGCCTGCGCGTTCGGCTCCACCGCCACGCCGGCCGGCGCTGCCGCATCGGCGCCCGCGACGAACGGCGCCCCGCCCATCCGCGTCGCCACGATCGCGCGCCCGCTCGCCAGCGCCTCCAGTCCGGTGGTCGGCAACACGTCCCGCCAGACCGACGGGATCACCACGGCCGCTGACGCCGCCAGCGCCGCACGCATGCCGTCGGCATCGAGCTGCCCGAGGTATTCGATACCTTCTTCTCTTGCGGCCGCCTCCTCGACGAGGGGCCGCAGCGGCCCGTCGCCCGCGATCCGCAGCCGCCGCCCCGGCAGGTCCGCCCGGCGCCAGGCGTCCAGCAGCAGTTCCACGCCCTTCTCGGGCACCAGCCGCGCCCCGAACAGGAAGCCCTCGCCGAGCGGCACCGGCCCGGGGTCGGCGATGGCGTTCGGCTTGACGCGGATCTGCTCGTCCCCGATGCCGGTGCCGCGCAAGAAGTCCGCGATCGCGTCCGTCAGTGCGACGAACCGGTCCACCGTCTTCCACGTCCGCTGGTGCGCGCCCAGTGCCACCGCCATCACCGCGCTCTGCGCGCGCGAGCCGCGGTAGCAGGCGTGCAACACGCCCGGTGCGTTCCAGCGCCGACCGTGGCAGTCCGTGCAGTCGTGGCCGTCCCTGAAATACAGTCCGTTGACGCAGTCGTGCCGGTAATTGTGAATGGTCTGCACCACTTTCACTCCCGCACGGTGCGCCGTGTTGACCACCGAGGGTGACAGCAGCGGATAGGGATTATGGAGGTGCAGCACGTCCGCCCGCTCCCGCTCGAGCACCGCCGCGAGGTCCCGCTGCGTCCGGGCGGCATGCACCGGCGAGACCACGAGCGCCGCCTTCTGATGCGGGGCAAGGCCACCGATCTCATCGGAGGATCGCAGGAACGGCACCACGTCCACGCCGGCGTCCCGCAGCGCGCCGATCTCGTAGTCGACGATCACGTTCTCGCCCGACGGCTGCGCCGATGCGTAGCGGTTATGGGCGATGACGATTTTCACATGGCCTCCGGGTGGCGCGCACGGCTTTCAGCTCGGCCGAAGATACCTCAGGCGCTGAATAGGTGTAGGTTGTCGGGTACCGTGTCGGCGGGCCGCCCGGTAGCGATCGGTGACTTCGATCTCCCCCGCGGACACTCACCTCCACCGTAAGCTGACGACCGCAGGGATGTGCAGTGGCTACGAGCCTGGAACGCCCAGCAAAGCAATACCCAGCCGGGAAGTACGAACGGACGGGAACGCACGTGGCTGGCACGCAGAAGGACGGTGATCCGAAGCTCGTTACGAACGGAGTCACCCGCTCGGCGTGGCGCCGGCTGGTCCGCGCGTCCAACTGGCACCGCTCCTACCAGGCCGCGCTGGTGGGCGTCGACTTCGCGGCCGCACTGACCGCTTCGGCCATCGCCGTCAACCTCACCCCGCACGCCGACGCCGGCTTCACCGACGGACAGATGCCCCTGTTCCACCTCGTCGTCTGGCTGCTGCTCCCGCTGGCATGGATCCTCACCCTCTGGGGCACCGGCTCCTACGACCGCCGCTACCTCGGCCTGGGCAACGACGAGTTCAAGCGCGTCATCCGCGCCTCGATGTTCATGCTGGCCCTGGTCTCCTTCCTCGCGCTCACCTTGAAGGCCGACGTCTCGCGCGCCTCGGTGGCCGTCATCCTCGCCGCGGGCGCGATCCTCATCGCCGCCTGCCGCTACGCCGCCCGCATGGCCCTGCACAAGATGCGCAAGGTCGGCCGCGCCGTCCAGCGCGTGCTGCTCATCGGCTCCTACCCCGAGACCCTCGAGGTCTACCGGACGGTGCGCCGCGCCCCGGCCGCCGGGCTCGTGCCCGTCGGCATATACGTCACCGAGGGCGCCTCCTCGGTGCGCAACCTGGACACCCCGGTGCCGGTCTTCGCCGGCACCGACGTCGTCACCTGCGCCGAGCAGCTCCGCGCCGACACCCTCGCCGTGTGCGGCACGGCCTCGGCCGACGCCTCCGACCTGCGCCGCCTCGCCTGGCAGCTCGAGGGCACCGGCCGCGATCTCGTCGTCGCGCCCCAGCTCACCGACATCGCCGGGCCCCGGGTGCACATCAGGCCCGTCGAGGGCCTGCCGCTGCTCCACGTCGAAGAGCCCAAGATCTCCGGCATCGGCTGGCTCATCAAGAACATCCTCGACATCTCCTCCTCGGTGCTCGGCCTGGTCATCCTGTCGCCGCTGTTCCTGGCCGTGGCCATCGCCATCAAGGTCGACAGCCCCGGCCCGGTGTTCTTCCGCCAGGCGCGCGTCGGCCGCGACGGCGAGACCTTCCGCTGCTGGAAATTCCGTACGATGTACATCGACGCGGAGGAGCGACAGGCGGCGCTCATGATGCACAACGAGACCGACGGTCTGCTGTTCAAGATGAAGGACGACCCGCGCATCACGCGCGTCGGCAAGTTCCTTCGCCGCACCTCCATCGACGAGTTCGCCCAGCTCATCAATGTCGTCAGGGGCGAGATGAGCCTCGTCGGCCCCCGCCCCCTGCCCGCCGAGAACGGCGACTTCCTCGGTGATGTTCGTCGCCGCCTGCTGGTGCGGCCCGGCATCACCGGACTGTGGCAGGTGTCCGGCCGCAGCGATCTGTCCTGGGACGATGCCGTCCGGCTCGACCTCTACTACGTCGACAACTGGTCCCTCACGACCGACCTGCAGATCCTCTTCCGCACCGTGGCGGTAGTGTTGCGGCGAAAAGGCGCTTACTGACCGCTTACGCCCAGGTAAACGCCGGGGGAACCCTGATAATCTGGGGAATTGATGACTTCTTACGGAACTGGCAGCCGGATCCTCGTGACGGGCGGGGCGGGCCTGGTGGGCTCGCACCTCGTCGACGCCTTCCTGGAACGAGGCTGCGACGTGACGGCCGTCGACAACTTCGCAACCGGGTCCCGAGACAACCTGTCCGACCACCCGAACCTCACCTTGGTCGAAGCCGACGTCACCGAAGGCCTCCCGGTAGGAGACGAGCCCTTCGACGCGGTGCTGCACTTCGCCTGCCCCGCCAGCCCCGTGGACTTCGAGACCCTTCCGGTCGAGATCCTCCGCGTCGACTCCGTGGGCACCCTGCACGCGCTCGACCGCGCGCTGGGCGACGGCGCGCGCTTCCTGATGGCGTCCACCTCCGAGGTCTACGGCGACCCGCTCATCCACCCGCAGCCCGAGTCGTACTGGGGGAATGTGAACCCGATCGGGGTGCGCTCCTGCTACGACGAGGCCAAGCGCTTCAGCGAGGCCGCCGTGGCCGCCTACCACCGCCACAAGGGCCTGGACGCGGCGATCGTGCGGATCTTCAACACCTACGGGCCGCGCATGCGGCCGGACGACGGCCGCTTCGTCCCCACCTTCATCACGCAGGCGCTCGCGGGGAAGCCGCTGACCGTCCACGGCGACGGCTCGCAGACCCGCTCGCTGTGCTTCGTCGACGACCTGGTCCGCGGGCTGATCATGCTCCTCGAATCGGGGGAGTACGGGCCGATCAACCTCGGCGCCGAATACGAGCTGACCGTGCGCGAGACCGCCGAGATCATCATCGGCCTCACCGGCTCGGCGTCGGTCATCGAGTACACCGACCGGCCCTCCGACGACCCCGAGCGCCGCCGCCCCGACCTGACGGCGGCCAGGGAGCTCCTCGGCTACCACCCGCAGGTGCCCTACGAGGCCGGCCTCAAGGCGACCATCGACTACTTCGCCACCTCCGATCCGCAGGCGCGCGTGCGTGGTCAGCACTAGCGTGCGCCCGCCGCGTAAGCTGTCGGCATGACGTATTCCGGTTCCAATTACCGGGGCAACGCCTCGGTGCCCTCCGGTGGCGGCGGCGCTCGCGTCGCCTCCGCGGCGGCCGGCGGGCCCACCCGGCGCGGACTGATCGGCTCGGCCGTGGGCCTGGTGGCGTCACTGGCCGCGGCGGGCGGCGGTGCCGCCGTGTGGACGACCGCCAACGGCGCCAACGACGACCTCGAGCGCGCTTTCAACCTGGACTCGATCGAAGACCGCCCCGACAAGAGCACCGGCGCGATCAACGTGCTCGTGCTCGGCTCGGATCACCGCGAGGGCAACGACGAGGCCGACGCGCGCGCGGACACCGCGATCATCCTGCACGTCAACGAGGCCGGCACCGAGGCCTACGGCATCTCGATTCCGCGCGACCTGTACGTCTACATCCCCGAGGATCCCAACGCGCTCTACTACCCCGAGTACACCGGCACCGAGGCGAAGTTCAACTCCGCCTACTCGTGGGGCGGGGCGAACCTCGTGGTCCGGACCGTCGAGGAACTGACCGACGTGCGCATCGACCACGTCGTGGAGATCGACTTCGCCGGCCTGGTCGAGGTCGTGGACGCGCTCGGCGGCGTCAACATGTACGTCGAGCAGACCATCGAGTCGATCCACCCGCCCTACCGCACCTTCGAAGAAGGCATGCACCACATGAACGGGGAGGAGGCCCTCGACTGGGTGCGGC
>NZ_BAAHCB010000005.1:267841-279298 GCF_054776215.1 Glycomyces tarimensis
GCTCGAAGCTCACCGCGTTCATCCGCTCCGTCTCCGACGCGGTCAAGGTCGACGAGGACTTCAACGTCGTCGAGACCGGCATCGAGTTCATGCACCTGCGCAGCGACGACATCGTCTTCCTCACCACGCCGAACCTCGGCACCGACAACAACGGCGAGTCCATTGTCGTCTACGACGAGGAGACCGCCTCCGGCCTGTGGGACGCCCTGCGCGAGGACACCGTCGCCGAGTGGATGGCGGCCAACCCCGAGGCCGCCGGCCAGAGCGACGAGGAGTGAGGGCCCGCCGCCTCGAGCGGCTGGGTCTCACCCGCAACGGCATCGGCGCGTCCCGTGTGGTCACCGTGCCGTCTGATTCGTGGCCGAATGCGTGCGCACGATGGGGCTGAAGTGGCTGATCCCGAACTGCGCCATGAGGTCAGACGGTCGTACCATGAGTGGAACGTTCCTAGACGAAGAGGTTGTGCCGATGAGTGAAGAACCTGTCACCGTCCCCGGCGAAGACCCGCCGTACACTCCCGAGTTCGACATCAGCAAGCCCTCCATCGCGCGCATCTACGACGCGACGCTCGGTGGCAAAGACAACTTCGCGGTCGACCGCGAAGGAGCGACCATCATCGAGCAGTACGTGCCCGAAATCCGCCGAGCCAGCCAGGACAATCGCCTCGGGCTCGTGAAGGGCGTGCGGTACGTGGCGCGCCAGGGCATCGACCAGTTCCTCGACATCGGCGCCGGCCTGCCCACCATGGAGAACACCCACCAGGTGGCCCAGGCGATCAATCCGGACGCGAAGGTCGTCTACGTCGACAACGACCCGATCGTGCTGGCGCACGGCCGGGCGCTGCTGGCGGACAACGACTCGACGACGATCGTCACCGCGGACCTGCGCGACCCTCAGAGCATTCTGAATCACCCCGACGTGCGGAAGAAGCTCGACTTCGACCGCCCGATCGGCCTGATGGTCGTCGGCCTCCTGATGCACTTCCACCGCGACGAACACCCCGGCGAGTGGATCAAGGTCCTGCTCGACGCCTGCCCGAGCGGGTCCTACCTGCACATCACCGACTTCGCCGACACCGGCTATCCCGAGCAGGCGGCGATGGAGAAGTCCTGCATCCAGGCCATGGGCAACGGATGGATCCGCACGCCCGAGGAGATCGAGGCGCACTTCCAGGGACTGCCGCTGGTGGAGCCGGGCGTGGAATACCCTGCCCGCTGGTTCCCCGGAGAACCCGACAGAGAGGTCCCGGCGGTCGAGGACCTCGAAGAATGGCAGCGGATCATCATGGCCGGCGTCGCCCGCAAGCCCTAGCACTCCGCATACGCAAGGCGCGCGGCTCGGCCGCGCGCCTTGCTTCGTGTCCCTTGAACGAGTGAAACTCATGCGTCGCACCGAACGGTGCGACATCACGCTCAGTAGTGGTCGTTGAGGATCTCGCGCAGGATGTCGGGGGTCTGAGCGGGCTGGGCGGCCTGCACGCACAGGTGCTCCATGGCCGCCTGATAGGCGTCGACCTCGTCGTCGCGGTCGAGATACAGGCCGGAGGTGAGGTGTTCGAGGTAGATGACGTCCTTGAGGTCCTCGGAGGCGAATCGCAGCCAGGTGAACGGGGCGCCGGCTCCGGAGTGCGCGCCGCTGGAGAAGCGGACGATCTGGATCTGCACGTTCGGCATGTCGCAGGCCTCGATGAGCGCCTTGATCTGTTCGCGCATCACCTGCCGGCCGCCGAACGGCCGGTGCAGCGCGGCCTCGTCGATCACCGTCCAGAAGAAGGGCGGGTCGTCCTTGGTGAGGATGTCCTGGCGTGAGATGCGCACGTTGACCCGGTCGTCGATCTCCTGGAGCGGCGTGTGGCCGAAGCCGAGCATGAGGAGCGCCCGCGCGTATTCACGGGTCTGGAGGAGCCCCGGGATGAGCTGGACCTCGTACGCGCGGATCTGGGATGCCGCGCTCTCGAGGTCGAGATAGGCGCTGAACCAGTTGGGGAGCGCGTCGCCGTAGCGGTGCCACCAGCCGGGTTGATTGGCCTCTTTGACCAGTGCGAGCAGACGGTCGATCTCGGACTGGTCCTCGATGCCGTACATGTGCAGCAGGTCTTCGACATCGCGGACCTTGAAGCCCACGCGTCCGAGCTCCATGCGGCTGATCTTCGATTCGGAGGAACGGATCTCGTATCCGGCCTGGTCGCGCGTGATGCCCTTGGCTTCGCGCAGGCGGCGTAGGTAGCCGCCCATGATCATGCGCAGCGCGGTGGGTCCACCGGCGTTGCCTCCGACCGGGGGCGATGTGCTCATGCCTCTCACCTCCAGACGGTCACTGGAGAGGCGCCAACGACGAAATGCTCACCCTGACAGGGTAGCCGGAGGGCCTTTCCTGTCAGGGCGAGCGTACGTCCGGGCCGAAGGCCTTGCGGCCGCTACGCGATCAGATTGTCGAATTCGCCATCCTTGGCGCCTTCGATGAGCGCCTCGATCTCGGCGACCGTGTAGACGAGGGCGGGGCCCTCGGGGTCGCGTGAGTTGCGGACCGCGATCTCCTGCCGACCGGGAAGGGCGGCGAGCTCCACGCAGTTGCCGCCGTTCGGTCCGCTGCGGCTGCTCTTCTGCCAGCTGATCGACGAGGGTAGTTCCCCCGCGGGGATGCCGTTGCGTGCGTTGTCCATCGAAATTCCTTCCACCAATGGCCGGCGAACCGACCGGTATCTCGATCTATCGGTGACCTGCGCCCGGACCCCGAAGCGAACCGCGGTAGCGGTGGCCGCTGCCCTGGCGACGCGTGCCGGCCATACGGCCGCCACGCGTGCAAAAGCCACGTACCGGGTGTTTCAGACGTTCCCTTTGCCGGTCTAGGACAGTGTTACACATTACAGACAGTCACCTGCACGCGCCTATTCCCGCGCAGATGCACGTGCATCTGCCCCGTGTGAATGCATGCTAGGATGAATGTGATACTGCACATAGACATGTTCAGTTCGGGTATGCGATCGTGATCGCAGACTCAAACAACCGACGTTCGGCGCGATGCTCGGTGGGGACCCGTCCAAGGGGTCGTGTGATGCGGCTCCTTGGACGGCAACCGCCTTCGTGTCCAAGCGTCCTGAATCGCACAACCGGATCTCGCTAAGTCGTTGCAGAACCAGGCTGGGGCGCACCCTGGCCGGTCTTGATCGTCGCCCGGAGAGGGGTTGGGTGCCATGGTGGAACGTCTTCAGACGCAGACGTTGCTACAGGCAGCCGCGGCAGGCAAGCTGCGGAGCTCTATGTGCCAGCAGGTCATGGCGATCGAGTACGACAGGAACGGCCAGGCGATATACCGGTGCGCGCCCTCGTGCGGCAAGCACTTCGCCGACGCGGCGCAGGTGCAGGCGGGGCTGCTGTGGCACTACCGAGGCCGCAGCGTGGGCAAGCTCTACGGGCTGCCCGACGAGGAGATCGTGGACGAGATGTTCGCCGCCCTCCAGCTGGCCTGGGTACGCGACGGCGATATCTACACCGCGCGCTTCCGATAGCCACGGAAGCCCGCGGGACGCAGACTTTGCTCTGTTTGGTGGGAAGACTCGGGGAGGCCGGTGGGGGCCTCCCCGAGCTCTACAGGGGCAAGGTTCAACATCGCAACAGCCCGAGGGCCGCCGGGAACACAGGGCCGTGCGAAAGGCTCGCAAGCGTCGCCGCGCACGGATGACCTGCAAGTTTACCAGCCATCGTCCTCCAAGGGAACAGTCCCTCCCGCGATGAGTGGCACTCGGAAGTCATGGCCACACCAGCGATCACGGAATTCAAGGCGTTGCGGCGCTCTGCGCTGGGCTGCTTCGCGCCGAAAAGAAACCCGGCCCGCGACCTTGCCCTGGAGCGCACTCCAGGTCCTAGTGTTCCGAACATGACAACACCGCAGCACAAGATCGATTCCGGATTCGGATACCGCAGCACCGCCGCCGAAGTCCTGGACGGCGTCGACCTCTCGGGCAGGCTCGCCGTCGTCACCGGCGGCTACTCCGGCCTGGGCCTCGAGACCACCCGCGCCCTCGCCGGCGCCGGAGCGCACGTCGTCGTCCCCGCCCGGCGCCGCGACGTCGCCCAGAAGGCCCTGGCGGGCACCGACAGCATCGAGATCGACGAACTCGACCTGGCCGACCTCGACAGCGTCCGCGCCTTCGCCGCGCGCCTGCTCAACGCCGGCCGTTCCATCGACATGCTCGTCGACAGCGCCGGCGTCATGGCCTGCCCCGAGACTCGCGTCGGCCCCGGCTGGGAGCTCCAGTTCGCGACCAACCACCTCGGACACTTCGCCTTGGCGAACCTCCTGTGGCCGCTGCTCGACGGCGGCGCCCGCGTGGTGTCGGTCGCCTCCGGCGGCCATCGCAACTGCGCGATCCGCTGGGACGACCCGCATTTCGAGACCGGCTACGACCGCTGGCTGGCCTACGGCCAGTCCAAGACCGCGAACGTGCTCTTCGCCGTCGAGCTCGACCGGCTCGGCCGGGATTCGGGCGTGCGGGCCTTCACGCTGGATCCGGGGCCGATCAAGACCCCGCTCCAGCGGCACCTGACCTTCGAGGAGCAGCGCGAGGCCGGCTGGCTCGACGAGGAGGGCAATGCCGTCGACTGGTTCAAGACCCCCGAGCAGGGCGCCGCGACCCAGACTTGGGCCGCGGCCTCCCCGCAGCTCGACGGCAAAGGCGGCGTCTACCTCCAGGACTGCGACATCGCCGAGGTCTCCGAGGACGACTCGCCCGGCGTCCGCCCCTACGCCATCGACCCCGAGCAGGCCGGACGCCTCTGGCGGCTCTCGGCCGACCTGACCGGAGCCGACGCGTTCAAGTAGGCCGCCGCCGGCAGCGATTCAGCGAGGTCCGTTCGGTGCACCGCCGACCGAAAACCGGAGATTTGCCCTTCGTTGGCATGCCCAGGAGCGGTATGCTTATTGATCACCGGCTATGCATTCGGGAGGTCGTCGTGCAGATAGGTGACATACTGCGGTCGAAGGGGTCTGCCGTGATCACCATCGGTCCGGAGGAGTCCGTGCGGACCCTGCTGGCCAAGCTGGCCGAGCACAACGTCGGCGCGCTGATCGTGAGCGCGGACGGCCTCGCCGTCGACGGCATCGTCTCGGAGCGGGACGTGGTCAGGGGGTTGCACGCGCATCCCGGCCTGCTCGACGCGCCCGTCTCGCGGATCATGACCCAGGACGTGCACACGTGCGGCTTGGACGACTCGATCGAGAACCTGATGGTGCTGATGACCGACGAGCGCGTCCGGCACGTCCCCGTCATCACCGACGAAGGGGCCATCACCGGCATCGTGAGCATCGGCGACGTCGTGAAGGGCCGCATCGGCCAGCTCGAGTTCGAGAAGCTCCAGCTCGAGGGCTACATCTCCGGCGCGGGCTGACCGCGACACTCGACCTCGACGGTCCCCGACCGCAAACGCCTGGTGAAGGGTGGTTCCTGCCGGTGTCGCCGGGTGGTGCGCGCGCCCATAGGAACGGCCCGGACCACAAGGTCCGGGCCGTCGTGCTCGCCGTAGTCCGACTTGCTTCACGCAGTGCCGTTCGATCCGGCCGGTCGGGTCAAGGGCCCGGCTGATGCGGAACGGCGGCCGGTCGCTTAACCCCGGAGAGCTTCATGCTCTCGACCTCACCAGTGTCCTTGTTGGGCACGCCGGGCTGAAGTACCAGCCTGATGTGGTGGGTGTGGGCGCCGCTTCGCTCGGTGTCGGCGTCGCCCTTCAAGAACGCCACATTCACCCCTCCACCGCCGCTCGTGCGCTTCCCGAGCTCAAGCGTCAACTCCAGCTCGATTTCCTTGACACCGAGGCCGATCTGGTCCGGACCGTTTCCTATGTCCTGATACATCACATGGTGCCCCCGGCAGGATTCGAACCTGCGACGCACGGTTTAGGAAACCGACGCTCTATCCCCTGAGCTACGGGGGCGACGGAAGAAGAGTCTATCCGATCCGACCCGCGTGCTCGCTCAGCGGTTCGCTCACGGCCCGAGCTGGACGACGCTGCGGATCTCCGCCGCCGCCAGCCGCGCCGCCTCCGCCGCGTCGTCGTCCGGCTGCTGCTGCGAGCGCCGCTCCGCCTCCACCCGCCGCAGGTACACCTCCACCTCCCGGGCCCGGCGCGCCTCGTCCCAGCCCAGGACCTCCCCGGCGAGCGCCGCCGCGTCCATCGCCGCGCGCGTTCCCCGGTCGACCGACTCGATCGACAGCCGCAGCCGCCTCGCCAGCACATCGTCCAGATGCAGCGCCCCCTCGGCCCGCGCCGCGTAGACCACCTCCGCGCGCAGGTAGTCGCTCGTGCCCGGCAGCCGCCGGCCCAGCTGCGGCTGCTCCAAGCCGAGCCGCAGCAGTTGCGGCGCGAGGTTCCCGTAGCGGCGCAGCAGGTGCTCCACGGTGTGCACCGGCGCCTTGAACCGCTTCGCCAGCGCCTCCCGGCGGGACCAATAGCTGTCGAACCCGTCCGCTCCCAGCAGCGGCAGCATGTGGGTGCCGCCGGCCGGCACGTCGCGGTCCAGCCGCCGGGCCGCCCGGTCCACCGCGTCACGCGCCATCACCCGGTACGTCGTCAACTTCCCGCCCGCCACGAAGAACAGGCCCTCCTCGGCCTCCACCACCGCGTGCGTGCGGCTCAGCTTCGACGTCTCCTCGGTCTCCCCGCGCAGCAGCGGCCGCAGCCCCGCGTACACGCCCTCCACCATGCTCACGTCCAGGCGCTTGCGCAGCACCTCGCTGGCCTGGTGCAGCAGGTACGCCACGTCCCCGGCGGAAGCGGCCGGGTGCGCCAGGTCGAGCTTCCAGTCCGTGTCCGTCGTGCCGATGATCCAATGTCCGTCCCACGGGATGATGAACAGGACACTCCACTTCGTCCTCGTGATGATCCCGGCGTTGCCTTCGATCGCCTCCCGCGGCAGCACCAGGTGCACGCCCTTCGACGCGTGCACCGCCATCCCCGTGCGCTCGGGCAGCATCCGCGCCAGATCGTCGCTCCACACCCCGGCCGCGCTGATCACCGTCGACGCCCGGACGCGGTGGCGCTCACCGCTCTCCACGTCGAGGACCTCCGCGCCCGTGATCCGACCGCCCTCGCGCACGAACCCCAGCGCCTGCGCCGAGGGCACCACCGCCGCGCCCAGCGCGGCGGCCGTCCGCGCCAGCGCCACCACCAGGCGCGCGTCGTCGACCTGCCCGTCGTAGTAGCGAATCGAGCCGCGGACCTCCTCCGACAGATCGGGGAAGGCCAGGTGCGTCGCCGCCTTGCCCAGATGCCGGTGCCACGGCATGCCCCTCCCCGCTGAGCCGATCGCCGATGCCAGAGCGTCGTACGCCGCCACCCCCGCGCCGTAGTACAGCCGCTCCCACACGTCCCGCAGCGGCAACAGGAACGGCACCGGACGGACCAGGTGCGGCGCCAACCGCTCGGCCAGCAGATCGCGCTCGGTCAGCGCCTCGCGCACCAGCCCCAGTTCGAGCTGCTCCAGGTAGCGCAGGCCGCCGTGCACCAGCTTCGACGACCGCGACGACGTCCCCGACGCCAGGTCCCGCGCCTCCACCAGCGCCACCCGCAGTCCTCGGCTCGCCGCGTCCACCGCCGCGCCCGCGCCGGTCGCCCCGCCCCCGATCACGAGGACGTCGAACGACTCCCGTCGGAATCGCTCCAGATCGGAGCGTCGGCGCTCCGGAGAGAGCCGACCGGACTGCGAGCGGGTCCAAGCGGTGAGCATGCGCATACCGCAACGATAGTCAACTTGGCCTGACCTGGGGATGCATCGACCACAGAGAGTTTCGGTACGGTAGAGGGGTGGCCCCTTCCCCCCGATGGAGTCTGCGACGACTCACCGCGTTCGCCCAGCGCATCGAAGACCGGCTCACCGTTCCTGTGGTGATCGCGGTCCTCGCCTCCGTGCCCGCGGTGTTCCTCACCATCTGGTCCAACGGCGAATACGCCGTCGCCGGCAAGATCCTCGGCTGGGCCGCCGGCTCGGTCCTGTGGGCCGAGACGATCATCCTGCTGCTCGCCGCCGAGCACAAGCGCAAGTGGCTCATGCGCCACAAGTGGCTGCTGCTGGTCTGCGCGCTCACGCTCGTCAGCCTCATCCTCGCCGCCGGCGGGGGCCAGATCCTCCGGCTCATCACCACCATCGGCTCCATCCGGGTCCTGCGCGCCAAGCGCATCATCGACGGCGCGCAGATTCTCAACCGCCGCTTCGGGCTCGACCTGTGGTGGCGTTCGGCGCTGTTCAGCCTCGCCGGCATCATCGCCGCGGTCTTCGTGGCCGTCGTCCTGGCCGACCCCACCTCCGAGTACCTCAAGCTCGTCTCGTGGTTCGACCACAACCTCAGGATCGTCCCGATCCTCGTGGCGGGCAGCATCCTCGCCTTCGCCACCTGGCTCGTCATGCGCGGGCGCGCTGAAGAAGAGGAGGAGGAAGAGGAATGACGTAGGGTCGGGCCTGTGGATACCGACGTCATCACCTTGTCCGGGCTGAAGGTGCACGGCCGCCACGGCGTGTTCGACCACGAACGGGAAGTGGGGCAGGACTTCATCGTCGACGTCGCCCTCGCCACCTCGACCGTCCGCGCCGCCGCCACCGACGACCTCCAGCACACCATCGACTACGGCGGCCTCGCCGACGACCTCGCCGACATCGTCGCCGGCGAGCCGTGCAACCTCATCGAGACCCTCGCCGAACGCCTCGCCGCCGCCTGCCTGCGCGACGAACGCGTCCAGCGCGCCACCGTCACCGTCCACAAACCCCAGGCGCCCATCGCGCAGCACTTCGCCGACGTCTCGGTGACCATCGAACGGAATCGCACATGAGCCGCGTCGTCCTGAGCCTCGGCTCCAACCTCGGCGACCGCGAGGCCACCCTGGCCGCCGCCGTCGCGGCGATCCGGCCGGACACCGTCTCCGACCTCTACGAGACCCCGCCGTGGGGCGACGCCGACCAGCCGGCCTACTACAACCTCACCGCCATCGCCACCGATCCGGCGCGGGGCCCCGACGAATGGCTCGGGCTCGCCCAAGAGCTCGAGGCCGGCGCCGGACGCGTCCGCGACCCCGAGCGGCCCTACGGCCCCCGCACCCTGGACGTCGACCTCGTCGCCGTCTGGGACGACGAGGGCCGGCCCGTCCACCGGGCCGAGCCCCGCCTCGAACTGCCCCATCCGCGTGCCCACCTGCGCGCCTTCGTCCTCGTGCCGTGGCTCGCCGTCGATCGCGACGCCGAGCTGCCCGGCCGCGGTCGCGTCCGGGAACTGCTGCGTGACGGAGGGTTGGCCGCGGATGCGCGTGCGTTGCGCAGGCTCCACCCGATATGGTCAGAGCATCATGAGTGACGACAAGCACGGTCCCCGGCCGAGCCTGCGGCCGACAGCCCCGTCCACCCTGGCGGTGAGCGCGCTCGCCGGCGGCGCATTGACGCTGCTCCTCGTCGCCCGCTACTACCAGCAAGCACCCGAACTCGCCTGGTACAACTCCGCGGCCATCCTCGCGCTCGCAGCACTGCTCGCCTGGATGGCCTGGAACACGAAGAAGACGCTGAACCCGAGCGCGCGGCAGGGCCGCGCGCAGGCCACCGAGCGGTCCGGACCCATGGCGCAAGCCGGGACCGTCCGGGGGCCCGAACACGCGCTCCAGATCGCCAGGTCCGCCGTCCTCGCCAAGGCCGCCGCCATCAGCGGCTCCGCGTTCTTCGGCGCCTACCTGGGATTCACCATCTGGCTCGCGGTCCAGAGCGACCGGCTCCAAGCCGCGTCGGACGACCTGCCGGGGGCCATCTTCGGCACCGTCTCGTGCGCGGCGCTGACCGCCACCGCGCTGTGGCTGGAGTACTCCTGCCGCATTCCCCCGTCGCCAGAGGACGACGACGACCGGTCGCCTGGATAGCCGAACCCTCCCCGGTTCCCTCCCCATCCGGTACATCCGCATACATTGCGCGTTATGAGGTGCGCTACATGAAGTTTGACACCCCAAGTCGAAGCCACGATCGCGTTTCGACCTCATCGTCGGACGTCATCTCCGATCCGCCGGCCGATCGCATGGCCGTCCACGTGGTCTGGGAGATCGGGCTGCTCCTGCTGGGCGGCGGCGTCCTGTTCGCGCTCACGCAATCCGCCTCCGGGCCGTTCAACGACGGCTCCTGGAGCGGCTTCATGGCCGCGCTCACGCCGTTGCTCCTGGCCGCCTCGGCCGCGGCGATCTCGCTGCGCGTCGGCGCCGTCAACCTCGCCGTCGGACCGGTCGCGCTGCTGTCGGCGTGGATCTTCGTCGACGCCTCCAGCTCCGGCACCATGGTCGCCCTCGGCATGGCCATGGGCGTCGCCGTGGTCGCCGGCATCGCGCTCGCGGTGCTGTGCACGTGGCTGCGCGTGCCCGGGTGGGCCGCCAGCGGCGCGCTCGGGGGCGCCGTCGGCCTGTGGTCGGGCACCGTGGAGGAGCCGGCCGAGTTCCTGCTCGCGGAGCTGCCCGACACCGGCGTGCTGGCGGCCCTGGCCGCGGCGGCCGGCCTGTCGATGTTCCTCGGGCTCGTGGGCGCCTTCGCCGGCGTGCGCGAGCGCCTCACGCCGATCCGCGAGAGCCCGCCGGGCGAGCGGCACGGCAGGGGAGGGCTCGTCTTCTTCGGCCTGCTGCTGTCCACGACCATGGCAGGAGCGGCCGGCGTCCTCGCCGCATGGACGGGCGTCCCGGAATTCGGCCCGGCCGCACTGCCGGACCCGATCCTGCTGTCGGCCATAGCGGTCGGCGCCGCGCTCCTCGGCGGGACGAGCCTGCTCGGCCGGCGCGGCGGCGTGTGCGGCACCGTGTTCGCCGCGGCGCTGCTGCTGGCGTCCATGTGGCTCGCCGAGTCGCGCGGCTGGGACTTCGACCCCAGCTGGATCGCCCTCGCCGCCGTCGTCGCCGGATTCCTCGTCACCCGCTTCGTCGAGGCCATGAACACCCCCGACGAGGAGGAGATCGCCTCGTCGAGCCGGGCCGGAGCCGTCGACGACCTCCGTGACGACGAGCCCGTGGTGCCGCAGCAGCGCTCCGAGGAGTACGAGGAGTACGACGAGGATCTCGCGGCGGTCGGCAGCGGCGGCGACCCTTGGGCCACCACCGGGAGCATGCCGCGCGTCGGCGCCGACCCGTTCGGCGCGTCCGGCGCCTTCGACGACCTGCGCGAATCGCGCCCCGGCGACGGCTATGAGGCTCCGGGCGGCGCTCGATACGACGACACCGAACGGCGATTCCTCCGCTGAAGCCCTATTTCGACCGATACCTCCCCTGACCTCCACCACCTAGGATCGCCTCAATGACCTACATACCCCCTGAACGCAACGAGGGCGGCGAGCAGGCAGCCGACCAGACGCAGCAGCTCGCCGTCGCACCGGGCGCCCTGCCGAGCGTCGGCAACGGCGACCTCGGCGGGCAGGCGGCCCCGTTCCGGCCCGAGGCCCAGCCGGGCGTGCCGTACGAG
>NZ_BAAHCB010000005.1:279333-294804 GCF_054776215.1 Glycomyces tarimensis
TCGCCGGGCCGAAGCCCCCGCGCGACCGCATCGTCTTCCAGCTCATCTGGGAGGTGGTCCTCCTGCTGCTGGCGGCGAACGCGCTGTTCATGGTCTACCAGCGGCGCGATGAGGCGTTGGGCGGCGCTTCGCTCTCGGACGCGCTGGACGAGCAGATGTCCTTCCTCGCACCGCTGCTGCTGGTGGCGGTCGCGGTCGGATTGTCGGTGCGGTTCGGCGCGGTGAATCTCGCCCTGCCGTCGCTGGCGGCGCTCGTCGCCTCGGCACCGGGCCTGTTCGTCGGCTCCAATCCGCTCATCGGTCTCGGCTTCACCGCCGCGGCCGCCGCGGCGGTGACGCTCGGCTTCGCATTGCTGGCGCTGGTCTTCCGGACACCGCCGTGGCTGGCGGGCTTGGCGATCTCGGTGGCGGTGATCGCGCTCGTGCCGCTGATCGACGGTGAGGTCTTCGGTTACGAGCTGCCCGAGCCCGAGGTGTGGGAGTCGCCGGGCGGCGGCTGGCTGCTGCTCGGCGCCGGCGTCGTCGCGGTGGTGGGCGGACTCATCGGTCTGTCCCCCGGCGTCCGCGACCGCATGGTGGCGGTGCGCGAGGCGGCCGACGGCACCGGTGCGCGCGACGCGCGCACGGTCTTCGCATTCATCGGCACCGCTTTCGTCGCCTCGCTGCTGGCGGCCGGGGCCGGTTTCCTCTGGACGGTCTTCATGGAGTCCGAACGGGGCAGCGAGGCGCTGTTCACCTTCGCGGCGCTGCCGTTCGGTTTCTTCGTCTCCGTTGAGCTGTTCGCGCTCATCGCGGTGTTCCTCGGCGGCACCAGTCCCCGCGGCCGGCGCGGCGGCGTGTTCGGCACCCTGCTCGCCGCGGTGCTGCTCTGGGCGGTCTTCCTGCTGTGGGGCAGCTTCGAGGGCGATACCGGCGACGTCTCCCGCTACGAGCGCTGGTCCGGCCTGCTCAGCTTCGGCCTGCTGGTGTTCGGCCTGGCGATGGCCGCGGTCCTCAACCGGCTCGGCCGCCCGAAGGCCGAAGACCGGGGCGAGGCGCCCGCGGACACGACGCAGGATCCGAACCCGTTCAACCCGTCGCCGCCGAGCCTGTTCGACCCGAACACGGAGTCCTCCGCTACACCACGATGACGCGGATGCCGGCCTCCTCGAAGGCCCTGAGCTGCTCGGTCGGCGCGTTCCCGTCGGTGACCAGCGTGTGGACCCGGTCGGTCGGGCAGATCCTGGCGAAGGCGTGCCCGCCGATCTTCGAGCCGTCGGCGATCACCACGACCTTCCGGGCCCGCGCCGCCATGAGGGCGTTGATCGCCGCCTCGCCCTCATGGTGGCTGGTCGCCCCCAGCTTGATGTCGACCGCGTCGACGCCGAGGAAGGCGATGTCGAGCGTGATCTCGCGCAGGATCGGTGCGGCCAGCGGCCCTATGAGCTCGTAGGACTGCGGACGCACCACCCCGCCGACCACCACGACCTTCAAGTGCGGTCGCACGATGAGCTCGTTGGCGATGTTCAGCGCGTTCGTGACGATCGTCAGGCCCGTCGAGCCGGGCGTCGCCACCAGATCGGTGCGGGTAGCCAGGGCCCGCGCGACCTCGGTGATCGTCGTGCCGCCGTTGAGCGCGATCACCTGCCCCGGGCTCACCAGGCCGGCCGCGGCGGTGCCGATGCGGTGCTTCTCCTCGACGTGGCGGGCGGTCTTGTAGCGCAGCGGCAGGTCATAGGAGATGCCCCCGGCGACGGCCCCGCCCCTGGTGCGGGTGATCATCTGCTGCTGGGAGAGCTGGTCGAAATCGCGGCGGATGGTCGCCTGCGAGACGCCGAGGCGGCTCGCGGCCTCCTCCACGGTGATCCGTCCGGTCTCGGCGAGGATCTCGAGCAGGGTGTTCCACCTCGCGTAGCGGTCCACGGTTCTCCTCGGGTCGGTATCGCGGCGGGCCGCCGCTGCTTGCAAGATAGTGTTCGAAACATGGTCGAGGACGCGCGTGCGATGCTCGTTGCAGGCTCGCGCGCTCACGATCATTCTGCCGCACCGACGTGAGCTGCCACACGCCGGATCGAATCGAGGGAGAGCCAGTGGAAGGCGTCATGCTGCCGAAGGTCGGACGGATCGTCACCCCGGACGGGGTCGTCAACGGAGCCCTGGTCGTCGCGGACGACCGGATCGTGGCCGTCGAGGAACGCGACGGCGAGCCCAGCGGCTGGGTTCTGCCCGGTTTCGTCGACATCCACTGCCACGGCGGCGGTGGGCACTCGCTCGCGAGCGGCGACGCCGCCTCGGCCCGCTCCTCCGCCGAGTTCCACGCCTCGCGCGGGACGACCACGCTGGTCGCCTCGATGGTGTCCTCCACCCACGAGTTCCTGCTCGCGAGCACCCGGTCACTGCTGCCGCTCGTGAAGGACGGCACCCTCGCCGGCGTGCACTTCGAGGGCCCCTACATCTCCGAGGCCAAGTGCGGCGCGCACGTCACCTCGGTCCTGCGCGATCCCGACATCGCCGAGCTCACCGAACTCATCGAGGCCGGGGACGGCGCCGTGAAGATGGTGACCATCGCCCCCGAGCTCGACGGCGCGGTCGAGGCCATCGAGTTCCTCGACTCACGCGGGGTCGTCCCCTCCATCGGGCACACCGACGCGAGCTACGAGCAGACCATGGCCGGCATCGACGCCGGCGCCCAGTCCGCGACGCACCTGTTCAACGCCATGCGCCGCTTCGACCACCGCGACCCCGGCCCGATCCCGGCGCTCATCGCCGACGAGCGAATCTTCTCCGAGATCATCGCCGACCCGGTCCACCTGCACCCCGGCACCATGCGCTTCGCCTTCGACACCTCCCTGCCGGCCTGGACCATCCTCGTCTCCGACGCCATGGACGCCGCCGGGCTCGAGGACGGCACCTACCGGCTCGGCCGCCACGAAGTCGAGGTCACCGGCGGGGCCGCCACCGTCGCGGGCACCGACGTCATCGCCGGTTCGACGATCACGCTGCTCGACGCCGTCCGCAACGCGGTCACCCTCGCCGGGCAGTCCGTCGAGTCCGCCTCGCGGATGGCCTCGGGGACCCCCGCCGAGCTCCTCGGACTCGACGACGTCGGCGCCATCGAGCCGGGCAAGTACGCCGACGCCGTCGTCCTCGACGACGAGCTGCGCCTCGTCTCGGTCATGCGCCGCGGCGCCTGGCTCCAGGTCTGAACCGACGGGGCGGCGCCGTGCCCGCTCCGAACCGCCGATCGGCGAACGCTGCTCGTTTTTTTGCGGATAGCCCTTTACTACCCGTCAGTATGCGGGTAGAAATGAGTTACGGATCCAGACGGACTACCCGGGGACACGGTCTCCGCAGACCGGAAGGATCCGCGCACAGCCGCCGAGTACCCACGTGCGACTAGAGCCGTCGGGAGGCACAGCGGGCCCCGCGCCTAGGAGTGGGACACCGCAGATACTGACTTCACGCTTGGTAACTCGGTCCGGATGTGGCAGTGAGTAACACGAGCGGCCCAGTCGAGGTAGTACACCGACTGGGCCGTATCACTGCGCCCGTATCACTGCGCGCACCGTCCCTCCCGCCTTCACCGCAGCCGCCGCCGGCACGTCGACGACCGCAGCGGCCGTCACTTCGCGCCCCACGGGCCTCATCAGCCCCGGTTCCCCGACTCCCTGGGATGTCCGCGCTTCGGCTGCAACAATGGGCGACGATGACCACGATCGAACCGGGCTGGTACCGAGACCCCGCCGACCCAGCCACGCAACGCTATTGGGACGGCGCCGCCTGGGTCGGCAAGCCCGTCCCGGCCGACGCCGAGCCCCCCGAGCGGCCCGAAGTCGAGGACCCGACACCGGAACCCGATCCGTCCCCATCGGACCAGGCAGGCCAGGATCCGGTGTTCGGACAGGGATTCGACCGCAAGGCCCCGCCGAAGATCGTCCAGCGCGCCCCCGGCGTCACCCAGCCCCCCGACTCCGTCCCCATCCGCTCCCTCGGCGTCACGATCGGCTGGATCGCCAACGAGGACGTCCGCCGCATCCTCGCCGGCCGCGTCCTCGCCCACCCCGGCCAGCGCCTCGCGGCCCGCATCGTCGACATCGTCTGCGTCTTCGCCCTCAACCTGGTCGTCAACGGCTACTTCATCTACCAGTACCTGCAGCAGATCCGCCCGGCGATCGAGCAGGCCATGGGCGGCGTCCCGCCGGGCGAGATCGAGGTCCCCTCCGAGTCCGGCCTGCTGTGGACCATCGGCCTGATCGCCCTGGGACTGTGGTTCGCCTACGAGGTCCCCTCCACGCTCAACACCGGCCAGACCTTCGGCAAGCGCGTCATGGGCATCAAGGTCGTCTCGCTCGCCCCCGGCGCCGAGCTCGGCTGGGGCCGGCTGCTCCTGCGCTGGTCCTACGCTGCGCTCCCCCTGCTCTGCTTCCCGTTCGGCGCCATATTGTGGGTCCTGGACGGGCTGTACTGCATCCGAGACAAGCCGTTCCGCCAGTGCCTGCACGACAAGTCCCCGGGCACCGCCGTCGTGGACGTGCCCCGAGAGAAAGAACCCGAAGCATGACCAAGCCGCTCCGCGACGACCTCGACTCCATCCCGCTGTACGTCCCCGGGAAGGCGCTGCCCGAAGCCGTCAAGCTCTCCAGCAACGAGGTCCCGTACGGCCCGCTGCCCGGTGTCGTCGACGCCATCGCCGCCGCCGCCGGCCAGACCCACCGCTACCCCGACCTCGCGGTCGTGCGGCTGCGCGACGCGCTCGCCGAACGCCTCGGCGTCGACGCCGACCGCATCACCACCGGCACCGGCTCGGTGGCCCTCATCGGCCACCTCATGCAGGCGATCGCCGAGCCGGGCTGCGACGTCGTCTACTCGTGGCGCTCGTTCGAGGCCTACCCCATCGCCGCGACCGTCGCCGGCCTGCAGAGCGTCCAGGTGCCCAACACGCCCGACCACCGGCACGACATTCCCGCGATGGCCAAGGCCGTCGGTCCCCACACGCGTGCCGTGATCGTGTGCAGCCCCAACAACCCGACCGGGCAGGCCGTCACGGCCGAGGAGCTCGACGAGCTGTTCGACGCCGTCGACGAGTCGGTCCTGGTGGTCATCGACGAGGCGTACCGCGAGTTCGTCACCGACCCGAAGGTGCCGGATGCCCTTGAGCGGTACGGGGATCGGCCGAACGCCGTGATCTTCAGGACCTTCTCGAAGGCGTGGGGGCTGGCCGGACTGCGCGCCGGCTACCTCATCGGTTCGCCGGAGGTGGCCGCGACGGTGCGCAAGTGTGTCATCCCGTTCGCGGTCAACGCACTCGCGCAGACCGCCGCGCTCGCGGCGCTCAAGGCCGACCATGAGATGCGGCGCCGCGTCGGGCTCGTCGTCGCCGAGCGCGAGCGCGTGGTCCGAGCCGCCCGGGAGGTGGTGCCGGACGTGCCCGACACCCAGGCGAACTTCTGCTGGCTGCCGTTCGGCGCGGACGCGGTGCCGTTCGCCGCGCACTGCGAGGAGCGGGGGATCCTGGTGCGCCCCTTCGCAGACGACGGCGTGCGGGTCACGTTCGGGCTGCCCGAGGAGAACGACCGGGCGCTGGAGGCGATCCGGTCGTTCAAGCGGGCCTAGGACATCAGTTGCGGGACGGTTGCGCGGGCAGCCCCGCGAGGCGCTCGTTCTCGTGAACGAAGGAGTCGTAGATCTCGGTCAGGGTCTGCTTCTGCTTGGCGGTGAGCTCGGGGTCGGTCGCGATCGCCAACGGGGTCGCGGAGCCCTCCTCCGAGCCGAGACCGGCGCGCAGGTACATGATGGGAGTGGTCATCCGCAGGGCCGCTGCGAGCTGCCGCATCACGGCCGAGCTCGGCCGACGCACACCGCGCTCACCCTGCAGGTACGGGTTGGAGACCCCGGCCTGATCGGCGAGCCCGCGGAACGACACGTGCGCGCGTTTGCGCACGTCGCGGATGAATGAGCCAATGTCGCGATCTGTCACCCGCGTCACCATACGCGCCCTCGAAGGCAAGCGCAAACCGACCCACTGTGCCGACACGGAACCGCCATAACCGGTCCCGACCTGCGGCGCCGTCCCTCGTTCCGGACAAGGGAGCGCCGCCTCACCCGAACAGCGGAGTTGAGCGCGACTCGCGGACGGCTTGCGTCTCAACCGGTCGCCGTCGCACGAATCCAGCCGATACCATCGGAGGTCGACGCGCGTAATTAGGGACAGCGTCACCGCCTGGTGGGCGTCAGACGAGGAGGATACGGTGAGCGTTCTGCAACGCTTGGAAAAACAACTGGAGGGCCTGTTCGAAGGCACCTTCAACAAGATGTTCAAGGGCGTTGTGCACCCGGTCGAAATCGCCAGCGCCATGCAGCGCGAGGCCGAGACCCACAAGGCCGTCCTGGCCGGCGGGCGCGTTCTGGTGCCGAACCGCTACGTCATCGATCTCTCCCCGCCCGACCACGATCGGCTCGCCCCCTACGCGGCGGCCCTCGCTCAGGAGCTGGCCCAGTCCCAGGCGGAGTTCATCGGCGAGAACGGCTGGACCGTCTACGGCGACGTCATCGTGGAGATCGAACGCGGCGAAGGCCTGGACACCGGCATGTTCCGCGTGACCGCCGAGGTCGCCGCCCTGAACGAGGGCGTGGACCAGTCGCAGCCGGTCTCCGGTGGCGGCTACGGCCCCGCCCAGCCGCAGGCGCCCACCGGTCCGGTGCTGGTCGCCGCCGATGGCCGCCAGTTCTCGGTCGCGCACGGCGCGACCGTGATCGGCCGCGGCGAGCAGGCGCAGATCCGCCTCCCCGACGTCGGCATCTCGCGGCGTCACGTGCGCGTCGACTTCGATGGCCGCCAGGTGTCGGTGACGGACCTGGGCTCGACCAACGGCACGCTGGTCAACGGCCAGCGCGTGACGACGGTGAGCATGCAGCCCGGCGATGTCATCCAGATCGGCACGACGTCCCTGACGCTCCAGGCGGGCTAGGAGGGCCCCGACGGCGGGGCGGCCTCGGCGTGTCCGCGTGGGCTACCGTGTTCGGGACTGATTGTTTGTCCACTGGGAGTGCCGCATGCCTGAGATAGTCCAGACCGTCGCCCGCTTCGGGTTTCTCGTGCTGCTGTGGCTATTCGTGTTCGCGGCGGCCCGGACGGTCACCAAGGACCTGCTCGCGCAGCGCCGGCCCGCGACCGCCGGCGGACCGGCCGCCGGACCGGTCTCGGCACCGCCCGCCCCCGGCGGGCGGTCGAGTCCGGAGCAGGCCGCGAAGTGGCTCGTGGTGACCAGCGGGGACCTGGCCGGGCGCCGGTTCGTGCTCTCCGGCCAGCCCATCTCGATCGGCCGCGCCCCCGACTCGACGATCGTCATCCGCGACGACTTCGCCTCCAGCCGGCACGCCCGCGTCGCGCCCCGCGATGGACAGTGGATGGTCGAGGACTTGGGCTCCACGAACGGCACCTACCTGGGACGCGCTAGAGTCACACAACCGACCCCCGTGCCCTTGGGGGTCCCGATCAGGATCGGGCGTGCATCATTCGAGCTGCGGGCCTAGTGCCTCACTGCGACGGCGGTTGATTTCATGAGTTTGCACCTGCGATACGCGGCGGTTTCGGACCGCGGTGTGGTGAGGCAAGGCAATCAGGACTCGGTCTACGCCGGTCCGCATTTCATAGCGGTGGCCGACGGGATGGGCGGCATGGCCGCCGGCGACCTGGCCTCCGCGATCGTGATCAACTCGGTGGCGCGGCTGGACGAGCCGCCGCCGGTGGACTCCGTCGCCGACGAGTTGGCGGACGCGGTCGGCGAGGCGAACCGGGCGATCCGCCGCATGGTCGCCGACGACCCGAACAAAGAGGGCATGGGCACGACCCTCACCGCGCTGTGGTTCGACGGCGAGTGGTTCAACATGGTCCACATCGGCGACTCGCGCGCCTACCGGATGCGCGATGGCGGCTTCGAGCAGATCACCGTCGACGACACGTACGTGCAGATGCTCGTCGACGAGGGACGCATCACCGCCGAGGAGGCCGAGCGGCACCCCCAGCGCTCGCTGCTCTTGCGCGCCCTGGGCGCCTCGGAGGTCGAGCCGGCGTTCCAGACGTTGAAGGGCGTGGCCGGCGACCGGCTGCTGCTGTGCTCGGACGGGCTGACCGGACCGGTCTCCGACGCCGACATCGCCTTGACCCTCCAGAGCGCCTCGACGCCGATGGAGGCGGTCGAGTCGCTGGTGAGCCAGGCCCTCGAAGCGGGCGCCCCGGACAACGTGACGGTGCTCATCGCCGACGTGGTCGAGGACGACCCGGGGGAGCAGACGCCGGTCATCGCCGGTGCCGCCGCCGACGCGCGCCTGGCCGAGTCGGACACCGCGGTGCTGCCGGCGATCAAGCGCGGCTCCGAGGAGGCCGAGTCCGAGCCCGAGGAGGACGAGGCCGAGTCCGAGCCCGCCGGGAAGCGGCGCGGCACCGGGCGAGTGTGGCGGACCGTCCTGGCCGTCCTCGTCATCTTGGCGATGGTCGCCGGCGGCGGCCTGTGGTGGCTGCGCACGCAGTACTTCATCGGCGTCTCCGACGACGGCAACATCAGCGTCTACCGGGGCGTGCCGGTGGAGGTCGCCGGCATCGAGGCCGCATGGCTCGAGGTCGAGTCCGAGCGTCCGGCGGCGGACGCGGTCGACGAGGTCCGCGAGGACCTGGACGACGGGATCGGGGCCGGGAGCTTCGAAGAGGCCCGGTCCGAGCTCGAGGAACTGGTCGACTCCTCCGCCGCCAACGACAACCTCGTGCCGCTGTGCTCCTCTGGGGACGGCGAGTCCGACTCGGTCCCTGCGGCTGCGCAGGACTGCCGCCAGCAGTAGGCGAAGCCAATGTAGGCTCGCTTTCGTCATTCCGAGACGCGAGGGGGACTGATGGCCCAGCCGATGTCGGCGACCGCTCGGCCGACGGGACCGTCCGAGCCTCCACTGACGCCCCTGTCCGGCATGCCCAAACGCATCGGGCGCGAGCTGACGCTCCTGATCTTCGCGGGCCTCGGCGTCTTCTGCTTCCAGCTCACCATCGACCTGGCGCTCACCAAGACGACCACCTCGGTCACCTTCGCACTGCCGATCGTGTGCTTCTGCGTCTCCCTGGTCGCGTGGGGCATCGTGCGCTTCCTCGCCCCCTACGCCGATCCGCTGTTCGTGCCGATCGCCTCGTTCCTCACCGGTATCGGCATCGCCTTCATCCGCCGGATCGACCGCTCGGCGACGACGACCGAGCCGCTGCCCGCCGACGCGGGGCTCTTCGCGGGTCAAGGCGGCAACCAGCTCATGTTCTACATGGCCGGTGTGTTCATGTTCGGCGTGCTGCTGGCGCTCGTACGCAACCACCGCATCCTGCGCGGCTATTCGTACATCCTGCTGTTCGTCGGCATCGGAGCCGCCGCTCTGCCGGGCTTCCTGCCGTACTCGATCTCCGGCTCCGACGGATCGAAGAACTGGATCCGCTTCGGCAGCAGCTTCTCGGTGCAGCCCAGCGAGTTCGCGAAGCTGATGCTCCTGATCTTCTTCGCCGTGTACCTGGTGCGCAAGCGCGACATGCTCACCGTGGCCGGACCGAGGTTCCTCGGCCTGCAGTTCCCGCGCATGAAGGACCTCGGCCCCATCGTGATCGTCTGGGCCGCCAGCCTCCTCATGCTGATCTTCGAACGCGACCTGGGCACCTCGCTGCTGCTGTTCGGCATGTTCCTGGCGATGCTGTACATGGCGACCCGGCGGGTCTCGTGGATCGTCATCGGCCTGACGCTGTTCATCGGCGGCTGCGTGGCGATCTACCCCTTCTTCGCGCACCTGCAGGTCCGCGTGGCGATCTGGCTCGACCCGTGGAACCCCGACTACGTCTGGGGCGACTACCCGTCGTCATGGCAGCTGGTGCAGGGCCTGGCGGCGCTGAACGCCGGCGGACTGACCGGCAACGGGCCGGGCGCGGGCAACCCGAACCTGATCCCCGCCTCCGAATCCGACTTCATCCTCGCCGCGTTCGGCGAGGAGGCCGGCCTGTTCGGGCTGATCGCCCTGCTGCTGATGTACGCGCTGCTGGTCGAGCGCGGCTTCAAGGCCGGCGTCATGTCCCGTGACCAGTTCGGCAAGCTCATGGCGGCCGGCCTGTCGTTCCTGATGACGTTCCAGCTGTTCGTCGTCGTCGGCGGCGTCACCGGCCTCATCCCGATGACCGGTCTCACCACGCCGTTCATGGCCGCCGGCGGTTCCTCCCTGGTCGCCAGCTGGCTGCTGCTGGGCCTGTTGGTGCGCGTCTCCGACGATGCCCGCAAGCCCTGGCAGGCCTCCTACGGTCTCCAGAAGACCGAGGCGCCGCCGGAGTTCCTCGCCGAGCAGGCCGCCAGGCGCGCCGCCGAGGAGCAGGCGACAGCCCGGGCGGCAGGGGTGAACGAGACCGGTCCGCTGCCCGGCGGCGACCAGCCGACCGAGCTGATCATCCCCGCCTCGATGCAGGGCGGCGCCAACGCTCCGACGAGCGGCGCCCCCCGGCCGGGCCAGAGCCCGCCCCAGTCGACGACGCCGCGGCCTGGCGGGGCGCATCCGAGCCCGCCCACCAGCCCTCCGCCGCCGAACGCCGCCTACGGAGGCCCGGCCTCGACCGGCCCCCCGGCGCCGCCGTCCCCGCCGAACTCGGCGTTCGACTACCGCCCCCAACCGCCGAACGCGTACGGCCCCGACAAGAAGGAGGGCGACCAGTGAACCCTGCCGTGCGACGCACCGGTGTCATCGCACTGATCCTGCTCGGAGCCCTGCTCGTCCAGGTCACCTGGGTCGGCTTCTTCGAACACGAGGAGTACAGCGTCCTCTCCGACGCGCGCACCACCATCTCGGAGTACGAGGTCGAGCGCGGCGAGATCCTGGCCGGCGACGTCGTCGTCGCGCAGTCGGTCGAGACCGAGGAGGGCTCGACGTACGACTACCGGCGTGTATACCCCGAAGGCGTCTACTACGGGAACATCACCGGCTTCAAGTCCCGGATCTACGGAGCCAGCCGCATGGAGCTGGAGATGAACGAGGTCCTCAACGGCACCAGCTCGCTGCTGTTCCTCGACGACTTCTGGTCGACCGTCTCCGGCGAGCCCAAGCCCGGCGGCGACGTGGCCCTCACGATCGACCCCGAGCTGCAGCAGGCCGCCTTCGACGCGCTCGCCGCCGCCGGCGTCAAGGGCGGCGCGGTCGTCATCGACCCCCGCACCGGCCAGATCCTCGCCCAGGCGTCCCACCCCGGCTGGGACCCCACCGACATGTCCTCCAACGACGGCACCGTCGCCGAGGAGGCGAAGGCCGCGGTCGACAACGATCCGGACAACCCCGCGCTCGACCGCACCACGCTCGACTTCTATCCGCCCGGCTCGACGTTCAAGACGATCGTGGCCGCCGCCTACCTCGAGAACGGCGGCGACCCCGACGACATGGTGCCCGCCGGGAACGGCTACACCGCACCGGACACCGATCACGAGATCACCAACGCCGTGAACCAGTGCCCCAACTCCGAGTACACGCTCAAAGAGGCGTTCGCGCTCTCCTGCAACACCACCTTCGCGCAGCTGTGCGTCGAGTCGCTCAGCGTCGAGGACGTCCAGGAGACGGCCGAGGCATTCGGCTTCGGCGAGGAGCTCGAGTCGCCGCTGCCGGCCGTCCCCTCCGTGACCGGCGACCTGTCCGAGGAGGCCTTCCGGGCGCAGGCGTGCATCGGCCAGCAGGAGGTCAGGGAGACCGTCCTGCAGAACGCCATCATCGCCGCCACCGTCGCCAACGGCGGCGAGCGCATGGAGCCGCAGATGATCAGCGAAATCACCGACTCCGAGGGCAACACGGTCCAGCGCGGCGGCGATGACTCCGCCGGGGACGCCGTCTCCTCTGAGACCGCGGAGGAGCTCCAGGAGATCATGGAGGCCGTCGTCACCGACGGCACCGGCGGCAGCGCCGAAGTCTCGGGCTTCACCGTCGGCGGGAAGACCGGCACGGCCGAACACAGCACCGAGGCCGACGGCTCCGAGCCCGACCACGGCTGGTTTCACGGCTGGGGCATGAACGAGGACGGCGAGCCCGCCGTGGCCGTGGCCGTCTTCCTCCACTCCTACGGCGACGGCGGCTCCTCGAAAGCCGCCGAGATCTCCGGCAACCTCATGGAGCAGGTCTTGAGCGGCGAATAGCTACACTCAAGTGTCCATCCCCTCGGAGAACATAAGGAGCACGCCGTGTTGAGCCCCGAAATGCGCCTCGGGCAGCGCTACCGCCTGCTCGAACGCATCGCGGTGGGCGGCATGGGCGAGGTATGGCGAGCCGAGGACACCGTCCTGGAACGCAAGGTCGCCGTCAAGGCGCTGCTTCCCGCCCTGCTGAGCGAGCCCGGCTTCGCGAAGCGGTTCGCGGCCGAGGCCAAGACCGTGGCCGCGCTC
This sequence comes from Glycomyces tarimensis, assembly GCF_054776215.1. Classification (NCBI taxonomy): domain Bacteria; kingdom Bacillati; phylum Actinomycetota; class Actinomycetes; order Glycomycetales; family Glycomycetaceae; genus Glycomyces; species Glycomyces tarimensis. The sequence continues at coordinate 291,732 of NZ_BAAHCB010000005.1, forward strand.
TCCCACCCCCACATCGTCAACGTCCACGACTACGGCGAGGCGCCGCTGCCCAGCGGCGACACCACCGCCTACCTCGTCATGGAGCACATCGAGGGCCAGTCCCTGTCCGATCTGATCACCGAGCGCGGCGCGATGGACCCCGCCGAGCTCATGCCGATCGTCGCGGCGGTCGCCGAGGCCCTCCAGCACGCCCACGACCACGGCGTCATCCACCGCGACATCAAGCCCGGGAACATCCTGGTCCGCGCCTCGAACGGCCAGGCCGTCCTCACCGACTTCGGGATCGCGCGTTCGGGGGCCGCCGGGGACCTCACCGCCACCGGCGCGGTCATGGGCACCGCCTCCTACATCGCTCCCGAGCAGGCCGAGGGGACGGGCGTCCTCCCGGCCTCCGACATGTACTCGCTCGGCGTGGTGGCCTTCCACGGCCTCACCGGCCAGCGGCCCTTCGACGCCGAGAACCCTATCGAGCTCGCCCTTCACCACGTCCGCACCCCCGCCCCGCCGCTGCCGCCCGGCATCGCGCCGGGCGTGCGGGCCTTCGTCGAGCGCGCCATGACCAAGCACCCGTCGCAGCGGTTCGCGACCTGCGCCGAGATGGCCGCCGCCGCGCGCGCCTCGCTCACGGCCAACCCGCCGACCTCGCCGATGCCCAGCGGCCCGCCCTCGCGCAACCCCGGTGCGGGCGTCGTCGGCATGGGCGGACCGCTCGCGGCCGTCGCCGAACCGTCCGCGCCGTCGCCGCCCGGCGAAGTCCACCTGGGCGCGCCCGGTCGGCTCCCGCCCGCCGCGAAGCCGGGGCCGAACAAGGCCCTGCTCGGTGCGCTCGTGGGGATCGTCGCGCTGGTCCTCATAGGCGGTATGGTGTGGCTGTTGCTGCTGAACGGCTTCGGCGATGAGGGCGATGACGCCCCGACGCTCGATCCGGCCGAACAGTCCGCCGAGAATGCCGACCCCGAATCGACCGAGGAACCGGAGCAGGACGAGTCACCCTCCCAGACCGAGCCGTCCCCGACCCCGGACAAGAGCGGAGGGTTGCATGAGTGCCTGCCCGGAGCCAACTGCGAGGACCGATAGCGGCCGATCCGGTCGCCCTGCGACTAGAATCAATCCGCGATGAACGGAACACGAGGACGTAAAACGCGATGACGACAGAGCCCCGCCTGCTCGGCGGCAGATACGAGATCGGCGAGGTCGTCGGCTACGGGGGGATGGCTGAAGTCCACCGTGGCCGCGACCTGCGGCTCGGCCGCGACGTGGCGGTGAAGCTGCTGCGCGCCGATCTGTCTCGCGACGAGTCGTTCCTGGTGCGGTTCCGGCGAGAGGCCCAGAACTCGGCCTCGCTCAACCACCCCAACATCGTCGCCGTCTTCGACACCGGTGAAGAGCACGGCATCCCCTACATGGTGATGGAGTTCGTCACAGGCAGGACCCTCAAAGAGGTCCTGATGGAAGAGGGCCGCTTCGACCCGGTGGTCGCCTGCGAGATCGTCGCCGACATGTGCTCGGCGCTGGACTTCAGCCACAAGCACCACATCATCCACCGGGACGTCAAGCCCGGTAACGTGATGCTGTCCGACACCAGCCAGGTGAAGGTCATGGACTTCGGCATCGCGCGGGCACTGGCCAGCGGCCAGGCCACCATGACGCAGACTTCGGCGGTCATCGGCACCGCCCAATACCTCTCGCCCGAGCAGGCCCGCGGCGAGACCGTCGACGGCCGCTCCGACGTCTACGCCGTCGGCTGCGTTCTCTACGAGCTGCTCGTCGGCCACCCGCCCTTCACCGGCGACAACCCCGTCTCCGTCGCCTACCAGCACGTCCGGGAGGAAGCCCGTCCCCCCTCGGAGCTGAACCCGGCCGTCCCGGCGTCCGTGGACGCCGTGGTCATGAAGGCCCTCTCGAAGAACCCCGAGAACCGGTACCGCACGGCCGGGGAGATGCGCGAGGACCTCATCCGCGCCTCCCGCGGCGAAGCGGTCAGCGCGCCCATGGTCATGGGCGCCGACGCGCGCACCCAGGTCATCGGCGGGGTCGACGCGACCGAGCCGATCTCCCCGATCGAGTCCCGCTCGAACCGCCGCAAGCCCTGGCTCATCGCGCTCGGCGTCATCGCCGCGCTCGCGCTCGTCGGGCTCGGGGCGTGGGCGATCATGAACGCGACGGAGGAGCCACCAGGCATCGATGTGCCGAATGTGGTGGAGATGCCACGGGACGAGGCGGTCCAGGAGATCGAAGCCGCGGGTCTGACCGTGGCCGATCCGATCGAGGAGCGCGAGGCCGAAGGCCCGAACGACCCGAACCTCGGCAATGTCGTCGAACAGAGCCCCGAGGCCGGTCAAGAGGTCGAGGACGGCGCCGCGGTGACCCTCACCGTCTTGGTCCCGCCCAGCGAAGTCGAGGTCCCCGAAGTGCTCGGCGAGGACTTCGACGAGGCCAGGGAGACACTCGAGGGACTCGGCTTCACCGTGGAGCGTCAGCCGCAGAGTTCGTCGGAGAGTCCCAACACGGTCCTGGGGCAGAATCCCCCGGGCGGCGAGATGGCCCCCTACGAGTCGACCGTGGTGCTCACCGTCTCCGAGGGCGGCGTGGTCGTCGTCCCCGACGTCACCGGCTCGACCGAGTCGAAGGCCATCGAGACGCTGGAGGCCGAAGGGCTCGACGCGGACGTCCAGTACACCGGCGAGGGCGGCACGGTCGGCGTGGTCAACAGCCAGGACATCAGCCCCGACTCCGAAGTGGATGAGGGCACGACGGTGACGATCTACGTCACCGGTGTCACCGTCTCGTGGGACGAGACCACGACGCCCGCGGACCTCGCCTCGACACTCCAGGGCGACGGGCTCACCGTGACGCTCGCCGGCGACGAGGGAGGCGAGGTCATCGACTCCGTCCAAGGCCCGAACGGCGAGCTCAGCAGCGGCGACGTGGTGGCCCCCGGCAGTGACGTGACCATCAACGCGGTGACCGACGACGGCAGCGGCGGCGGCGACGAGCCGACCGACGAGCCCACCACCTGCGGACCGCTCGGCAATCAGCCCTGCGACGAGGAGGGCGGCGGCGAGGGCGGCGG
>NZ_BAAHCB010000005.1:294847-426751 GCF_054776215.1 Glycomyces tarimensis
GGGCCGCGTTCCGTCCGAGCCGCGCCGACCCGCCTCGGTCCATGCGCAGCACGGACGGGCGGGAATCGCTGTACCGATCCCCGCCCGGTCCTCGATCCTCTCAGGAAGCTTCCTTTATGGAGGTTCTTGCTCGTGGCGGCGCTAGGCGGGTTCGATCTCGCCTTCGAGGATCCGCACCATGACCGGGTTGTCGAAGTAGACGTCGTTGAGCTCGTAGTCGCCCGCCGAGATCTCCTTCACCCGCACGCCCTCGATGGCGTACGACACGCGCTGGTTCAGGAACAGCGGCAGCCGCGGCAGCGTCTCGTTGAACACGATGCCCAGCTGCTTGTTCGCCTCGGCCTGCTCCTCGAGCGAGCCCTGCTGCGACTGCAGGTACAGGTCGTCGACGCTGACCTCGCCGAGCGTCTCCGTCTCCACCTCGGCGGTCGGCACGCCCATGCCGGGGGCGTCGGCCGTGTTCGAGTTGTCGGTGAACCACGCCATCTGCCAGGAGCCGTACACGTACGGCACGAACGGGTTCGCCCACTGGCGCACCGCGATGTCGAAGTCGCCCGCGCCCCAGATGCCCCACGGGTTGTCCTCGGGGACGTTCTGGTATCCGACGTTGATGCCGAACTCGCTCAGCTGCGAGGCGGCCTGCTCACCGGTCAGGGTGAAGTCCGTCCAGCCCTCGACGCCGATGATCGTGTACTCGGCCAGGTCGCCGTTCGGCTTGTGCCAGCCGTCGTCCTCCTTCGTCCAGCCGGCCTCCTCCAGCAGCGACACCGCCTTGTCGTGGTCGGTGGCGTAGTACTCGAGCTCGACGTCGTCGAACAGGCCCTCGGCGTGCGGGTCGGGCAGGCCCGAGTAGGTCGCCGGAATGTAGTAGCCGCCGGCGCCCTTGGCGATCTCGCCGATCACCTCGGTGTCGAAGACGTACATGAGCGCCTTGCGGACCCGCACGTCGGCGAACTCGGCGTGGCGGCCCTCGTTGAGCATGAGCCCGATGCCGTCGAAGCCCGGCGTCGAGATCTCCTTGAGGCCGTCGACCGAGGAGATCGTCTGCCGGTCGGTGGCGCCGAGGACCTGCGTGGCGTAGTCGATCTCGCGGCTCAGGAGCATCTGCACCGCGGCGGCGTTGTCGCCCTTCTGGATCTCGATGGTGTCGAACTTGACCTGGTCGGCGAACAGGCCGTCCTCGTGGACCGCCAGGGTCACGACGGTCTCGCCGATCTGGTCGAACTTGTAAGCGCCGCAGGTGATGAACTCCTCGGTGTCGAGGAAGTCCTCGGCGGCGATCTTCTCCGACAGCGCCGACTGCTCGGCGTCGCCCTGCACCACCCCGGCCGCGACCAGCTCGGCGGCCTCGTCCATCCACTCGCCGTACCGGGCGTGCGGCAGCACCTGCGACTTGAGCGCGCCGTGCTCGACCCCGGGGAACGCCGTGGAATAGGTGACGGTCACGGTCAGATCGTCGTCGGCCGTGGCCGCGGTCAACTGGTCCCAGCCGATGGTGCCCTGGGCGGCGTTCAGCTTCTGCAGGTAGATCGTGCCCACGACGTCCTTGGCGGTGAAGTCGTTGCCGTCGGTCCACTTGATGCCGTCGCGCAGCTTGATGGTGAGCGTCGTGCCCTCCAGCGTCACCGACTCGGCCAACTGCGGGATCCACTCGTTCGAGTCCCAGTCCAGAACGGCCGGACGGGGGATGAACAGCTCGGCGGCGGGCGAAGAGGTCAGCAGGGACGCGTTGTTGATCGCGGCGTTGAAGTGCTGCGTGGTGACGTCGAAGGGGTAGACGTAAATGAACTTCCCATCAGCGCCTTCGGAGTCGCCGCCGTCGGCCTGGCAGGCGCCGAGGACACTGGCCGCCGCGACGCCGCCGGCGCCGAGACCCACCGTCTGCATGAGTCGGCGCCGTGAGAGCTCGAGATTCTGAGAGGTCATCGCCTCTTCCTTTCCGTGTAAAGGGCGAATATGGAGATGAGGATGAGGAACACCCCGAGGCCGACCGTCAGCGCGCTGACGGTGAACTCCGCTGTCCCCGCGGGTAGGTAGAGCAGGATCAGAAGCGAGCTCAGCGTCAGAAAGACCCCGAACCCGAACCCGAATCTGGCGATCAGGCCGACCATGCCGCTCCTCGCGGAGCGGGGGAGTCCAAAGCGGGCTCCGGGCCGCCTGAAGGGGTCCGCCGATGGCCGCGGGCGACCACGTGGCAGGCCAGCCGCCGGCCGTTCACGGGCTCGAGCGGCGGAACAGTGGCGTCGCACAGGCCCGGCTCGAAGGCCGGGCAGCGCGGATGGAAGGTGCAGCCGGTCGGGAGGTCGGTCAGGCTCGGGATGTCGGCCGAGCGCAGCTCCGAAGCCGAGCGGTTGGCGCGCGCCAGGTCCGGGTCGGGCTCGCAGACCGCGCCGATGAGCGCCTTCGTGTACGGGTGCTGCGGGTCGCCGATCACCTCCGGGGTCGGGCCGTGCTCGACGACCTTCCCCAGGTACATGACCGCGATCTCGCCGTCCCATGCGAAGTACTTGGCGACCGCGAGGTCGTGGGTGATGAACAGGAACCCGACGTCGAGCTCATCGCGGAGCTTGCCGAGGGTGTTCAGCAGGCTCACACGGATCGATACGTCGAGCATGGACGTCGACTCGTCGCAGATGAGCAGTTCGGGGTTCAAGGCCAGCGAACGGGCGACGTTGACCCGCTGGCGCTGGCCGCCCGAGAGCTGGTGCGGGTAGGAGTCCATGTAGGACTCCGCCGGGGTGAGGTCGACGAGCCGCAGCAGCTCGCCGGCCTTCTCGCGGGCCTGGGCCTTGGACTTCGCGAGCCCGTGGCGGCGCAGGCCGGCCGTGAGCGTCGAGAAGACCGTGCGCGTCGGGTTGAGCGCGGCGTACGGGTCCTGGTGGATGTACTGGACGGCCCGGCGGAACGCGAGTCGCTCGCCCGCGTCCATCCCGGCGATGTCCTGGCCGCGGAAGGCGACGGTGCCGGCGGTGGGCCGGGTCAGGCCTGCGGCGGCGCGAGCGGTGGTCGTCTTGCCGCAGCCCGATTCGCCGACCAGGCACAGCACCTTGCCGGCTCGCACTTCGAGGTCGACGCCGCCGACGGCGGGGACCTTGCCCTTCTTGGTGTCGAAGACCTGTTCGAGCCCGGAGAGCTTCAGTAGCGGTTCAGACATTCGAGGGCACCTTCCGCTCCAAGTTGACCCGGTCGTGGTGGAGGCAGGCCGCGGCGTGTGTCATGCCGTCGGGCCGCCGGGCGAGGACGTCGAGCGCTACCGGCGCGGCCTTGCACTCCTCGGTGGCGAAGGCGCACCTGGGGTGGAACGCGCAGCCGCTCGGCATGGCCTTGAGGCTCGGCGGGTAGCCCCGGATCGACTCGAGCGCCGGCCTGGCGCCCTTGACCGGCATGACCGCGTTGATCAGCCCGGCCGTGTAGGGATGCCCCGGCGCGTAGAAGATGTCGCGAGCCGAACCGGTCTCGATGATCCGGCCGGCGTACATGGTGGCGACCCGGTCGGCCAGTTCCGCGGCGAGCCCGAGGTCATGGGTGATGAACACCATCGTGAAGCCGAACTTGGAGCGCAGCTCGTGGAGCTGCTGCACTATCTGGCGCTGGGTCAGCAGGTCCAGGGCGGTCGTGGGCTCGTCGAGGACGAGCATCTTCGGGTCGAGGGCGATCGCGAGGGCGATGAGGGCGCGCTGCTTCATGCCGCCGGACAGCTCGTGCGGGAAGGACGGCAGGACCCGGTCGGGGTCGAGCCTGACGGTCTCCAGCAGCTCCCCGGCCCGGGACTCGACCTCGCGCTTGGTCCAGCGCTTGCCGTCGGCGTGGTCGCGGAGGGTGTCGGCGAAGTGGTCGTAGATCCGGGCGACGGGGTTGAAGGCGTTCATGGCGCCCTGGAAGACCATCGCGGCCTCGTTCCAGCGGAAGCGCCGCAACCGCTCCTTGCCCATCTGGAGCAGGTCGGCGCGGCTGCCGTCCTTGAGCCGGTACACCAGGGACCCCGAGGTGATCTCGCCGAGCGCCGGGAGCAGGCGCAGCAGCCCCAGTCCGAGGGTGGTCTTGCCGCAGCCGGACTCGCCGACCAGTGCGAGCGACTGGCCCTCGTACAGGTCGAGGTCGACGCCGGTGACGGCGGTGACGGATTCCTTCCGCCCGGTGCGGTAGGCGATCTCCAGGTCGCGGACGCTGAGCATCGGTTCTGTCACGGTCTCACCTTTCTCTCAGGCGCGGGTTCAGGGCCTGGTCGAGGCCGCGGCCCATGGTGACCAGCCCGATCGTGAACAGCACGATCATGATGAGCGGGGCGATGACGAAGGGCAGCGCGGTCGGGTTGAGGTAGAAGTTGTTCGCCCACGAGGTGTGGATCATCAGGCCCCAGTTCGGCGTGCCCGAGGGCATCAGGCCCAGCACGTAGAGGCCGACGATGGCGTAGATCGCCTGGTTCACCGAGATCACGAAGTTGATGAAGATGAACCCCGCCATGTTCGGCAGGATCTCCCTGAACACGATCCGGGCGGCCCCGAGGTCCTGGAGCTTGGCGGCCTCGACGAACTCCCGCTCCTTGAGGGACATGACCTGCGCCCTGATCGAGCGGAACAGGAAGGCCCACATGGTGGAGCCGACGACGAGCGCGATCCCCCACGGCGGGATGTTCTCGAAGAACGCCACGACCGCGAGCATGAGCAGGAACTGCGGGATGGTGACCGTGACGTCGGTGAGCTGGAGCAGCACCGAGTCGAGGCGCCCGCGGAAGTAGCCCGCGGCCGACCCGAAGGTCACGGCGACGATGACGGCCATCGTGGCGGCGAGCGCGCCGACCCAGATCGGCTCGGCCCCCGAGTTGACCAGGATCTTGAAGGTGTCCTTGCCCTCGAACTGGGTGCCGAGCCAGTGCTCGGCCGAGGGCGGCGTCCAGATCCTGCTCGTGTCGACGGGGTTGTGCTGGTCGATCAGGAGCGGCCCGACGAACGAGAACAGGACGATCGCGAGGACCAGGCAGCTGCCGGCGAATCCGGCGGGGGAGCGGGTCAGGCCCGTCCAGATCTGCTTGAGGGCCGACTGCCGTCCGAGCTCGGCGCCCTGGGGCGTTGCGGTGTCGGGCATGCTCAGGCCTCCTCGGTCTTGATGCGGGGGTCGACCTTGGTGAGGACGAGGTCGACGATGAGGCTGGCGATGACGACCGAGGTCGCCAGGATGATCACGGCGGCCTGGACGACCGGGTAGTCGCGGTCGCCGATCGCGCTGATGAGCATCTTGCCGACGCCCGGGTAGTCGAGGATCTGCTCGATGACGATCGAGCCGCCGACGAGCGTGCCGAGCTGGAGGCCGATCTGGGGAATGATCGGCAGCAGCGCGTTGCGCCCGACGTAGGAGCGGCTGATGCGCCCGGGCTTGAGGCCGCGTGCCCGCGCGACGGTCACGTAGTCCTCGGTGAGGACCTCGGTGGTGGCGGCCTTCATGTTGAGCAGGAAGGACCCGGTGGCGGTGAAGGAGAACGCCAGGATCGGCAGCAGCGCGTGGTAGATCGCGTCGCCGATGAAGACGGCGTTGAATCCCGGCTCGACGCCGGCGGTGATGCGCCCGCGCATATCGAGGAACGGCAGGATGCCCAGGACCGTGTACCCGACGACGACGACCGCGGCGATGAGGATGTAGTTCGGAACGCCGGTCAGGAACGAGCCGACCGCGGTCATGACGTGGTCGAAGGCCGAGCCGCGCCGGTAGGCCATGATCATGCCGATGCTCAGGCCGAGCACGACCGCGATGACGATGCCGGCGCCGACGGCGAAGAGGGTCCACGGCAGGTACTGCATGACGTAGTCGGTGACCGAGGTGCTCGGGTGGGTGACGGAGTTGCCGAGGTCGAACGTCACCAGTCCCTGGAGGAACTCGGCGTAGCGCTGCCAGATGGAGGCGTCGGGGTCGTAGTTGACGATGTTCTGGGCGGTCGCCAGCGCCTGTTCGTGCGACATGCCGGCGCTGTTCATGCGCCCGGCCATGATCTCGATGGGGTCGCCGGGCATGAACTGCATGAGCAGGAAGGTGACGGTGGAGACCAGCCAGATCACGAAGACGGACTGGCAGATGCGCCGGAAGGCGTAGGAGGTCCATACGCGCCGGAGGAGGCGGTAGGCGCCGGTCCGCTCCGGGCCGGTGCGCTCCGCAGCCGTCGGCGGGGGTGCGGTAGGTGCTGTCACCTGCACTCCTTCGTGCTGAACTCGGGGGAGGCTCGCGAGCTTCGCCGTGGTCGATGGTGGGACAAACAAACTGGAAAGAATGTTTCTAGTTAATGAAGGTACCTGTGGTGACGTGCCGCACGCCAGCGCTGAGACGGAATCGTTACGAAGGACTTCGGATAGCGTTTCCCCTGGTCTCATCGACCGGTAAGCATCGACATTAGCCGCCCGCGGGGCTCGCCCGGACCAAGCGGTCGCGCGCCCGCGGTCGCACGGCGGTGTGACGATCGCCTCCGGGGCCTGGCTGCCGCCCCGGTGAAGCAGCCAGTACGCTCGTACTGTTAGTGACGAAGCGTGCTAAGCGCGAGCGCCCGATTGACGGGCTCTAAGAGAGGTACCGAACTCATGGCCAAGATCAAAGTCGCGGGCCCGGTCGTCGAACTCGACGGCGACGAGATGACCCGCATCATCTGGAGCAAGATCAAAGACCAGCTCATCCACCCCTACCTGGACGTGGACCTGCGCTATTTCGACCTCTCCATCGAGCACCGCGACGCCACGGACGACCAGGTCACCGTCGACGCCGCCAACGCGATCGCCGAGCACCACGTCGGCGTCAAGTGCGCCACCATCACCCCCGACGAGGCCCGCGTCGAAGAGTTCGGCCTCAAGAAGATGTGGCGCAGCCCCAACGGCACCATCCGCAACATCCTCGGCGGTGTGGTCTTCCGCGAGCCGATCATCATGAACAACGTCCCCCGCCTCGTGCCCGGCTGGACCAAGCCGATCATCATCGGCCGCCACGCCCACGGCGACCAGTACAAGGCCACCGACTTCAAGGTCGACCGCCCCGGCACCCTGACCGTCACCTTCACCCCCGACGACGGCACCGAGCCGATGGAGTTCGAGGTCGCCCGCTACCCGGAGGGCGGCGGCGTGGCCATGAGCATGTACAACTACAGGAAGTCCATCGAGGACTTCGCCCGCGCGTCCTTCCGCTACGGACTGGCGCGCAACTACCCGGTGTACATGTCCACCAAGAACACCATCCTCAAGGCCTACGACGGCATGTTCAAGGACTGCTTCCAGGAGGTCTTCGACGCCGAGTTCAAGGCCGAGTTCGAGGCCAAGGGCCTCACCTATGAGCACCGCCTCATCGACGACATGGTCGCCGCCGCGCTCAAGTGGGAGGGCGGCTACGTCTGGGCCTGCAAGAACTACGACGGCGACGTCCAGTCCGACACCGTCGCCCAGGGCTTCGGCTCGCTCGGCCTCATGACCTCGGTCCTCATGACCCCCGACGGCCGCACCGTCGAGGCCGAGGCCGCGCACGGCACCGTCACCCGCCACTACCGCCAGCACCAGGCCGGCAAGCCCACCTCGACCAACCCGATCGCCTCGATCTTCGCGTGGACCCGAGGCCTGGCCCACCGCGGCAAGCTCGACGGCACCCCCGAGGTCACCGCGTTCGCCGAGTCCCTTGAGCAGGTCATCATCGACACCGTCCAGGGCGGCAAGATGACCAAGGACCTGGCACTGCTCGTGGGCACCGAACAGGAATGGCAGACCACCGACCAGTTCCTCGACACGCTCTCGGAGAACCTCGCCAAGAAGGTCGCGGCCGGCAGCGCCAACTGACGGCTCGCAAGCTTCGCCGAGGAGGGCCGTAACCTCGCGAGCCCAGGATCGTTGAGCAGGGTGCGGTCCGCGCGAGCGGATCGTCCCTTCCCAGTTGGAGGCCCCACCGAACGTGCGCCAGCGCACGCTTGGCCGGGGCCTCCCCCCTTTTCCGACTTGTAAACTGGATCAGCCACTGGAGCACGAGCGGAAGGCATACATCTGTGAGAGGCGTCATCCTCGCCGCCGGACAAGGGCAGCGCCTGCGCCCCGATACGGACGACCTGCCCAAAACCCTGCTACCGCTCACCGAGACCGAGACGATCCTCGACACCATCGTCGCCGGACTCACCGCCGTCGGCATCCGCGACATCGCCATCACCGTCGGCCACGCCGCCGAGCGGATCCGCGAACACGCCCCCGCCCTCGAGCGCCGCTACGGCGCCCGGGTCACCCTCGTCGACAACGACCGCCCGCACTGGAACAACGCCTACTCGCTGTGGACCGCGCGCGAGCGCTACAGCGGCGGCGCGATCCTGGTCAACGGCGACACCGTCCACCCCCACAGCATCGAAGAGCGCCTCCTGAGCGCCGCGGAGGACAACCCGCAGCTCCTGCTCGCCCTCGACGACCACAAGACCCTCACCGAGGAGGCCATGAAGGTCCGCATCGGTCCCGCCGGCGTCGAGCTCATCCACAAGCAGCAGCCGATCGAGGCCGCCGCGGGCGAGTACATCGGCGTCTCGCTCATTCCCTCCGGGCTGGCCGACGACCTCACCAAGGCCCTGGAGGTCACCTTCACCCGCGACCACACCCGCTACTACGAGGACGCCTACCAGCTCCTGGCCGAGGCCGGCCAGATCGGCACCGTCTCCACCGGGCCGGTCGCATGGACCGAGGTCGACGACCACGCCGACTGGGCGGCGGCCAAAGCCATCGCCGAGGGGCTGTAGTGCCGCTGCTCGCACGCACCGTCCTGGCGCCGCTGGCCGTCGAGGTCGCCGCCGGCGCTCTGGAGAGGCTCCCCGAGCTGCTCGTCGACACCCGGATCTCCTCGGGCGGCCGCGTCGCCGTCGCGCTCGGGCCCGGACTCGGCGCCGAGATCGCCGCCTGCCTCGACCTCCCCGACGCCGTCGTCCACACCATCAAGCCCGGCACGCTCGCCAGCGCTCACGACCTGGCCGCGCGCCTGCGCGGCGACCGCGTCGACGCGCTCGTCGGCATCGGCGGCGGGAAGCTGCTCGACACCGCCAAGTACGCCGCCACCGAGCTCGGACTGCCGATGGTCGCCGTCGCGACCAGTCTCGCCCACGACGGGATCGCCTCCCCGGTGTCGTCGCTCGAACGCGAGAAGACTTCCATCTCCTACGGCGTGCACACCCCGCTCGCCGTCCTCGCCGATCTCGACTACATCCGCCGCGCGCCCGCCGCGCAGCTTCGCTCCGGCGTCGGCGACGCGCTCACGAACCTCTCGGCGAGCGCCGACTGGGAGCTCTCGCACCGCGAGACCGGCGAGACGGTCGACGGGCTCGCGCTCGCGATCGCCCGCACCGGCGCCGAAGCGGTGCTGCGCCATCCCGGCACCATCGCCGACGACGCCTTCCTGTCCACCCTCGCGAACGCCCTCATCCAAGGCGGTCTGGCGATGGGCATGGCCGGCTCGTCGCGCCCGTGCTCGGGCGGGTGCCACGAGATCTCCCACGCGCTCGACGTGCTGCATCCGGGCCTGGCCCAGCACGGCGAGCAGGGAGCCGTCGGGGCGCTGTTCTGCACCTGGCTGCGGGGCGACGCGGCTTTGTTCGCCGAGTTGTCCTCGGCCATGAAACGGCACGGTCTGGCGCGCACGCCGAGCGAACTCGGACTCACAGTGGAGGAACTCACTGCGGCGATCGAGTACGCTCCGAGGACCCGACCCGGTCGTTATACGATTCTCGAACATCGTGAACTGGATTCGGTGGCGATCAGCCGTCACCTCACGGAGATGATGCATGAGCTCGATTAGCCCGCACCCCGACGGAGTCTCCGGTGGCAACCCCGGGAGTGGCGACGGGGACCGTCCTGACGCGTCAGCTCCTCAGGGCGCCTTCGGAGCCGGGCCTTCAGCGCCCCCGAACGGTTATCTGCCGGGGGCGACGAGCTCCGGCTCGGCGGCGTTCGCGAGCACCCCGCCCGGGAGCGGCGCGCCGCCGGCGCAGCCACAGGGCTACCCGCCTCAGGGCTACGGCCAGCCGCAGGGGCCGCCGCCCGGCGGCTACCCGCCTCCGAACCCGAATCCGAACCCGTACGGGCAGCCGCCCGGACCGCAGCACCCGTCGCCGTACGGTCAGCCGCAGCCCGGGCCCTACGGCCAGCCGCCGCAGCACCCGCAGGCGCCGCAGCGGCCGCCGCAGGCCCCGCCGCCGACCCCTCCGGGCGCGCCGATGCCCCAGGCTCCGTATGCGACGCGGCCCGAGCCGAACCGCGACATGCCGATGGCCGGCGCCTCGCCGATCCGGCGCAACATCGACGACACCGCCGAACTCCCAGCCTTCCTGGACTCGGCGCGCAGCGACGAGAGCCCGCGACCCAAATCGGACGGCTCGCCCGAGGCCCGGACCAGGCCGCTGGTGCGCAAGTTCCCGCTGACGACCGGCTTCACCGCGCTGCTGCGCCACCGGCACGCGCTGTCGGTCCTGGTCCGCCGCGACCTCGCGGTGAAGTACCAGTCGACGGTCATGGGCTACGTGTGGTCGCTCATCGAGCCGATGGGCCTGGCGCTGATCTACTGGCTCATCTTCGGCGTCGTCTTCAACAGCGGCCGCGACCTGCCCAACAACGCCGGCTATCCGCTGTTCATCGTCTCGGGCATCTTCGCCTGGATGTGGTTCAGCTCGGCGGTGAACGAGGGCACGAAGTCGCTCGGCGGTCAATCGAGCCTCATCACCGTCATGAAGGTGCCCAGAGAGGTCTTCCCGGTCTCGAAGGTCTTCGCGCGGTTCGCCGAGTACGTCGTCGGCTTCCCCATCCTCATCGCGATGGCGATCTTCTTCAACGGCACGTTCGGACTCAACCTGCTGTGGCTGATCCCCGCGATCCTGGTCCAGGCGATGTTCCTGACCGGCATCGTCTTCATCCTCGCGGCGATCAACGTGCTCTACCGCGACGTCCAGCGCTTCATGTCCCTGTTCATGAGGGTGCTGTTCTACACCTCGGCGATCATCTACCCGCTGGTCCGCGTCGAGGACGCGCTCGCAAGCCACGACCTGGAATGGGCCTACCGCGTCTTCACGCTCAACCCGCTCGTCGGCATCTTTCAGATGCACCGTGCGGTGTGGATCCCCGGGCTCGCCCCGGACTGGTACCAGATCGGCAGCATGGTCGGCGTCTCGACGTTCCTGCTGTTCTTCGGCCGCTGGATCTTCTACAAACTGGAGCCGCAAGTGCTCAAGGCGCTCTAAGGGAGCGGACCGTGAGCTGTTCAGCTCATGTTTTCTTTGTACGATGATTGAATACGATCCGACTTGCGGCGCAAGCCCCGTCGCCGCGAGCGGCGTCGGCAGTCGGCCCGGGACGCCCGGTGCATGGGCGCTCCGGTGGATCGTGCGGTTCCCCCCGAGATGGAGACTGTTGCAACATGACCTCGCCCCAGCCCCCGAGGCCCCATCAGAGCGTCAGTGCGGGGGCGGCTCTCGACGAGGAGACGATGCACCTTCCCCTGACGACCCGGGGGCCGGTCGCCGCGTCGCGGCCGACCGCGCCGAGCCCGTATCCGCACCGGCCGCCGTTCCAGCCCGCGCCGGCGCCTGCCGATGCGCCGCCGCTCCAGCGGCCGAAGCCCGATCGCTGGGAGGGAACGGGCTTTCGCGGCGACATCCAGGGCCTGCGGGCCATCGCCGTCGTCCTGGTGCTGTTGTCCCACGCGGGCTTCGCGTTCGCCGAAGGCGGTTACATCGGCGTCGACGTGTTCTTCGTCGTCTCGGGCTTCCTGATCACCTCGCTGCTGATCAAAGAGGTCTTCGACACCGGCAAGATCTCCATCGCCGGGTTCTACGCCCGGCGCGCCCGCCGCATCCTGCCCGCCTCGACCGTGGTCACGATCGCGACCGTGGTGGGAGCGTGGATGTGGTTCCCCGTGACCCGCTTCGAGGCGGTGATGCAGGATGCGTTCACCGTCATCGTCTACGTCGTCAACTACCGCTTCGTCGCCGAGAGCACCGAGTACCTCAACGCCGACCAGATGCCCTCGCCGTTCCAGCAGTACTGGTCGCTCGCGGTGGAGGAGCAGTTCTACGTCGTCTGGCCGCTATTGCTGCTCGGCCTGCTGCTCCTGGCCAAGCGCATGCCCCGCAAGTTCCTGCACGCGGCCATCGCCGCCTGCCTCGTCATCGTCGTGCTGTCGCTGATCGCGTCGGTGCTCATCACCGAGTCCTCCCAGCCGACCGCGTACTACGCGGCGCACACGCGCGCATGGGAGCTGGCCGGCGGCGCGTTCCTCGCGTTGACGCTCCAGACCTGGAAGCGGCTGCCGAGTCTCGTCGCCCTCGCCTTCGGTGTGATCGGCCTGGCCGCGATCGCGGCCGCAGGCGCGCTCTACACCGACGAGACCGCCTTCCCCGGCTACACCGCGCTGCTGCCGGTCCTCGGCACGATGCTCGTGATCGTCGCCGGCACCGCGCGAGGCGAGAACGCCGTGTCCTCGCTGCTGTCGACCGGCCCGTTCCAGTTCGTCGGGAAGATCTCCTACAGCCTCTACCTGTGGCACTGGCCGATCCTGATCCTCGGGCCCCTCGCCCTCGGCGTCGAGCCCTCCCTGCTGCTGAGCATGGTCCTCCTCGCGGGCACCTTCGCGGTCGCCCAGTTCTCCTACGAGTACATCGAGACGCCATTCCGCACCGTGAAGCTCCTCAAGGGCAACATCGCGGGCCTGGCCTCCGGTGTCCTGTGCTCCATCCTCGGCATCGCCCTGATCCTCATCCTCACCCTCGGTTTCTCCAAGGTGCCCGAAGACGACGGCCCGATCGACCTCGCCCAAGTGGAGGAGGTGCAGAGCGTCAGGGAATTGGAGCAGCGCCTCTTGAGCGGACTCGGAACCGAGCGCGTACCGGAAGACCTCGCGCCCTCGCTGGCGAGCGTCGAGGGCGACTCGCCGATCACTTATTCGGACGACTGCCATCTTGACTTCGAGGTCACCGAACTGCCCGACGACTGCGTCTACGGCGACCGGGACTCGGATATCGAGATCGTTCTGTTCGGCGACTCCCATGCCGCCCAGTGGTTCCCCGCGTTCCATGCCGTTGCCGAGAAGAACGGCTGGAGTCTGCTGAACCGAACCAAGAGCGCCTGCACGCCGGTCTCGGTCCGCGTCGACAGCACCCAGCACGACGGTGAATACGCTGAATGCTGGGAGTGGAAGCAGAATGTGTTCGATGAACTCGACCGGATCAATCCGGCGCTCGTGATCATTGGCAGCGAAGACGCCACATCGGTCTCGGGTGCGGGTAAGGAAGGGGGAATCGATCAATGGGAATCGGGCTGGACCGAGACGCTCGACCGAGTGACGGACGCGGCTCGTACCGTGGTGACGCTCACCGACACCCCCCGCGCCACCGGCGAGAACGCCCCCGACTGCGTATCGAGGCACATGGACTCGGTGCAGAACTGCGTCGACGACGAAGGGTACGCCGTCAGCAACGGCACGCGACGGGAGGCGGGCATCGCGGCCCAACAGGCGGCGGGCGCCACCGTCATCGACACCGTCGACTGGTTCTGTGTCGACACCGGGTGTCCGCTGATCGTCGACGATCTCCTCGTCTACCGCGACGCCCATCACATCACCACCCCCTATGCCAAATCACTCGCCACTGTGCTGAACGAGGCGCTCCCGCCGCTGTGACCGCCGGAGGCCCGGTTCACGTCGCACTCGAGCTCTGGGGACCGCCCGGTATCCTGAACACAACCCACCGGAGACATGGAGGAACCCCCGATGAGAACGAAGCCGCTGGCCGTCATCCCCGCGATCGCGATCGCGGTCCTGGCCGGCTGCTCCACTGAGAATGGCGCAGGCGAGGGGGGAGCGACCACCGATCCGGCCGAGGCATCCGCGGCGCCCGAGGTGCTCGAGGGTCAGCCGATCGAGTTCGACCTGCCCGTCCCAGAGGGCTTCACGCTCGTCGACGGCGAGGACCGTGAGGAGCTGTTGGCTGAGAACCATCTCAGCTACGTCTTCACGCTCGACGGAGGCACGGTGGGCAACCGCATCCTGGTCACCAGTTATGTGGTCGACCAGGAAATCGCCTCGTCCGACTTCGACACGTTGCTGCCCATCATCGCCGCATACGACGAATCCCGCGGATTCGGCGCCGACCCCGAGCTCTACCGCCACGCTCTCGTCAATCGAGTCCCGGGCGTGCACCGCTATCTGGAAATCGAAGTCGACGGCACCGCGGCCAAGGAGTACACGCACTACATCGGACAGGGGTCGCATCTGATCCAGATCACCTGCCAGTGGAGCGACGGCTATGACGCGGTGATGGCGGCCTGCGGAGCCCTGGAGCAGGAGTTCCCCGTGCCGACCGCCTGGGAGCCGCAAGCCTGAAATTCGCCTGCGGTCGTCAGCCCAAAAGCCGCCGCTTGACCCGTCTGGCCGCGCGCCGCAGCCGCCCGCCGGACTGCTGGGCCGACTTGGATCGTCCCTCCCACCACTCGGCGGCCCGGCTCCATTCCCTGGCGACCTGCTCCCACTCCTTGGCTTCGGTCCGCGCCCGATTGCCCGCCTTCCTCCAGCGGTCCACGCGGGCCAGCAACTCCCGTTCGGAATCCCGGAGCCCTTGGACGCGGCGCTCGGTCTGGCTGATCTGCTGGTGATCGCGACCGTCCCGGGTGGCGAGGAACCAAGACGAGCCGTCCTCTCGATGAACGCCCCAGATGGAGGTGACCGCCGACTCCAGCGACTCCCCCTCTCGTCGGACCAACCGGGCTCGTGCCAGGGCCGCCGTGCGTTCGAGGGCCACCGAGCGCTCCCTGCTCTCGCCATCGGACACCGCGAGCCGCACCAGACCGGCCCGTCGCTTCTCGGCGAGATCGGTCAGTGCTTCGATGCCTCGGCGGGCGATTTCGAGACCGACGGGCATCACGAGCCGGAACGGCACCGGAGCGGGGTCCTCGGACCGCCGCGCCTCGAACCGCACCCGCGGATCGGCGCTGAAACTCTCATGGATCAGCCTGAGGTCGACCAGAGGATCGTCCAGCAATGCGTTGCGTTCGGACCCGAGCTGATCCCAAGGACCCACCATCGTCACGGCGACGTCGGTGATCGAACCGCCCAGGATCGAGTCGACCGTGGTCCGTGTCTCCTCCAGGGTCGCGTTCGCGACATCGAGGAGCACTTCGACGTACGGCACTTTCCAATTGACGCCGGACCGGGGAGTGCGCATGTAACGGAAGGTCGGCACGCGCTGGGCCAGGAACGGCTGGCGGTACCGGGTCCCGTCGGATCGCTGCCTGCGCATCTGCGACAGGCCGATGTGCCACGCACCCGCCGCTGCGTCGGGGACGAACACGGCTCCCGCCTGAGCCAGCCGGTAACCGAGTTCGGTGTCGGCCCCTAGCCGCATCCCGATGTCCAGGCCGCCGCAGGCGTCGTAGAGCGTGCGTCTGAAGGAAATCGACGCGCCGTTGGCCGCGGAGAACGCGCGACGCTCGTCATCGCGCAGCCCGTTGGTCTCTTCGACGAACTTGATGACCCATTTGTATTCGACGTCGTAGCCGTCGAACAGGGCGATTCCCTTGTCGGCCGCCACGGCACTCTGCACGGTGCCGGGGTCGAACACCGCGGGATCGGCTTCGACGAACGCGATCTTCCCCATCACCGTCAGGTATTCGGCGCGATGGTGCCATCGAGCGTGGGCTTCGACGTGACATCGGTCGGGGAGCACGTCCGCGTCGAGACGGAGGACGATCGGTCCCGAAGAGGCGCGGATGGCGGTGTCCACCGCACTGGCGCTGGCCCAATGCCCTGGGCGATTGGGGAGCAGCGAGGTGTTCCGCGGACGCCGCTCCGGCAATTCGAGCGGCGGGGTGCTGCCGTCGTCGACGACGACGACCTCCATCAGCTCCTCGGGATAGCTTTGCGCCGCGAGCGCCGCGAGGGTCAGATCGAGCTTGGCCTGGTCCTGGTGTGCCGGGATGACCACGGAGACTTGCTCGGTAGGCGTCCATTCGGCGAGCGGGGGGCAGTCGAGCGTGTTGTAGTCGTTCCGCCTGATCCGCGGGGTGCCGTCGGTGCCGTGCGTGGGCATGCTCGTCACAGGTGTAGTGCCTTTCATTGGTGCAGGACGCATGGTTCGAGGTCGTCCGCGACGACGGCTCGTCCGAGATTGAGGCCCGGCCACTGGCGAACGTTGTCGCGCAGGAAGTACGACGACTCCTCGTCCCAAGTGTGCCCTGAGGCGCGGCGCGTGAGCACGTAGCCGAGCGCGTGCATCTTGTAGATGCTGCCGCCCGAGTCGAGAACGTCTTGGAGCAGTCCGCGATCCTCGCTGCGGGGCAGCGGCCGGTATCCACCGACCGCCAGGAAGTCGTCGCGGCGCAGCAGCAGCGTGCCGCCGGACAGGTGCGTGGTGAAGGTCTCGGCGTCCTGATACCGCTTCCGCACGGTGCGGTCGAACTCTTCGACATGGACGAGCTCGGTCTGGGCGCCGACCAGTTCGGCGCCCGAATAGCGGTGGGCGTGCAGCAGGTCGGTCAGGTGGTGAGGGCTGTACCAGTCGTCATCGTCGAATTTCGCGACGTATGCGCCGGAGGCCGCTCCGAATCCGAGGTTGAGCGCCTCGCCGAACACGGTCGAGCTCGGGGCTTCGACGACGGTCGAGGGGATCGTCAGGTCCCGGAGCGCCGCTTCGACCTCGGGCAGACTCCTGTCGATGCCGTGCAGGACCATGACCAATTCGACC
The DNA here is from genome assembly GCF_054776215.1 of Glycomyces tarimensis. Lineage (NCBI taxonomy): Bacteria > Bacillati > Actinomycetota > Actinomycetes > Glycomycetales > Glycomycetaceae > Glycomyces > Glycomyces tarimensis. Next base: position 311,553 of record NZ_BAAHCB010000005.1, read on the forward strand.
CGGGAGTGCCGCTGCTGGTTGATCTGGTCGGTGATCGAGGCGAGGTACTCCGGGCGCCTGGTGCACAGGATCGCGGACACCGGCTGCTCTCCGAGGCCGCGGATTCGCCGGTACTCGGCATGGGTCGAATACTCTCGCAGGGCGATTCTGCGGACGCGGATGCTGTGCATCTCGCGCAACAGGCGATCCTCGAGGTCATCGGGGCCGTACTTGTCGATCTCCGCAAGCAGCTCCTTGTGCAGCGACATGGCCCACATGGGTGCCGGAGAACGCGAGATCAGCGGAACGCCGGCTGCGGCCAGCCCTGCCACGCTCCGCAGCGCGGCCGTGGAGCCGGTGTGCGAGTTCCAGTCGATGCGGAGGGACCGGACTCGACGCAAGGCCCCGATCTCGACGTCGGTGACAGTGCCGTCGCCAGGGAGTGCCAGGGGTTCCCGGTCGTGTTCCACGACCGTCCAGCCCTCTCCGTCGTAGCGAAGTTCCGCGTGCTCGCCGTCCGGTTCGGCGACGAATCCGATGGGGTTGACGGTGCATTCGTCCACCGGCGGGATCGGGACGTCGAAGGGGTCGGTGTGCACCGGGTCGGCGTATGCGGACCGGCCGGTGAATCGACGCGGTTCGGGGCGTACGTGGATCTCGGTGTGCCCTTCCCACGTCGGCGTGCGCTCCGCGGGAGCCGTGGTGAGCGCGATGTCGGCTTCGGGGTAGGCGGAGGGCTCAGTCCCGGGCGCGATCGACGGCACCCTCACCGCATGTGCGCCGGCCGTCCAGTACGAGGCGTTCGGGCCCACCACGCCGAGCCGCGGCGAGCGGGGCGCCAAGTTCCTGCGCCGAGGGGCGATGACGGCTTGGAGGAGGGTCCCGATCGACGCGACGCGTTCGAGTCGCGCCTCGGTTCTCCAGTGAGATTCTGGACCGCGGACGATCTTGAAGTCGGTCAGCGAGCTCCACGCGGGAGTGGTCGGCAGGGCCGTCGAGACCGGGCGGCTCTGCGGTGCCATGTTCGTGACCGCGATGATGAGGTGCTTGCCCGAAGGAAGGCGGTGGTGAAATCCCGCGGCGCGGTGGAGGTCGGTCGTGGTTCGGGCGAGCAGGACGATCGAGCCGGCACGGGAGGGGAGGTCGGGCAGTTCATCGACCTGGTCCAGGTTCACGACCGAAGTGTCGGCCTCGAGCTCCGTGATCGCGCGCTCGAAGTCCGGTGTGAAGCCGGTGAGGCCGATGAAAGCCGTCTGGTCTCCCAGAAGGCGCCGCAGATGCTGGGAGATCATTGGGAGCCGGTATCCGTCCTAGGGGGCGATCGAGCAGATTCGGCTTCGCACGGTCGGGCACACCGTTCCGCAGCCAGTCAGCATGCTATCTCATGTCGTCTCGGGGTCGAACACAGTAACGAGCCTCAGTGGCCTCGGCAATTACTCGCCGGAAACGCCGCGATCGTATTGGGTCGTCGGATTGTACTTTGTATCCCATTCGGCCACTGCCGCGCCAAAGTCGCCCTCTGCTCCTATCCACTCGAAGACCTTCGGCATGAGATGCGGGCCCTCTTCCATGCGGACGGTCATCGACTCCTTATCGCGCAGAAATTCTTCGATATTCGCGGTCACGGTAGCGACGAAATCACGGCAGACTTCGATGCGCTCTTCTTCCGGCCAGTCGTGCATTCGCATGACGAGGCCGTGCCCGTAGGCGCGGATCATCGAAGCCCGGTAAGGCGACTCCCACCGGGCGAGATGGCTCCGGGCGACCGCCTCGGGGTCACGGACGAGATGGATGTACTTCACATCACTGCCGTCATAGGCCTGAGCCAGTCGCCCCAGGTGCCAGGAGAGTCGATTGTCCACTTCAATGTGCTTGGGCGGGTAGTCGAGCCGTTCGGAGCCGACGACTTTGGCCCTGGATTCGTGCCCGACCGTGTAATTGTCGAGATGCCCGCACGACCTTGCGAAGGTCAGCGATCCGCAGCGTCCAGTGCAGAGCACGAATACGTTGGTCATGGCTTCATCCTCCCACAATGCCCACCTGCGGCCGTATGGGAGTTCGAATCGTTGGATGCAGACGCGGCCGTTGCCGCGCAATGCTTTCAGCGCGCTCGGCCGAACGCGCGGCGGACGCGCAGGGCCAGTCGCCGGGGCAGCGAAGGCGGTTTCGTCTCGGCGGCCTCGAGCCGCGCCAGGAGTGCCCTGAGCGCTTCGATCTGGCGCTGCCGGCCGGGCCGCTCGGAGAACAGGTCTTCGAACCACTCGTCCGGCTCCGTCCGGGCGACACCCCACAGCTCTTCGAGTACCTCCTCGGCCGTCTCACCCGGTCCGCGCAGCCTTCCGGCCCGGGCCAGCGCCGCCGTACGGTCCAGCCGAACCGACAACGGGCCGCGGCGGCTCGGCACGCTCGACTCGACTCGACCGAGACGATGCTCGTCGGCGTAGGAGATCAGATGCTCCAGGCCGTCCCAGCGCAGAACGACCCCAGGATCGAGGAACAGTTGGAATGGGACCGGCGCCGCCCGTTCTGGGGGGTGATCCAGGAATCGAACTCGCCGCTCGCCGCGGAAGGTCTCGGAGATGAGTCGCAGATCCAGCTGCGGGTCGGCCAGCGGAGCGACTCGCTCGTCAGAGAGCCCTTCCCAAGGGCCGGTCAGCACGACCTCGACGTCGGCCACCGAGCCCGAGAGCGCCGAATTCACGGTGGCGCGGATCGGTTCCAGGCGTGCTCGCGCCGCATCCACCACCACCCTGACGTAGGGCACCTCCCAGTCACGTCCCGGCTGCGCCCGCAGGTGCCGCAGCAGCGGCACCCGATTGGCGAGGAACGGATGCCGGAACCGCTTCCCTTCGTTCCGGCGCGACTTCATCTGCGACAAGCCCAGATGCCACGCCTCCGCCTCGGTGTCCGCGATGAACAGCGCCCCATGCTGGGCAAGGCGGTATCCGAGCTCGGTGTCGCTGCCCAGACGCATCGAGGTGTCGAGCCCGCCACATGCCTCGTACATGGCCCTGGTGAACGAGATGGTGGCGCCGTTGGCCACGGTGAAGCCGCGCACCGCGTCCTCGACGACCCCGCCCGACCGTTTGACCAGAGCGATCTCCCAGTCGTCGCTCACGACCGCATCGCCGAAAAGCTTCAGCTGGTCCGCCGCCGCGACGGCATCACGCACCTCGGCGGGACCGAAGGACTCGGCTTCGGCGTCGACGAACGCCAGCTTGCCGACGACCGTGAAGTAGTCGGCCCGCTCGTGCCAGCGCGCATGCGCCTCCACATGGGTCGGTCCAGGGATCACGTCCGAATCGAGTCGCAGGATCACCGCGCCCGACGAGGCGGTGATCGCGGTGCGCACCGCCGAAGCGATGCCCCACTCGCCCGAGTCGTTCGGGATGATGCGGGTGCCCGCCGGCCGGAGCTCGGGCAGGCGCAGCGGCGGTACGCTGCCGTCGTCGACCACGACCGTCTCAAGGAGTTCCGCGGGGTAGGTCTGGGCGGCGAGCGCGGCGAGTGTCAGGTCGAGGGCGGCCTGCTCGCCGTAAGCTGGAATGACGACCGACACTCGATGCGTGGGGCGCCATTCCCCGAGTGGGGCCGGAGTGATGACAGCGCTGTCGTTCCGGGGCACCCGAAGGCCGGCCGACGTCTGTGAGAGCGGGGATTCCATCGAGGCTCGAGCTTACATTGTGATATTCGCGATGGCGCTGGTGCGCGCCTCACCAGAGGCCCTACCCGCAGTTTCGCATGTGACGGAGAAGTGCGTCGGAGGCCGACGTGGTGTGCACTGGTTGCGAACCTTTGCGACAATGGCGCTACACCCAATGACGCCGTCCCGAAGCTGTGCCCAGTGGATTGGTCGGCGCCCCCGATTCCCCTCGCTGATACGACTCACTAGGACCAATGACTACAGACTCCAGCCCGTACGACGCGGCCGATCGGTTCCTCGAATGTTACGGTTCCGAGCTCGCCTCCGGGTCAGTGCACGCGATCGGATCCAGCGTCGTCAGGAACCGCTCGGCCCTCGGCAGACGGCTGCTGATGGCGCATGCCTCCACGGGGACCTCCCGCCCTCGTGCCGTGGAGGAGCTCCTCGTGCTGCCCGACGAGGCGCTCGATCCCGCGGCGCTGTGCGAGCTCGCCTGGGTCCTGACCGTCCGTCCGATCGACGCGTCCGATCCCGAGCGCGCACTGAAGCTCTATGACCGGGCCGCGGCGCTCGCGCCGGGGCCGCTTGAGAGCCGCCACCGCGAGACCTACCTGCGTCTGGCGGTCCGGAACGGCGATCGTGCCCGCATCGAGCGGCTGCTGGAGCCCCTGAGCGGAGTCCCGGACGAGTTGGTGGCGGCCGTCGGAGCCGAACTGGCGCACCCGGCCTCCGGCGGAGACGAGACCGACTTCATCCGGCGCTTCGGGCGCTTCGCCGGCTGGGACGGCCTTGGGCTCGACGGCGACGACGGTCGGCCGATGCTCGACCGGCTTCACGCCGCCGCACCCGATCCTGTCGAACAGGGCCCGCTCGTCTCGATCATCATGACCTGCCACCGGCCGGGACCTGAACTGCTCACTGCCGTGCGCTCGGTCGCCGCCCAGACCTGGCAGCGCTGGGAGCTGCTGCTCATCGACGATGCCTCGGGCCCCGGTCACGAGACGGTACTGGAGCAGGCCGCGGCCCTCGATCCGCGGATCGAGCTCCTGCGCCGGCCGACCAACGGAGGCACCTACCGGGCCCGCAATCTGGCCCTCGCCCGCGCCCGCGGCGAGTTCGTCACCGGCCTGGACTCCGACGACTGGGCAAGCCCGCGCTGGCTCGAGGAGCAGGCGGCTCCGCTGCTCGAGGCCGCTGACCTGGTGATGACCATGAGCAACGGCGTCAGGGCCACCGAGGACCTGCGGTTGTTCACCTTCCCGGGCCGAAGACTCAGCGAGGCCCGGTCGACGTCGATCATGTTCCGCGCCGAACCGGTCCGCTCGCGGATCGGCTTCTTCGACGTCTCGCGCAAGGGCGCCGACTCTGAGTTCCGCCTTCGCATCCAGAAGGCTTTCGGCTCGCGGCGGTGGCGCCGCCTGGAAGCCAATCACACGATCGTTCGTCAGCAGCGCGGGTCGCTGTCCGGAGGGGAGGTCGGCGACGGCTGGATGCACCCGCTGCGCGCCGTCTACGAAGCCTCGTTCCACCACTGGCACCGCGAGATCCAGCAGAAGAAGTCCAAACCCTTCCTGGAGGCCTCGGCGCCACGTCGGCCCTTCCCCGCGCCTGCGCCGCTGCTCGGCGAGGCACCCCAGCACGCAGCGATAGACCGGATCTACCTGGCCGACTGGCGATACGAGGGACCCCAGCAACGAGCGATGCTCGCCGAACTCGAATCCGAGGCGAGCGCCGGCCGGTCCGTGGCGATCGCGCACTACCAGAGCTGGTGCTCGCTGGAGGACCGCTACATCCCGATCGCGCGCACGCCGTTGCACCGAGCCGCCGCGCTCGGCGTCGAATGGGCCGATCTCGGTGCCGTCGAATCCGCCGAAGTCGTCGCCGCCGATGAATCCCTCGCCGCCGCGATCGAGGTCGACTTCCCTTCGCTCCGTGCCGTCCGCGTCATGGCCCCGGCTTCCGGCGCCGACACGGAGACGCTCGCCGCCGCGCCGAAGCGCACCCGTCGCGTGCGCGTACGCTCCGGCTTGCGCCCGCTTGCGCGCCTGCCGCGACGAATGCTGCGCGGCAAGCGCGCCGCGCTGCGGCGCTTCGCCGGCCGGACGCTTGCGAAGGTGCGTCGCGCGCTGCACAGGCGCCGCCCCTCCGGCGACACCGTCCTCGCCATGCCCGAGTGGCAGGCCGAGGAACTGCGGTTGTGGACGAGTCGGCTCCACGAAGGCTGGTCCGAGGAGGCGATCAGGCACTTGACCGAGATCGCGAACGACGCCCGGCAGGCGCCGGCGCACCGGCTCGCCGCGATGGAAGTCCTGGCCGACTGGTATGACCTCGATGCCGCCGCGGAGCGTCGTGTCCTGGAACTCGACGTCGTCGTCGTATCGAACTTCATGCTCCCCGGCGGCAGCTCCTCGTCCAGCGCGGAGGAGATCCGCGCCTTCCGCCAGGCGGGCCTGCGAGTGGGACTCGTGCACCACCCCGTTTACGACTGGCCGTTGGACCGGCCGCTGAACCACAAGATCAGGGATCTGCTCGCCGATGACGGCGTCGTCTGGATCTCCGCGCGGGACACGGTGAGGTGCGATCTGGCGATCGTGCGATTCCCCAGGATCATGATGCGGCCCATGGACGACTTGCCCGAGATGAACGCGCGTCGGACGATCCTCGTGGTCAACCAGCCGCCGTACGAGTATTACGGCCCCACTGATGGTCGGCGCCTGACCTGGGACATCCGCACCGTCCACAAGAACTTGCGCAATTGGCTCGGCGAGCACACCTGGTATCCGCAGGGCCCGGTGGTGCGCGGTCTCCTGGAAGGCGAGCACGCCGCCGAGATGGACGGCATCGATCTGGCCGACGACTACTGGTACGGCGTCCTCGACGTCGAGGAATGGCGACGCGAGCGGCGCCGTGCCGACACCGGCACGATCCGGATCGGCCGCCACGCCCGCGACCACGTCCGCAAATGGCCCGAGTCGGCCGAGGAGATCCTCGCCTGCTACCCGGCCTCGGAGGACTTCGAGATCCACGTGCTCGGCGGAGCCAAGGCTGCCAGGCGCATCCTGCGCCGCCTGCCCGAGAACTGGACGGTGCTGCCGTTCGGCTCGATGCAACCGAAGGAGTTCCTCCACGGCTTGGACGTCGTCGTCTTCTTCATCGCCGAATCCGGCGACGAGGCCTTCGGCCGGACACCGCTCGAAGCCATGGCGGTCGGCCTGCCTTGCGTGTTGCCTCGCAGCTTCGAGCCGCTGTTCGGTGACGGAGCTGTCTACTGCGAACCGTGGGAGGTCCAGGCCCGCGTCCGCGAGCTCATGGACCACCCCGAGCTGTACGCCGAGCAGGCCGAGCGGGCCGTGGGCAAGGTCGAACGGGACTTCTCCTACCAGGCGCTGCTGCGCCGGGCCGCCGCGCTCGGCGTCGGCGTTGAAGCGACCGTGGTGAAGGGACGATGATGGAACGGCGATCCGAGAAGCCCGAGCCCATTCCGCCGATCGGCACGGTCACCACGAGCCGGCGCAAGATGCTCCGCAAGCTCACTGGCCGACTCGAGCACGGCTTCTCGACGGCCGCCGCGCCGGACCTGCGCCGACTGCTGAGCGACACCGACGAGACCGCGGCGGTGCGGCTCGAGGCCGGCGCGGCCCTGATCGACTGGCAGGAACGCCGGCGGCGTGCGAAAGCTGCCGACATCCGCCTCGAGCTGGACATCGTCATCGTCTCGCACTTCGCGCTCCCCGGCGGCAACACGACCGCCAACGCCGAGGAGATTCGGGCCTACCGCGACGCTGGACTGCGCGTCGGCCTGCTCCACCACCCAGTCTTCCACTGGGACGTGGCACGCCCCGTCCACGAGAAGGTCGCCTCGCTCGTCGACGGCGAGCTGGTGCGCATGCTGACTCCTTGGGACACCGTCGCCTGCGACCTCATGATCGTCCGCCTGCCGACCGTCGTCCTGCGGCGCCGCGACGACATGCCGCGGATCACCGCGGCGAGGACGGTCCTCGTCGTCAACCAGACCCCGTTCAAGTTCTACGGCTCCGAAGGCGGTCAAGAGGAGGCCTGGGACGTCCGCCGGGTCAAGGAGAGCCTCGACGAGTGGGTCGGCGATTGCTCTTGGCATCCCGTAGGGCCGATGGTCCGCCGCGCGCTCGTCGAGCACCACGCGGACGAGATCACCGACGTCGACCTCGCTCCCGAGGACTGGCACGAATGCCTCGACCCGGCTCTGTGGCGGCGCGAGGGCCGACCCGCGACCGGCGGCCCGATCCGTATCGGGCGCCACTCGAGGGACCACGCGCTCAAATGGCCGGAGACTGCCGAGGACCTGCGGGCGTGCTACCCCGGTGACGAGGACTTCGAGGTGCGCGTCCTCGGCGGCGCCGCGACCGTCGAGCAGCGCCTCGGACGTCTCCCTACGAACTGGACGGTTCACCCGTTCGGGTCGATGGACGCCAGGGATTTCCTTCACGGCCTCGACGTGATGGTGTACTTCATCGCCGCCGAAGGGCGCGAGGCCTTCGGCATCGCCCCGCTCGAGGCGATGGCCGCCGGGGTGCCCGTGGTGATGGACCGCCGCTTCCAGCATCTGTTCGGCCCGGGCGCGATCTACTGCGAACCCGGCGAGGTCGCCGACACGGTCCGGTCGCTCGTGCGCGACCGCGGTGCCTACGAGGAGCAGCGCGACCGCGCCTTCGCCGTCGTCGAGGAGCGCTTCTCGCACGAGGCGCTGCTGCGCCGGGTGGCCTCGCTGGGGGTCACGCTTCCCGGCCGCTGACCGTTGTCGAGCAAGTGACGAACTGGCCGAGAGCCGCCGAGCGGCTCCCGGCCCGAGGCTCGTCCTGTCGGTCGCTCAGACGAGGCCCTTCTTTTCGAGGGCGCTGCAGACCGTGTCGACCATCATGCGGGTGACGGTGTACGGGTCCATGTTGGCGTTCGGGCGGCGGTCCTCCAGGTAGCCCTTCTTGTCCTTCTCGACCTGCCACGGGATGCGGATCGAGGCCCCGCGGTCGGAGACGCCGTAGGAGAACTGGCTCCAGTGCGCCGTCTCGTGCTGGCCGGTCAGGCGCTCGTCGATGCCGTGGCCGTAGTGCTCCACATGCTCCTCGGCCTTCGAGCCCAGGGCCTCGCAGGCCGCGATGATCGGCTCGTAGTCCTCGCGCATCGCCTTGGTGGAGAAGTTGGTGTGGCACCCGGCGCCGTTCCAGTCGCCCTTGGCCGGCTTCGGGTCGATCGTCGCCGACACGCCGAACTCCTCGGCGGTGCGGTACAGCAGCCAGCGCGCCAACCACAGCGAGTCCGAGACGTCCAGTGCGGAGGCCGGACCGACCTGGAACTCCCACTGGCCCGGCATGACCTCGGCGTTGATGCCCGAGATCGGCAGTCCGGCGGCCAGGCAGTTGTCGAGGTGCTTCTCGACGATCTGGCGCCCGAAGATCTCGTCGGCGCCCACCCCGCAGTAGTAGCCGCCCTGCGGGGCCGGGTAGCCGCCCTCAGGGAAGCCCAGCGGCCGCGAGCCGACCATGAAGGTGTACTCCTGCTCGATGCCGAACCAGGACTCCTGGGCGGCGTACTTCTCGGCCGTCTCGGCGGTGGCGGCTCGGGTGTTCGTGGGGTGCGGCGTGAAGTCGGTGTCGAGCACCTCGCACAGCACCAGGATGTTGTCGCCGCCGCGGATGGGGTCGGGGACGACCTTGACCGGCTTGAGGACGCAGTCGGAGGAGTTGCCTTCGGCCTGGTTCGTCGAGGAGCCGTCGAAGCCCCAGATCGGCGGCTCGGCGCCGTCGGTGAGGATCTTGGTCTTGGAACGCAGCTTGGCGGTCGGCTCGGTGCCGTCGAGCCAGATGTACTCGGCCTTGATAGCCATGAGGTAGGAGCCCTTCACTCTGGATGCGTGCGACGCTGTCACGCTCCCAAGCTGCAATTTCTCCTGCGTTGAAGCCGTGTAAACAATCTGTTAACCAGTGCTCGGTGGGACACGGGGCCATTCGTGAGTCCTTTTCATCCAAATTCGGAGCAGAAAATATCCCTCACCCCGTATCCCCGATTCGGCCAGTTTCGTTCTTCTAGATGCGAGCGGTTGCGCCGCTCGCGTTCAGGTTCAGGACGACGGGGGAGATCATGGGAAGCATCAGGCGGGGCTGCGAGATCGCTCGCCGCCTTGGCGTGCCCCGGCTCCTCCTTGGTGCCGCGCTCGGAGCATTCGGTTCCCTTCTCTTGGGGGCCCTGGGCATGGCGACCACCGCTTGGGCATCGGACGAAACCACCGAGGTTACAGGCCTTGCCGCGGTGACTGATCCGCTCTCCGCAGAGGTGTCCGAAATGTCGCGCCTGGCCGCGCGACTGGTCCCGCACAACCAGCAGGGATCTCGGGCACCGGCGGACGAGGGGACGTCACCGGGGCTGGTGTCGGGTCTGGCGGCACCGGTGGGGTCGTTGGTGGATGAGCCGGTGGAATCCGTGCGCACCGCATTGCACGACGACGCGCGAACGAATCAGTCGAACGGCAAGTCCGTAGGAGACAGCGCCGCTGAAGTGGTGACACCGCTGCTGGGAACCCTGGCCGAGGGGACGGCCTCCATCACGGAGGGTCCCGATGACGCGGTGTCCGGTGTCTACAAGACTGTCGCGCCCGCGACCGACGAGGTCAAAGCGTTGGCGCGACTGGTGACCGATGGCCTTGTGCCGTTGAGCGACTCGACGCTTCCCGGGAGCGTCGGCGCCTTCGGACAAGGACAGCCGAGCTTCACCACACTTCAGCATGGCGACGGCTCCACCGAGGTGGCGGCGGCACTCCAAGGAGTGTCGAACGACCGGTCGGCCGCCGGCCTCGAGTGCGCTGCCGCCCCTGTGGGCGAGCAGCAGACGGATCCGAACGACGGATCGCAGCGCGTCCCGGACGCGGACGCCGGCAAGCCGTGGAACGCAACGCCGTGGAACGATCACGGCCCCACGCAGCCCGGCCTGAAGATCATCCCCGGTGGAGCCACTGGCTCGACCGCCGGTATCAGTGTGGACGGCGGTCAGTCCGCCGTCGAAGTCTCCTCGGCCACCCACGGCGAACAGGTGTCGTTCGCTCGAGCGGTGGTCGGGGAATTGGGGCGGCCAATGGACCGCGCCGCCGAGCTGTCCGTCGCCCCGGACTAGCGCCTCCGCGCGTCGGCGCGGGGAGTCCGCAGCGCACTCGAAGTGCTCTTCGATCCCACCGGTCGCATCGCCCGGGGCCACCGCCTCGGCGGTACCGGCGCGCCGGCGCGCGTCAGGCCCACACCGGCTGCCTTCACATGAAGTCCGGCCGAATCCAAAGGAAGACGTCCGAATGCTCGGGCGCACAACCAAGAAGGAAACGAAAAGCATCATGCGCAAGGTTCTTACCATCGCCGCAGCCGCCGCCGGAGTCGCCGCCTTCGGTGCTGCCGCCCCCGTCATGGCTCAGAACTCCGGCGTCAACGCCGGTGACATGAGCCTGGTCAACCTGGACGCTTCGAGCCTGGCCCACTGGCAGATCTGCGGCCAGAACGTTCTCGCCAACTCCTTCGGCCAGGTCTGCGACAACCGCGACCACATCGGCGAGGGCCCGCAGTCGCAGGTCAACGCCGGCGACAGCTCGCTGGTGAACGCCGACGCCTCGAGCGCGCTGCACTGGCAGATCTGCGGCCAGAACATCGTCGTGGCACCCTCGCTCGAGCAGCAGTGCCTCAACTACGACCACATCGACGCCCACGCTCAATAAGACCTGAAAGCGGGGCGGGTCTGGCCGCCCGCCCCGGTTTCGGACCGAACGAATCTCAGCAATCAACCGGGGGAACATCAATGCGCAAGTCCACATTCGTCATCGCCACGGTCGCCGGCCTCGCCGCGGCGTCCGCCGCCGCCGCTCCGGCGATGGCCCAGAACTCCGGCGTCAACGCCGGTGACCACAGCGTCCTGAACCTGGACGCTTCGAGCGCGCTGCACTGGCAGATCTGCGGGCAGAACATCTTCACCCAGTCGATCGGCCAGGTCTGCGACAACCGCGACCACATCGGCCACGGCCCGCAGTCGCAGGTCAACGCCGGCGACAGCTCGGTCGGCAACGTCGACCTTTCGGACCTGGCCCACTGGCAGATCTGCGGCCAGAACATCGGCGTCTCGCCGTCGCTCGACCAGCAGTGCCTCAACTACGACCACATGCCGGCCTGGGCACAGTAGCCACGTCCCGAGGGGCGGGCCGTCCGGCCCGCCTCTTCCGATCCAAGAACGGGGAATTTCAACATCATGCGTACAGCCATCACCACGGCGGCATTCGCCGCAGCGGGCATCGCGGCACTCGGCGCCGCCGCTCCGGCCATGGCCCAGAACTCCGGCGTCAACGCCGGTGACACGAGCCTGGTCAACCTGGACGCCTCGAGCCTGGCCCACTGGCAGATCTGCGGGCAGAACGTCTTCGCCCAGTCGATCGGCCAGGTCTGCGACAACCGCGACCACATCGGCGAGGGCCCGCAGTCGCAGGTCGACGCCGGCGACACCTCGCTGGTGAACGCCGACGCCTCGAGCGCGCTGCACTGGCAGATCTGCGGCCAGAACATCGCCGTCTCGCCGTCGCTCGAGCAGCAGTGCCTCAACTACGACCACATCGACAGCTGGGGCCACGAGGACGACGACCACGATCACGACCACGATCACGACTACGACGACGACGACCGGTCCAAGGGCCACGACCAGGGCGACTACTAAGCCGCACCGCCGAGGACCCGGCAAGGTTCCACAGCAAACCCGACGGTTAGGTCGAAAGAAGAGATGCGATACAAGACCATTGTCGCGGCCTCCGCCGCGGCCGCCGCCGCAGCGGCCATCCCGTGCGGGACGGCCGCGGCCTCGACACCGGACTGGTTGACCCTGGTCTCCCTGGAGACCGACCAAGCATCGATGCTGCCCGTGCTCTGCGGCGAGCAGCCCACGGGGACGTTCGTGGACCCGGCCTGCCAGGGCCTGTTCGGCACGGGGAACTACGACGCCGAGTCGTATGGCGTCGCCGTTCCCGATGCGCCGGAAGGCTACGAGGACCTTCCGGCAGTGGCCAACGTCGACCTGCGGAACGCCGCACGATGGGAAGTCTGCGGTGTCGCCGCGGCTTCGACCACCGAAGGCGTCGAATGTGAGAACGCGATCGCCGCCGAGGAGGAGCCCGTGGGCTCCGACAACGGCGTCGCGCTGCTGAACGCCGACGCCACCGGCGCGTTCAACTGGAGCGTCTGCGGCATCACGCTGTTCGGTGAGACGTCCTCGTTCAACTGCTGACCCGAGAGCACACCTGCATACCTGTTCATACCCAGCGGCCGGGCCCTCCTACAGGGGAGCCCGGCCGCCCCCTTGCCCGTCGTTACCGGCGCCAGCGCTCACCGGCCTGCAGCCGCACCTCGATCGCCTCGGCGCCCGGCACGGCCACCCACACCCGCGTCTGCGCCGTGGCCTCCAACTCCAGCTCGGCGACCTCGCCGCCGGCCCAGCGCAGCCGGCTCAGCGTCACCGCGCCCCGCGCCCGCAGCCCCGCGACCTCCCCGTCCGGCCAGGCGCTCGGCAGCGCCGGGAGCACCTCGATCAATGGCAGGCCGTCCTTGGCGCGGTGCGACTGCACCAGCATCTCGGCGATCGCCGCCGTGGTCCCGAAGTTCCCGTCGATCTGGAACGGCGGATGCGCGCACAGCAGCGACGAGTAGACCCCGCCGTCCGCGTACTCCGCATCGGACTTGCGGTGGCCGACCGGCGTGAGGAACTCCCCGAGCAGCGCATGCGCACGGTCCCCGTCACCGAGCCTGGCCCACAAAGCGGTCTTCCACGCCAGTGACCAGCCCGTCCCGGCGTCGCCGCGCGCTTCCAGACTCCGCCTCGCCGCGTCCATCAGTTCCGGTGACTCGGTGAACGACGAACCGGGATAGGCCCCGTACAGGTGCGAGACGTGCCGGTGGTGCGCCTCGGCCTCCTCGCGCTCGGCGGCCCACTCCAGGATGCGGCCGTCGGAGCCGATCGTGACCCCGGCCAGGCGCGGCAGCGCCCGCCTGACCTCGGTGACCACGGCGAGGCTCTCGCCGTGGACGGTCTCGGCGACGACGTCTGCGGCCTCGAGCACGAACTCGAACAGCTCGCGCACCAGCGTCGCGTCCATCGCCGTCGTCTCGTCGATCGCCGCATTGCCCTCGGGCGTGACGAACTCGTTCTCCGGGCTCGATGCCGGATTGGTGACGAGCGTGCCGTTCGAACCCTCGCTGAGCCGGTCGAGCGCAAACCGCGCCGCCCCCAGCACGACGCCGAGCCGGTCGGCGAGGAACTCCTCGTCGAGCGTGAACCGCCAGTGCTCGGCGATGTGCATGCACAGCCACAGCCCGGCCATCGGCCAGTTCTGCCAGCAGGCGCGCCCGTCGCACGGCGTGGTCAGCCGCCAGAAGTCGGTGTTGTGGTGGCAGCACCAGCCGCGGGCGTCATAGAGCCGCTCGGCCGTCTCCCGGCCGGTGCGCGCCAGGTCGTCGACGAGGTCGAACAGCGGCTCGTGGAACTCCGGCATACCGCACGTCTCGGCCGGCCAGTAGTTCATCTCGACATTGATGTTGGTCGTGTAGTCGCAGTTCCACGGCGGGGTGATCTCGTCGTTCCAGATCCCCTGAAGGTTCGCGGCCTGCGTGCCCGGCCGCGACGAGGCCGCCAGCAGGTACCGCCCGAACTGGAAGGCCAGCACCGCGAGCGCCTCGTCGCGCTCCCCGCCGGCGCTTCGGCGCAGCCGCTCGTCGGTGGTCGCCTCGGGGGCGTTGGCGCCGACGGCGAACCGCACGCGGTCCATGATCGCCCGGTGCTCGGCGACGTGGTCGTCGTAGACCGTCTTCCACCCGTTCGCCGCGGCGTGGCGCGACTCCCGCTGGACCTGCGGCAGCAGCTCGTTCGGGTCGGCGGCCGAGCGCATCGCCAGGAATACCACGGCCTCGCGGCAGCCGGTGAAGCGGAAGCCGCCGCCGCGCGGCGCCAGATCGCCGTCGCAGCGCAACTGCGCGTTCAGGCAGACGCCCAGGGTCCCGGATGGATCGGAGTAGTCCGCCTCGCCGCCCGCGACACTGCGCGGCGCGCGCCCGGTGAAGGTCAGCTCGTCGAAGTCGACGAGCGTCGAGCCGCCCTGGTGCGGCCATTCGAAGTCGAGTTCGAGGTCGAACGCCTCCTCCGCGCTCCACCGCAGCGCCAGCACGCCGAACCCGGCCGACGCCAGCGCCTCGCACCGCACCCGCCCGCGCGTGACGGTCGCGACGCCGTCGCGCAGATCGAGCTCGCGCCGTTCGCCTTCGCTCTCGTCGGAGTGGGTGACGCGCAGCGCCCCGGCGGGCTGATAGGCCTGCGTGCTCTCGCCCTGAAGCCGGGTGAGCAACTGGTCGGCAGCGTGCAGCTCGCCGCGCCGCACCGCCTCGGCGGCCTCGGCCGCGATACCCTCGACGCCCTCGGGGACGGCCCAACCGCCGGTCCCCGACCAGAATCCGTCCTCGTTGAGGGTGATCCGCTCGCCGACGAGCATCGCGCCGAGCCGGCCGTTCCCGATCGCGAGGCCCTCGTGCCAGACCTCCGACGCGCCATCGTAGGTCAGTTTCAAGTCATCCGACATGCATCTAGGATTTCACTGCGTGGCCGCCCGGTCGCACCGGGCGGCCCAGCCCGGATCGGCCGAACGGGTCGTTACGCAAAAGCAATGCAACCTCACGTGCCACACGCGCGTTGACCAATTGCCCACATCGAACCCGGCACGTTTGATCCCACGGCAGATCGATTACGGAGAACCGAAACGTGAAATTCAAGCAGCCCATCAAGAAGCTCGGAACGCTGGCCGCTGCAGGAGCGGCCGGCATCGCACTCGCCCTGACCGCGGCCGCGCCCGCGCAGGCACAGAGCACTACGACCGAGCACCTCAAGGAGACGCACAAGGGTCTGAGCGTCAACGAGGGCGACTGGGAGACCGGCAAGTGCGGCACGGGCGACCAGATCCCCGCTGACAAGCCCGACGACGCCGACGGCTGGGTGTTCATCCTGCCGAGCAGGTCCGGTGAGGCCTTCGTGTCGGTGACCGCCACCTTCGAGGACGGCGACGGCAACCGCTTCGACGTCGACGCCGAGATCATGTCGACCGCCAACGGCACGCAGTTCAAGCACGCCTATGTCGAGGCGCCCGCCGGTTCGATCCTCGTCGACGCCGTCGCCGAGGTGATCGGCGGCGACAAGGGCGACACCTTCCACGTCACGCACACCTGCGCCGGCGAGGTTCCGGACGACGGCTCGACCACCACGCCCCCGAGCGAGACTCCGTCCCCCAGTGACGACGTGACCTCCCCCGGCGGCGATGCCACCACCTCGGTTCCCGGCGATGCCTCCACCACGGTTCCCGGCGAGGAGTCGACGACCCCGGCCGGCGGCGTTCTGCCGACCACCGGCGCCCCGCTGACCATCGCCCTGGTCTCGGCCGCCGCGCTGGCCGCCGGCGGTGCCGTGCTGTTCCTCATGATGCGTCGTCGTCAGGCCGCGCAGGACTGGTAGCCGAGGGTCTCGCGAACCTCCGAGTCCGTTATCTAAACGTTATGCAACCGAGTGAAGCGCTCCCGCGTTTAGCAACTGTCTCAGGGACGAGATTCCCAGGACTACCGCCCGCTGCTTGACGGTGCGGTCCTTGTCGAGCCCCCGGAATCCTGCCACCGGGGGCTCGACCCTAGACGCCCCGGAACCTTCCCCCCTTGGTTCCGGGGCGTCATTCTCGTCTGATCCCGGCGCTCGCTCGCACTCCTTGCGCCTCACGGCGCCTCGCCAAGCGCCGCCGGACACGGTAAATTACCCGCAGGTTCAGCGCCGATCCCGTCCACGACCACTCCCGAGGTGCCAGCTGCCCGGCACCTTACCCAGGAGATGCCCAATGGCAACTGAAGAAACCGAAGAACAGGCGCGCCCGGAACGACCGGGCGCGTTCGACCGCTACTTCCGCCTCAGCGAGAACCGGACCTCCTGGCGGCGCGAAGTGCTCGCGGGCACCACCACATTCCTCGCGATGGCCTACATCCTGGCCGTCAACCCCGGCATCCTCAGCTTCGGGGTCGCCGACATCCTCGGCCCCGACGCCGCGCCCGACCCCGGCGCGATCTTCACGGCCACCGCGCTCGCCTCGGCGCTCGGCTGCCTCGTCATGGGCCTGTGGGCCCGCTACCCGATCGCCCTCGCGCCCGGCATGGGCCTCAACGCCTTCTTCGCGTTCAGCGTCGTCGTCGGCATGGGCATCCCCTGGCAGACCGCGCTCACCGGCACGCTCGTGTCGGGCGTGCTGTTCTTCATCCTCGCCGTGACCGGCGTGCGCGAGACGATCATCAACGCGATCCCGGCCCAGTTGAAGCTCGCCACCGGCGCGGGCATCGGCCTGTTCATCGCCTTCATCGGCCTCCAGGGCGCCGGCATCGTCGTCGCCGACGAGGCCACCCTCGTCGCCCTCGGCGACTTCACCTCAGGGCCGACCCTGCTGGCGCTGTTCGGCCTCGCCGCCACCGTCGTGTGCCTCGTCCTGGGCTGGAAGGGCGGCGTCTTCTACGGCATGCTCGCCACTCTCGTCCTCGGCCTGGCGACCGGCGTCATCGACTGGAACCTCGCCGAGTCGACCGCCCCGAACCTGAACGCGTTCGGCGCGGCCTTCACCGGTTTCGAGGACGCCTTCACCACGCAGATGGTCATCGTGGTCCTCACCATGCTGTTCGTCGACTTCTTCGATACCGCCGGCACGCTGTTCGCCGTCGCCGGACAGGCGGGGATGCTCCGGGACGGCAAACTGCCCCGCGCCGGCCGCGCGCTGGCGGCCGACTCGATCGCCACGATGGGCGGCGCGGTCCTGGGCACCTCCACCACCACCTCCTACATCGAGTCGACGGCGGGCGTGGCGACCGGCGGGCGCACCGGCCTGACCTCGGTGACGACCGCGGCGTGGTTCCTGGTCTCGCTCATCGCCTTCCCGATCTTCGGCCTGGTGGCGAACAACTCCGAGGTCACGGCCCCGGCGCTCATCATCGTCGGGGTGCTCATGGCGACGCAGCTCGGCGGCATCGAGTGGGACAGGCTCGAGTTCGCGATACCCGCGTTCATCACCGTCGTCGCCATGCCGCTGACGTACTCGATCGCCAACGGCATCGCGCTCGGCCTGCTGTTCTACCCGCTCACCATGGTCGCGAAGGGACGCTGGCGCGAGATCCACCCGATCGCGTACGCGCTGCTGATCGTCTTCCTCGGGTACTTCTTCTTCCTGAACGAGTAGACCGTGCGGAGCGTGGCGGCCCGCTCCTTCCCGAACGAGTGACCAGCGACGATGACGGCGGCCCGGCACCTCACAGGTGCCGGGCCGCCGTTCGTCCGCGCCTAGGCCGCGCGCCGGAGCGCCTCGGTGAGCTTGAGGCGCGAGCCGGTGTACAGCACGCTGCGCTTGTACAGCTGCGCGCCCATCGCGAGCGCGCCGACCGCGGCGAGGGCGAGCAGGCCGATCGACAGCGCGATCTCCCAGGCCGGGACCGTGGCGATCGCCATGCGGGTCGGCATCGCGATGGCCGAGAACGGCGGCACGATCGACAGCGCCTGCGCGAACGTGCTGGTCGGCGCGTTCAGCAGGAAGATCGCGCCGACGTAGCTGAGGGTCAGCGACATGATGAGCGGGGTCAGCACCGAGCCGGCGTCCTCCTGGCGGGAGACGAGCGAGCCGACGCCGCCGGCGAGGGTGCCGAAGAGCGCGAAGGCGATGAGCCACCAGCCGATCGACGAGAGCGCGGCCGAGGCCGTGCCTTCGGGCAGGTTGTCGAGCATTCCGGTGCCGGCCGCGACGCCGAGACCGACGGCGACGATGGCGACGAGGTTGACCAGTGAGATGACGCCGAGACCGATCACCTTGCCGCCCAAGAGCTGCCACGGCTTGAGGCTCGTCAGCAGGATCTCGACGATGCGGCTGGACTTCTCCTCGACGACGCCCATGGCGATGTACTGGACCGGCGTCATGAGCATCATGAACATGACGATGGAGATGATCAGGCCGGTGAAGTAGTCGAGCGTGCCGGTGACGCCGTCCTCGGACAGCGAGACCTCCTCGAGCGGCTCGGCCGCGAGCGCCTGCTGAATCTGCTCGGGCGAGAGCCCGGCATCGGAGAGTCTGGTCTGGACGGTCGCGGCCTGCCAGGCCGAGTCGAGCACGGCCTGGAGCTCGGCGTTGACGCCGTCCTCGCTGTAGAGCGTGCCGTCGGCGACGGCGGCCTCGACCTCGCCGTCGAGGACCGCGTCCTCGGCCTCCTCGGCGCTGCCGTACTCGGTGACCTCGTAGTCGCCGACGGCGTCGAGCTGCGCCGCCATGGCAGGGGCGTTCTCACCGGCCAGCCCGATCTCGGCGGGCTCGTCGTCGCCGCCGATGATCGTCGGCAGTGCGGCGAGGACGCCGACGATGACGACGGTGACGATGAGGCTGATGATGTTGGCCTTGGACAGGCCGCGGACGCGGATCTCCCGGCCGGCGACGAGCATCAGGCCGCGCATCCTGGACATCTCGGAGTTCGGGGCGCTCATTTCAACACGGCCTCTCGGAAGATCTCGGCGATGGTGGGCTGGTCGTAGGCGAAGTGCGTGACGCGGCCGGCGGCGGCGGCGATCCGCAGCACCTCCTGATCGTCGGCGTCCTCGACGAGGTAGTCGTCGCCGTCTCGGGTGACGGTGCCCGGCAGCGAGGCGGTCAGGTCCTCGGCGGTCTCGACGTGGACGCGCAGGTACCGGACCTCGCGGGCCTTGAGCTCTTCGACGGTCCCGGCGGCGATGATCCTGCCCGAACCGATGATGACGACCGAGTCGCACAGCCGCTCGATCAGGTCGAGCTGGTGGCTGGAGAAGATGACGGGGGCGCCTGCGGCGGCGCGCTCCTTGAGCGTGGTGCCCATGACGTCCACGGCGATCGGGTCGAGCCCGGAGAACGGCTCGTCGAGGATGAGCAGCTCGGGTTCGTGGACGAGCGAGACGGCGAGCTGGACGCGCTGCTGGTTGCCCGTCGAGAGGTCTTGGACGTTGTCTCCGGCGCGGTCGGTGAGGTTGAGCTGCTCGAGCAGTTCGCCGGTGGACCGCTTGGCGTCGGCGCGGCTCATGCCGTGCAGCTCACCGAAGTAGGCGACCTGGTCGGCGGTCTTCATCTTGGGGTAGAGGCCGCGTTCGGAGGGCATGTAGCCGAAGCGGCGGCGGTGTTCGGCTCCGAGCGGCGCGCCGTTGTAGGCGATCTCCCCGGAGTCGGGGGCGAGCACGCCCATTGCGATGCGCATGGTGGTGGTCTTGCCGGCGCCGTTGGCGCCGACGAAGCCCACCACCTCGCCCGGTTCGGCCGACAGCGACACCCCGTCGAGGGCGATCGTGTCGCCGAACCTCTTCTTGAGGTTCTTGATTTCGAGCATGCCTTCACACTAAAGTGGCGGGCCGTTCGCCACGTCCCCCGTCCGAAGGATTCACTGCACAGCGGCCTCCTCCCCGAGAAGTACTCGCCTCGGAGGCGCAGTGTCATGCGTACAGTGTCGCGGTGCGGTGGCACCGGTGCGGGGTCGGCGTCGTGCCTATCCGACGGCGTAGCGCTCGATCGCGGCCAGCTCGTCGTCGCTGAACTCGAGCCCGCCGACCGCGGCGACATTGTCCTCCAACTGAGCGACGCTGCTCGCGCCGATGATGAGGCTCGTCATGCGCTCGTCGCGCAGCGCCCAGGCCAGCGCCATCTGCGCCAGCGACTGGCCGCGTTCGGCGGCGATGGCGTTGAGGCCCTTGACGCGCTCCATGGTGGCGTCGTCGAGCGCGTCCTCGCCGAGGAACTGGCTGGTGCGCACCCGCGAGTCCGCGGGGATGCCGTCGAGGTAGCGGTTCGTCAAGAGGCCCTGGGCGAGCGGGCTGAACGCGATGCAGCCCGCGCCGACCTCCTCGAGCGCGTCGAGCAGGCCGTCGCGCTCGGTCCAGCGGTTGAACATCGAGTACGACGGCTGGTCGATGAGCAGCGGCGTGCCGAGCTCGCGCAACAGCGCCGCGGCGGCCCTGACCTGTTCGGCGTTGTAGTTCGAGACGCCGACGTACAGCGCCTTGCCCGAGCGCACGATCGCGTCGAGCGCGCCCATGGTCTCCTCCAGCGGCGTGTCGGGGTCGGGCCGGTGGTGGTAGAAGATGTCGACGTAGTCCAGGCCCATCCGCGCCAGCGACTGGTCGAGTGAGGCGATGAGGTACTTGCGCGAGCCGAAGTCGCCGTACGGGCCCGGCCACATCCTGTAGCCGGCCTTCGAGGAGATCACCAGCTCGTCGCGGTACGGCCGGAAGTCCGCGGACAGGTGCCGGCCGAAGTGCTCCTCGGCGGAGCCGGCGGGCGGCCCGTAATTGTTGGCCAGGTCGAAGTGCGTCACGCCGAGGTCGAAGGCGCGGCGCAGGATGTCGCGCTGCGTCTCGTGCGGCCGGGTGTCACCGAAGTTGTGCCACAGGCCGAGCGAGATGGCGGGCAGCTTGAGGCCGCCGCGCCCGCTGCGGCGGTACGGCATGGATTCGTATCGGGCGTCCGAGGGAGCGAAAGTCACGCCGTGAGCCTATGCCACCGTGACGGTTGCGCACCAGTGAGCGCTAGGCATGCGGGTCGGACTGATGGCCCGGGCCCCCTGTGCATGGTGCGTGGGGATCGAACTCGTGGCCCAGGCCCTGTCAGGCGTGCGGGTCGAACTTGTAGCCCAGGCCCCGGACCGTCACCAGGTGCCGCGGCTTGCCCGGCTCGGGCTCGATCTTGGAGCGCAGGCGCTTGACGTGCACGTCGAGGGTCTTGGTGTCGCCGACGTAGTTGGCGCCCCAGACGCGGTCGATGAGCTGGCCGCGGGTGAGGACCCGCCCGGCGTTGCGCAGGAGCATCTCCAGCAGCTCGAACTCCTTGAGCGGCAGTTGCACGTCGTCGCCGCCGACCGAGACGGTGTGGCGGTCGACGTCCATGCGCACCGGCCCGGCCTCCAGGACCGTGACGATCGGGTCGTCGGGCTCGGCCGAGCGGCGCAGGACCGCGCGGATGCGGGCCACCAGCTCGCGCGAGGAGTACGGCTTGGTGATGTAGTCGTCCGCTCCCAGCTCCAGACCCACCACCTTGTCCACCTCGGAATCGCGGGCGGTGACCATGATGATCGGGACGTTCGAGTTCGCCCGCAGCTCGCGGCACACTTCGGTGCCGGACTTCTCCGGCAGCATGAGGTCGAGCAGGACCACGTCGGCGCCGGTGCGCTCGTACTCCTTGATGGCGGCGTCGCCGTCGGCGGCGACGGACACCTCGAAGCCCTCCTTGCGGAGCATGTAGGACAGGGCGTCGGAGAACGATTCCTCGTCTTCAACTACGAGCACGCGGGTCACGGGTCAACCTTCCCTAGCAAACATTGTCTGATCTGTCGATTTCATCCGAGCCCGGTGCCTTGACGTCGGCCGGAAGGGAACGAGCAGGCAACATCAAGGTAAACATTGAACCAGATTCAGGCATGCTGGACACCTCGACACGACCACCGTGATTCACCGCGACGTGTTTGACAATGGCCAATCCGAGGCCCGTGCCGCCGGTGGCCCTGGAGCGCGCCGCGTCGACCCGGTAGAACCGCTCGAAGATCCGGTCCAGTTCCTCTGGGGGAATGCCGATTCCCTCGTCGCGCACCCCGATGCACACGGTCTGCGACTTGGCCACCGAACCGCTCGGACGGCACAGCGAGGTGGTCACCTCGACGTTGGTCTCCTCAGGTGAATACGCGATGGCGTTGTCCACGAGATTCTTCATCGCCATCACCAGCTGCGACTCCGAGCCGAGCACCTCGAGCCCGCAGACGCCGTTCACCTTGAGCTCGATGCCCTTCTTCTCGGCCGCGATCCGTGTCTGGTCGAACGCCTCGGCGACGATCCGGTCGACCGACACCGGCTCGGGATCGGGCAGCTTCTCGGCGCCCTGGAGGCGCGAGAGCTCCAACAGATCGCTGATGAGATGGCTCATGCGCGCCGACTCGGCCTGGATGCGGTCGGCGAAGCGGGCCGCCGCGTCGGGATCCTCCGAGGCGTCCTTGAGCGCCTCCGAGAGGATCTGCATCGCCCCGACCGGCGTCTTCAGCTCGTGGCTGATGTTCGCCACGAAGTCGCGCCGCACCCGCTCGACGCGGTGCAGCTCGGAGATGTCCTGGAGCTCGACCACGGCCATGCCCTCGGCGAGCGGGGTGATGCGCGCGCGCACCGCCGACGGCTCGCCCATGCCCGGTGAGGGGACGTCCAGCTCGGCGTCCCGGAATCGGCCCGAGCGCCTCGCCTGCGCCAGCAGCGCCCGCAGCGTCAGCGAGGTGATCTCGACGTCGTCGACCAGGCCCACGTCGCGCGCGGCGCTGTTGGCGTACAGGACGCGGTTGGTCTCGTCGACCAGGCACACGCCGGTGCGCAGCAGGTCGATGGCCGCGGCCCACGGCCGGCGGTCCCTCGACACGCTCGCGCCCGAGCGGCGCGGACCTGCCGCCCTGCGGATCTTCGAGAGCGCGAACGCGGTCGAAGCGGCGCCGAACGCGACGCCGGCGGCGAGGCCCGCCAGCGCTCCGCCGGCGGTCCTGCGCGGCTTCGGGGGCCGTGGATTCGAATCATGGTGCGGCACGTTTCCAGCTTATCCACTCGCAGGGCCGTTCCGGTCCGTTGACGACGCCGGCCCGACGCTGGGCGCCGGGCCGGTCGTGCATGTCACCTTCCGTTCACCCTCCTCGAAGGGAAACGGCGGGTTACTGCTTCTTCCCCTGGGCGGCGACGGCCGCGGCGGCCGCGGCGGCCGCCTCCGGGTCGAGGTACTCGCCGCCGGCGACGAGCGGCTTGAGCGTCTCGTCGTCGAGCTCGTAGCGCAGCGGCATGCCGGTGGGGATGTTCAGGCCGACGATGTCCTCGTCCGAGACCCCGTCGAGGTGCTTGACCAGCGCGCGCAGCGAGTTGCCGTGGGCGGCGACGAGCACGGTCTTTCCGGCCCTGAGATCCGGCACGATCCCGTCGTACCAGTACGGGAGCATGCGCTCGAGCACGTCCTTGAGGCACTCGGTCTGCGGCAGGATCTCCGGGGCCAGGTCCGCGTAACGCGGGTCGCCGAACTGCGAGAACTCCGAGTCGGCATCGATCGGCGGCGGCGGGGTGTCGTAGGAGCGGCGCCAGGTCATGAACTGCTCCTCGCCGAACTCGGCGCGGACCTCGGCCTTGTTCTTGCCCTGGAGGGCGCCGTAGTGGCGCTCGTTGAGCCGCCAGTGGCGCTTGACGGGAATCCAGGAGCGGGCGGCCTCGTTGAGCGCCAGCTCGGCGGAGTTGATGGCGCGGCGCAGCACCGAGGTGTGGACGACGTCGGGGAGCAGGTCGGCCTCGGCCAGCAGCCGCCCGCCGCGGCGGGCCTCGTCCTCGCCGACCGCGGTCAGCTTGACGTCGACCCAGCCGGTGAACAGGTTCTTGGCGTTCCATTCGCTTTCGCCGTGGCGAAGCAGCACGAGAGTAGCGGTCATGCCCCTATCCTGCCGCGCCGCCGCAGGCGGCGCCGCCCCCTCGCCCACGCGATGTGTCCGGCGTCGCTCTGAGCGACGAATCGCAGGTGAAGGGTTAGCGCGAGAGGAAACGGGTAAAACTCTCAAAAGACGATTATGGACGATCGGCACCCGGTCGGTCGCTTCCCCCGCACGCATGGCCTGAGGAGACGACAATGGTCTTGCACCGAACCCGCTATTACCCGCTCGCCGTCCGGATCATCACCGGGATCCTCGCCGCCATCGCGGTGATCATCCTGTTCTATCTGGTCCTGATCCTGCTCGAGGCCAACCCGGCCAACCCGCTGGTGGACTTCATCGGAGCGGTCGCCGACTGGTTCGCATGGTTGTTCCACGACATGTTCACCGTGGAGAACCCCAAGATCCAGGCGCTGATCAACTACGGCCTCGCCGCGCTGGCCTACCTGCTCCTGGGCGGGTTCATCCACGCGCTGGGCCGCCGCACCGTCGACTAGACCCGCCGACGAGCATCGAGAGCCGCGCGTTCACTCGCGCGGCTTCAGGTGTTGGAAGGCCTCAAGGTTCTTGGTGGACTCACCGCGGGCGAGGCGCCAGCGCCATTCCTTTCTGATGGAGTCGGCGAAGCCGAGTTCGAGGATGGCGTTGAATGATTCGTCGGCGGCCTCGAGGACCGCGCCGAGGACCCGGTCGAGCTCCTCGGCGTCGATCGAGGCGAGTGGCAGCCGCCCGACCAGGTGAATATCGCCCACCTCGTCGATCGCGAACGCGACGGCGTACAGCCTGCCGTTGCGGCGCAGCAGCTCGGCCCAGACCCCCTCGTGGTTCTCTTCGGGCCTGCGTGCGATGAACGCCTCCACACGCAGAGCGTGGTCCTCCACGACCAGCGAGCACGGGATCGCGAGTTTGCGCTGGCCCGGCAGCGCCAGCGCCACCGAGCGCGGGCCCTCGACCCGATACTCCAGGCCGGTCTCGTCCAGGGCGGCCTTCAGTTGCTCCATCACGGTCTCAGCCTAGGGGCAATACATCTAGTTGGCGGCGCGCAGGCGCGAGCGCATGCGCATCTCGGCGGCCCGGAAGTAGGCCGCGCGGATGCCGGCCGCCGTGTTGCCCCATGAGAACGCGGCCGCGTGCGGACGCGTGCCGGCGGCGAGGCTCGCGCGCAGGCCGTCATCGCCCAGGATCTTCTTGAGCACCCCGGCCCAGTCGTCGGGCGAGTGGCTGCCGACGAGCAGGCCCGACTTCCCTTCGGCCACCGCGGTCGGCAGCCCGCCGACGCGTGCGGCCAGGACCGGCGTGCCGCTCGCCTGCGCCTCGAGGGCCACCAGCCCGAACGACTCGTTGTAGCTCGGCACGGCCACCACGTCGGCGGCCCGGTAGACCTGCGCGAGGGCCTCGCCCGAGCGCGGAGTCCGCCACTGCACCTGCTCGCCCAGGCCCAGCTCCCAGGCGAGTTTCGGCAGCCAGTAGAGGTCGGTGTTCGACGGGCCGCCGACGAACACCGGGACGATCCGATCGGCCAGCTCGGGGTCGGTCCGGCGCAGCCGCGCGATGCCTCGCAGCAGCACGTCGGGGGCTTTGGCCGGCTGGATGCGGCCGACGAACGCCACCACGAGGGCGTTCCGCGGCAGGTTCAGCGCCTGCCGCGCGGCGTCGGTGTCGCCGGGGGAGAAGACGTCCAGGTCCACGCCCGGATGCACGACGTCGACGCGGCGCGTGTCGGCCTGGTAGTAGTCGCGCAGCTCGGTGGCCTCGGCCATGGTGTTGGCGATCATGAGGTCGGCCTCGGAGGCGACCTGCTCCTCGCCGATGACGCGGGTGTGCGGCTCGGGCTTGTCGCCGTCGGCGAGTTGCGCGTTCTTCACTTTCGCGAGCGTGTGGAACGTCTGCACCAGCGGCACGCCCCACCGCTCGGAGGCGACCCACGCGGCCTGGCCGGAGAGCCAGTAGTGGGCGTGGATGAGGTCGTAGTGGCCGGCCGGGTTGCGTGCCTCCGCTCGGAGCAGTCCGTTCGTGAAGGCGCACAGCTGCGTCGGCAGGTCGTTCTTCGACAGGCCCTCGAACGGGCCGGCCGGGAGGTGGTGGACGAGCACTCCGGGCGCCGCCTCGGCGGTGGGCGGCTCCTCGGAGCTGGTGGCGCGCGTGAAGATCTCGACCTCGATCCCGGCGCGGGCGAGTTCGCGCGCGGTGTTGAGGACGTAGACGTTCATCCCTCCGGCGTCGCCGGTCCCCGGCTGGGCGAGCGGGGAGGTGTGGACCGAGACCATGGCGACGCGTGTGACGCGAGGCTTTCGGCACCGGGCCCGGAATGCCGGGGTTCGCCTGTTCTTCAATGGCTCGTCCTCTCTGCGGGTCGCTCTCTCGCACAACGCGCAAAACCCTCGTAATCCTTCCGTCGGTGGTACCCGAGCGGCAACCGCCATCCCCCCGTTAGTGACCAAGCCGTCAGTGACACCAGGGCGGCTGGAACGGTCACAGCAAGTGACGACAAGCCAGAAATTTGTTCGCGACACGGGCTGGAATGTGCCTCAAATCCGGGCAAGTCGTCCATGATGGGGATACTTGTCATCACGAGGGGGGAGACAACACTATGAGCACGGCTACCGTGCCAGCCGCAAGGCAGCCCACGATGTCGCCGACGCCGAAATTCGGCGCCGCGCACTCGTTGAGGCGCCTGCCGGTTCAGGAGCGCAGCGCCGCTCGCGTCCGCAGGATGCTCGACGCCGCCGCAGACCTGATCGAGGAAGTCGGCTACGACCGCCTGTCGACCACGGCCATCGCCCAGCGCGCCGACGTCGCCATCGGATCGGTCTATCAGTTCTTCGGCGACAAGCGTTCACTTGCCGAGGCGCTCAGCCAGCGCTACATCGACCTGTACTTCGAGCGCCTCTCGGCCCGGTTCGACGCCGAGCCGCCCGCAAACTGGCGAGTCGGCGTCGAGGCCGCCGTCGCCGAATACGTCCACATGTACCGCACCGCGCCCGGTTTCCGGGTCCTGCACCTGGCCGACGCCATCGACCCGGGCCGCGCCGACGCCGTCACCACCGGCGGGGACCACATCGCCCGCCAAATGCTCACCGGACTGGAAAAGCGCTTCGGGCTCGGCGGCGACCAACTGCTGTCCGAGACCGTCACCGTCGCCGTCGAGACCGGCCAGGCACTGGTCCGCCTGGCGTTCCGGCGCGACCCGGAAGGCGATCCCTCGGCCATCACCGAGGCGACGCGGGTGGTCTGCGACTACGTGGCGCGCCGCCTGTCGTAGAACTCTCGAACGCATGCGCCGAAACCCAAGACCGCGCCGGGCCGACTACTCTTCTTGAAGAGTCGGCCCAGCGCGGTCTTAGGGCGTCTGGTCTTCTGTAGGAGTCGGCCCGGCGCGGCCTTGGGGCGTCTGGCCTTCTTGAAGAGTCGGCCCAGCGCGGCCCCAGCGCATCCGGGCGACTCGTAGAGTCGACCCCGCGGCCTTTCGGAACTTGAGGAGTGGCATGGCGAACACGACAGCCGATCTGAAGACGGTGCTCAAGATCCGGCCGTTCAGACGCCTGTGGACCGTGCTCGGCCTCGCCTCCTTCGGCGACTGGCTCGCCCTGTTCGCCACCGCCGGCTTCGCCCAGTCCCTGTTCGACAACCCCGCCGCCAAGGGCGCGGCCTTCTCCGGCACCATCGTCCTGCGCCTCCTCCCTTCGCTCGTCCTCGGACCGGTCGCCGGCGTCTTCGCCGACCGCTTCGACCGCCGCAAGACCATGGCCGCCTGCGACACCGCCCGCTTCGTCCTCA
The DNA here is from genome assembly GCF_054776215.1 of Glycomyces tarimensis. Taxonomy (NCBI): domain Bacteria; kingdom Bacillati; phylum Actinomycetota; class Actinomycetes; order Glycomycetales; family Glycomycetaceae; genus Glycomyces; species Glycomyces tarimensis. Next base: position 339,477 of record NZ_BAAHCB010000005.1, read on the forward strand.
TCGCCTCGGTCCCCACCGTCTACCTCGTCACCAACTCGACCGCCATCACCGTCACCTGGCTCGCGATCAGCCAGCTCCTCATCGAAGGCGCCGTCCTCATCTGGTCGCCCGCCAAGGAAGCCGCCGTCCCGAACCTGCTGCCGACCCAGCAGTACGAGGCCGCCAATCAGCTCAGCCTCGTCACCACCTACGGCCTCGCTCCGCCGCTGGCCTTCGGCGTCCTGGCCATCCTCGAACGCGGCGCGAACGTCTGGTCCAACCTCGGCTCCTGGGCCCAACCGATGGTCCTGGCCCTCTACATCGACGCGGCCATGTTCGGCATCCTCGCCATCACCGTCTACTTCTTCATCCCGCAGATCTCCGGACGCGACGGCACTTCCAAGATCAAATCCGGCACCACCATGTGGGCCGACTTCGTCGAAAGCTGGACCTACCTGCGCGACCGCGACAGCGTCCGCGGACTCATCCTCGGCATGCTCGGCGCCTTCAGCGGCGCCGGCGTCCTCATCGGCGTCGGCACCTTCTACGCCGCCAACATCGGCGCCGGCGACGCCGCCTTCTACATCCTCGCCGTCTTCCTGTTCCTCGGCCTCGGTCTCGGCATCGCGCTCGGGCCGAAGATGATCCGGGAGCTCTCGCGCCTGCGCTGGTTCGGCATGAGCATCGTCCTCGCCGGCACCGGACTCGCCATCGACGCCCTCGCCCCCTGGCTGTGGGTCTCCCTGATCGGCTCGGTCACCATCGGGCTCGGCGCCGGCATGGCGTTCCTCGCCGGCATCACGCTCCTCCAACGCGAGGTCGAAGACGTGATCCGCGGCCGCATGTTCGCCTTCATCGCCGTCAGTGCCCGCGTCATCCTCATGGTCTCCATGACCGCCGCCGCGCCCCTCGCCGGCTGGCACGCCGCCCGCCAGCTCGACCTCGGCTTCACCACCGTCCAGATCTCCATGGCCCGAGTGTTGCTCTTCGCCGCGGCCGTCCTCGTCATCTGGCTCGGCGTCGCCGCGTTCCGCCGCATGGACGACAAGCCCGGCGTCCCGGTCCTCGCCGACCTGTGGTCCTCCCTGCGCGGACGGCCCATCAGCCTCGCCGTCCCAACCGACAGCAAGGGCTTCTTCGTCGTCTTCGAAGGCGGCGAAGGCGCCGGCAAGTCCACTCAGGCCGTCAAACTCTCCGCGTGGCTTAAGCTCCGCGGCTACGAGGCCGTCCTCACCCGCGAGCCCGGCGCGACCGACATCGGCATGCGCATCCGCACGCTCCTGCTCGACTCCGGCGGCGAATCCTCGCCCGCCCCCCGCGCCGAGGCCCTCCTCTACGCCGCCGACCGCGCCCAGCACGTCGACAAGGTCATCCGGCCCGCCCTCGAACGCGGCGCCGTCGTCGTCTCCGACCGCTACATCGACTCCTCCATCGCCTACCAGGGCTCCGGGCGCAGCCTCGGCAAGAAGGAGATCGCCTGGCTCTCCTCCTGGGCCACCGGCGGGCTCAAGCCCGACCTGACCGTCGTGCTCGACGTCGAACCCGAAGACGGCCTGCGCCGCGCCAAGGCCGGCGGCGACGGCGACCGCCTCGAACGAGAAGACGTCGACTTCCACGAGCGTGTCCGCCAGACCTTCCTCGAACTCGCCGACAAGGACCCCAAGCGGTACCTCGTCATCAGCGAGGGCGGCAGCCCAGACGAGATCGCCGCCACCGTCCGCGACGCCGTCGCCTCGCGCCTGGACATCCGCGCCGACGCCACCCGCACCGAGACCCGCTGGCCGGGCCTCGACCACGACAAGACCGACAACGCCTGGGGCAGCGTCGCCGAGGAGGCCGGAAGGCCATGACGACAGCGGCAGGCAGCGTCTTCGACGAACTCGTCGGCCAGGACGAGGCCCAGCGCATCCTCGCCGAGGCCGCGCGCGGCCTCGGCATGACCCACGCCTGGCTGTTCACCGGCCCGCCGGGGTCGGGCCGCTCCACCGCCGCCGTGGCCTTCGCCGCCGCCCTCCAATGCGAGAGCGGCGGCTGCGGCGAATGCCACGCCTGCCGCACCGTCATGGGCGGCACCCACCCCGACGTCACCCGCGTCATCCCCGAAGGCCTCTCCCTCGGCGTCGATCAGGTCCGCACGCTCATCCTCGATGCCGGACGCACGCCCACGTCGGGGCGCTGGCAGGTCCTCATCATCGAGGACGCCGACCGACTCACCGAGGCCGCCGCGAACGCCCTGCTCAAGGCCGTCGAAGAGCCGCCCTCGCGGACGGCGTTCCTGCTGTGCGCGCCCTCGACCAACCCCGCCGAGATATCGGTGACGATCCGCTCGCGCTGCCGCGTCCTGGTGCTGCGGCAGCCGCCCGCCGGGGCCATCGCCGACCTCCTGGTCGCCCGCGACGGCCTCGACCGGCACGAGGCCGAGCTGTACGCCGCGGCTGCCCAAGGGCACGTCGGCCGCGCCAGGCGTCTCGCCTCCGACCCCGACGCGCGCGCCAAACGCCATGACGTCCTCCAGATCCCCAGGCGCCTGACCGGTCTGGGCGCGTGCTTCACCGCCGCCATCGAGCTCATCGAGGCCGCCGAGGCCGAAGCGGCCGGCACCTACACCGAGCGGTCCACGGCCGAACGCGAGGCACTGGAGACCGCGCTCGGCAAGGGCGGCACCGGTAAGGGCGCCTCGAAGGCCGCCCGCGGATCGGCCGCCGCCTTGAAGGAGCTCGAGAAGCGCCAGAAGACTCGGGACACGCGCGCCCAGCGCGACTCGCTCGACCGGGCGCTGGTCGACCTGGCCGCCTTCTACCGCGACGCGCTCGCCGCCGGGTTCGGTGCGCGGGTCCCGCCCATCCACCCCGACATGGCCGACACGACCCGCGCCGCCGCGGGCAAGTTCAGCGCCGAGTCGCTGTTGCGCCGCATCGACGCGATCCTGGATTGCCGTAGGGCCATCGAGGCGAACGTACGGCCCCGCATCGCGGTAGAGGCCATGATGACGAAGCTCTGGCAGGCCTGAGCGCTGTTGGCCATCGGCATGAACTCGTCGGGATAGCGGAGCCCCCGTGAGCCCCCGTGAGCCCCCGTGAGCCCCCGTGAGCCCCCGTGATGGGGAGGCTCCGTGACCTGTCGAGACCGGCATTGGCCGCCGATGCGCTGGCGGGAACGGGCGTGAGTGATGGTCGCCCTGCGCTGAGGCAGCGATGGTGAGGTGGCGGGACGGTCGGGGTCGCTGGCTGGGGTGGGGCGCCGATGTGGCTCTGCGTGGGTGCCTGTTGAGACCGGCAATGGTCACCGGTCCGCTGGCGGGGTCGGTGTCGTGAATGGCCCGGCTGCGCTATGGCAGCAATAAAAGCTGTGGCAGTTGGGCTGGTGTTGGTTGGTCGGCGCGGAGGTGGTCGGTGGTGCCGTGCAGGGTCGGGCTGGGGCTGGCCTGGCAGCGGATACGGGGTGGCTGGTGGTCCGGTTCGGGGCCTGGGCATGGGAATGTGCTCGAAGCCGTTGCCGGTTTCGAGCTGGCGGCCTATGAGGTGCCTTCCCCGCCACGGCATCCCGTAGCGGGCACCCTAAAAACGGGGGCGGTCCGTAGTCGGGTGCCGGTGCGGCACTTACCAGGCTATGAGTCCACTTCGGTTCCGTTAGTGGTGTGGAAGGCTCAGGTCCGATCCTGGTGCTGCTCTCGGTTCCCGTTCCGGTCTCCGGTTCGGGTGCGGTCTCGGGTTGGGGTGTCGGTGTGGTGAAGCGTGCTCGCAGTTTGGCGCGGGCGGCTTTCGCGGCGGCCATGACCTGCTCGGTCTCGGCCTGTTCGGCAGCCGCTTCGAGGTCGGGTTTCAGGGTCTCCGACCATTCCTCGGGATATAGGCCGGTGGGGAAGGCGTTCGCGATGTCGTCGGCGAAGCCCAGATCCAGGTCGGTGTCGGTGCGCCAGTCGGCGCACCCGCATGTGAGGTCGGGGTCGGTGTCCTCGTGCCCCTCATGGTGGACGATCAACGCCTTACCCGGTCCGGTCTTCTGAATCGTCCAGCCGGGGGTGTGGACGCGGCCGTGGTGGAACCGGCACAGCAGGATCAGGTTCTCGGCCACTGTCGGTCCACCATTCGCCCAGTGGCGGATGTGGTGGGCCTCGGTCCACTGCACCGGTGCGAGACAGCCGGTCCAAGCGCACCCGCCGGGCTGCTCGAGTTCCAGCTTCCGCCGAAGGGCGCTGTTGGGCAGGCGGAGCGCGCGGCCGAGTTCGATCGCTTCGCCGGTGCGGTAGTTGAACACGTTGGGGATGACCAGGCCCTCGCAGGCGAGCAGGCGGGCCTTGCCCAGGCTGATCGGGTCGCCTTCCAGCGTCGGGACCCGGCCGGTGTCTTCCCCGGCCAACGTTTCGATGTCGACCGACAGGTGCAGGATGGCGGTGTGCCCGTGCCGCTTCGCCGCGTTCGGGTCGGCCCCGTGGGCCGCGAGCACCTGGTGGAACGCCTCGGCCCGGCGGTTCGCCGCAGGCGGCAGGCACCCGTCCTGGTCGACCTCGTCCTGACGCGGAGGCGGCACGGCGGTGGTCAACAGCTTCGCGAACAGCTTCCCGGTGTCGGCCGACAGCAGGCCCGAGAGCACGAACATGCCGTTCTCGGTCTCCACCAGGTCGAGCCGCTGCAACGACTGCTGCCCGAGCCCGTCCAACAGCTCCTCACCCGAGTCGAGGGCGGCTTGGAGCTCGTCGAGCTGGGCGTGCACGTCCTTCACCGTCGCGTGGATGCAGTACTGCGCGATCAAATGCTCCGGCGTCGGGCAGCGGGTGTCCGCGTCGAAGGGGGAGGGGACCGGCTCGCGGTAGGGGGTGCGGGCGTACACGCGCAGGGCTTTGGTGGCGTCCAGGCGCCGCACAGCTGCCGCGACCCGGTCAATCCGCGCCGCAGCAGAGGTCGCGGTCTCGGCCAGGACGGTGAACTTCCCTGCCGTGCGGGCGATGGCGGCGAGGTCGGCGGCGACGCGGAGGTGGAAGTCGAAGGTCGTCACCAGCCACTCCCGCAGCGCCGAGAATCCGCCGCAGTTGCGGTGGATGTTCCACGCTTTCGCCTCGATGACATCGGCGAGCACTTTGGCGTGGGCCTGGTTGATCATGGCCGCAGCTTCGTCAAGGTTGGTGTGGATGGCCGCTGCCCGCTCGGTCCGCTCGGTCCTGCTGGGCTTCATGCTCGCTTTGGCCATCTGACACCCCCTCGGTCATTGAGGTCTCGTACGAACCTGCTGTTTCCGCCGGTTCGTGCTATACCTCTATTCTCCCAGGTCACAAGGCTTCTGCCATCACCCATTAGGGTGGGAAAACACTCACGTTTCCGCCGCCCGGAACCACGAGAAGCCTTGCCCCGCAAGACAAACCGGACACCACACGGCCCGCCCGCGAAGCGGCCCGCGCCTACACCCACCGGCACGCCCGCCGACCCGACCTCCATAAAGCACGGACCTCTTCGTCGCCGCCCGCTTGAAGCCGCACCCAAACGGACCCGCACCTAGCGTCAGACCCCCCACAGGTTCCTACCTCGTCATCGCTGCGCCTGAAGTCCTACCTGCGCGCACGCTCCAATTGAAATCCAACCGAACCGAACCGAAGCGAACCGAATCGAACCGAATCGAACCGAATCGAACCGAAGCCAACCGAAGTCCGGGCCCCTCCAGCGCGCTCACTGGGTCCACAGGTGGTGAATGAACGCATCGTGCGCCTTCGGCGGCTGCCCGCTGCGCCGCCACCGATACCAGGCGGCCTCCTCCACCACCCGCACACAGAAGTCCCCGTCGATCTCGAACGGCTCTGACACGCACCGGAAGTCGTCACGGAACTCCCCGGCCCTCCAATACCAGACCCGCCTCCCCACCAGCCCGGGCACATCCGAGGCCGGCAGCGGCTTGCGCACCGGCGGCGCGTCCGGATCGGTCAGCCTGTCTATGAGGTAGCCCGGCGGCGGTGTCGACGTCTCGGGGTTCGGATCCGGCCGCTGCACCCACACGTCCTCGGCCGGCACCAGCGACGCGTAGGCGTCCCCGTCTCCGTCTACGGCCCTGTAATAGTCGGCCTCGGTGATCACAGGCACCAGCAGCATCCCGTCCCGCGTCACGGGATCATCGGCTCGCAGGTCGAACTGCCAGCCGCAGCCGGCCGATCCCGCGACCACCCTGGCCGAATGCATATCGAAGGCTCGCACCGCCGGCACCGGCATCAGCACGGGCGGCGGATCGGGGACTTCGAAGGCGTTGTCGGCTAGGCCCACCATTACTCCCGGCAAATCAGACAAGCGCGCGTATAACTCCGCTCGGAAGCGGGCTGGAACAAGGATAAGCGGTTGGCACACTCTGGGGATTCACGGCCCTGTCGCCTGCCATACAGTCTTATCCACAAGCACGGAACACAGCTGCTGAACACTCGACGAAAGAGGATGGAACGATGAGCGAGTACGACGACACCAGCGTTGAAGAGGACGTCGCGACCGACGAGTACGCGGTCGAGGACGACACCACCACCACCGAGGTCTTCGACATCAACGGCGACGGCGTCGAGGACGACACCTTCTCGGCTGACGGCCAGACCTACGTCGACGCCGACTACGACGGTGTGGCCGACGGCGTGGCCGTCGACACGGACGGCGACGGCGTCTCGGACGAGCTGCACCTCGACATGGACGCCAACGGCACCTTCGAGTCCGAGGCCATGGACACCGACGGCGACACCTACATCGACACCATCGCTTCCGACACCTCTGGCGACGGCGTCGTCGACCAGGTCAGCATGGACACCAACGCCGACGGCTGGATCGACACGGTCGCCTCCGACACCACCGGCGACGGCTACGCCGACACGGTCATCACCGACTCCAACGCCGACGGCTTCGTCGACGAGGTGAGCATCGACTCGGACGCCGACGGCTACGCCAACACCGTCATGACCGACACCGACGGCGACGGCTACCTCGACCAGGTGGAGACCACCCCCGAGGCGTACAACCCGAACCCGGGCACCGAGGGCGCCACCTCCGGCACCGAGGGCAACTTCCAGTCGTCCACCGGCGAGGTGCTGTAACACCGGCTCCTCGTGGCAAGGGAACCGAGAACCCCAGGGACTCGTCGCACCATCGAAGAGCGATAAGGCCGGATGCGAACCGCATCCGGCCTTTCGGTTCGCCCGGCTCAGCTGGTGCCGCGCAGGAGCGACATCGCCTCGGCGCGGGTCCTGGCGTCGGACTGGAGGATGCCGCGCACCGCGGAGGTGATCGTGGTGGCGCCCGGCTTGCGGATGCCGCGCATCGACATGCACGTGTGCTCGCACTCGACGACGACGATGACGCCGCCGGCCTCGAGGGACTTGTACAACTGGTCGGCGATCTGGCTGGTCAGGCGCTCTTGGACCTGGGGGCGGCGCGAGTACACCTCGACCAGCCGCGCCAGCTTCGAGAGCCCGGCCACCCGCCCGGCCGCGCCGGGGATGTAGCCGACGTGCGCGACGCCGGTGAACGGCAGCAGGTGGTGCTCGCAGAACGACTGCACCTCGATGTCGCGCACGAGGATCAGCTCGTTGTGGTCCTCGTCGAACGAGGTCTTCAGGACCTCGTCCGGGTCGACCCTCAGTCCAGCGAACAGCTCGGCGTAGGCGCGGGCGACGCGCCTCGGGGTCTCCCGGAGCCCCTCCCGCTCGGGGTCCTCGCCGACCGCGGTGAGGATCTCGCGGACAGCCGCCTCGATGCGGGGCAGGTCCACGGCCTGCTCGACCGCGCTGCCGTTGATCCGGCCGTCGAGCAGGCGTGCGGCCAGGTTGTCCAGTTCAGCCATCGCACAAGCCTACGACGACTGCTCGATCTCCTCGGAAGGCTCGGTCACGGTTGTGGGCTTCGAGCCGTTCGAGGTCGACACCGGCGGCTTGCCCGAGGGCCTGCGGCTGGAGGTGCCGTTGTACGGCGACATCGGCGGGCGCTTCTCGACGCGCTCGGCGATCCTCGCCAGGTCCTCCTGCGTGAGCGTCTCCTTCTCGAGCAGCTCGACGACCATCTGGTCGAGCACGTCGCGGTACTCGTTGAGGATCGCGTAGGCCTCGTCGTGGGCGATCTCGATCAGGGCCCTGACCTCGGAGTCGATCGTCGCGGCGATCTCGTCGGAGTAGTCGCGCTGGTGGCCGTACTCCTTGCCGAGGAACGGCTCGGAGTCGGAGGCGCCGTACTTGACGGCGCCGAGCTTGGCGGACATGCCGTACTCGGTGACCATCGCGCGGGCGACCTTCGAGGCCTTCTCGATGTCGTTCTGCGCGCCCGTGGTCGGGTCGTGGTAGACCAGCTCCTCGGCGGCGCGCCCGCCCAGCGCGTACGCGAGCGTGTCGATCATCTCCGAGCGCGACTGCGAGTACTTGTCCTCGGTCGGCAGCACCAGGGTGTGGCCGAGGCTGCGCCCGCGCGGGAGGATCGTGAGCTTGTGGACCGGTGCCGCGTGCGGCAGCGCCCACGCCACCAGGGCGTGCCCGCCCTCGTGGTAGGCGGTCATCTTCTTCTCTTCTTCGCCCATGACCCGGCCCTTGCGCTCGGGGCCGGCGATGACCCGGTCGATGGCCTCTTCGAGCGCGTAGTTGGAGATGGCGTGCTCGTTGCGCCGGGCTGTCAGGAGCGCGGCCTCGTTGATGACGTTCTCGAGGTCGGCGCCGGAGAAGCCGGGGGTGCGTCGCGCGATCGTGTCGAACTCGACGTCGGGAACGAACGGCTTGCCCTTGGCGTGCACCGACAGGATCGCTTGGCGCCCTTCCTTGTCGGGGGCGTCGACGGGGATCTGGCGGTCGAAGCGGCCCGGGCGCAGCAGCGCCGGGTCGAGGATGTCGGGGCGGTTCGTGGCGGCGATGAGGATGACCCCGCCGCGGGTGTCGAAGCCGTCCATCTCGACCAGCAGCTGGTTGAGGGTCTGCTCGCGCTCGTCGTGGCCGCCGCCCATGCCGGCGCCCCTGTGGCGGCCGACGGCGTCGATCTCGTCGACGAACACGATCGCGGGGGCGTTCTCCTTGGCCTGGGTGAACAGGTCGCGGACGCGGCTGGCGCCGACGCCGACGAACATCTCGACGAAGTCGGAGCCGGAGATGGAGTAGAACGGCACGCCGGCCTCGCCGGCGACGGCGCGGGCCAGGAGCGTCTTGCCGGTGCCGGGCGGGCCGAACAGCAGCACGCCCTTGGGGATCTTCGCCCCCAGTTCCTGGTACTTCTTCGGGTCCTCGAGGAAGTCCTTGATCTCGCGGAGTTCCTCGACGGCCTCGTCGGAGCCGGCGACGTCTTCGAATGTGGTCTTCGGGGTGTCCTTGGAGACCATCTTGGCCTTGGACTTGCCGAAGTTGAGGACGCGCGAGCCGCCGCCCTGCATCTGTGACATGAAGAACAGCAGCAGGAGGACGATGAGGACGATCGGCAGGAGGCTGAGCAGGAACGACACGAACACGGAGGTCTCGTTGACCTCGGTGTCGAAGTTGACGTTGCCCTCTTCGAGGCTCTGGGCGACGGTCTCGGTCATGCCGGAGGGCACGTAGGCCTCGACCTGGTCGCCGTTGGTCAGTTCGACCTGGACCAACTGCTCCTTGTCGAGGATGGTGGCGTCGGTGACCTCGCCGGAGTTGATCGCGTCGAGGACTTCGGAGGTGGTGGCCTCCTCGTAGTCGGAGCCGCCGGAGAAGAAGGTGCCGATGAGCACGGCGATCACCGCTATGAGCAGGATCCAGACCAACGGCCTCCGGAAAAACCGCTTCCGCTCAGGTGTTGGCTTCCCGGCGTCGACCACTCGTTTCCTCCTGCGTTCGTCGCGAATTCGCGGACTCGACCACTTCGTGCCGATCATTCGAAAGTACACGGCACGAGCCTGGAACGTCCTTCGAGAGGCGCTGGACTGCCGCGCATTGTGATCAGTAATTCCTACCACGGTCGGGTTGACCTCGCCCACCCAAGCCAGCGGCGTGCGCGAGGGGGTGGCACCCTTGTTACATGACGTCGGAGCTAGCCAGCCCAGCATCAGTGCCGTCGAAAGCCGCCGAGGCCGCGGTGTTCGACCCGGATTCGTGGTACGCCGAGGAGATCGAGCGCACCATCATCACCGAGGATGAGATCCATTCGAAGGTCGCCGAACTCGCCGACCAGGTCTCGAAGGACTTCGCCGACACGGACGAGCTGCTGCTCGTGGGCGTGTTCAAGGGTGCGATCATGTTCATGGCCGACTTCGCCCGGGCCTTGAGCGTCCCGGTGAAGATGGAGTTCATGGCCCTGTCCTCGTACGGGAACTCGACCAGTTCCTCCGGGACGGTGCGGATCCTCAAGGACATCGACTCGGATGTCACCGGCAAGCACATCGTCGTGGTCGAGGACATCATCGACTCCGGACTGACGCTGTCGTGGCTGCTCAAGTACCTCAAGGGCCTGAACCCGGCCTCGGTGAGCGTCGTCGCGATGCTCCGCAAGCCGGGCATGCAGCGGGCCGACATCCCGGTCTCCTACCTCGGTTTCGACATCCCGAACGAGTTCGTCGTCGGCTACGGCCTGGACTACGCCGAGCGCTACCGGGAGCTGCCGTTCATCGGGGTGCTCAAGCCCGCGGTGTACCAGAAGTCCTAGCGCAAGGCTCGGCCCGCGAGCCGTAAGCCCGCTCGAGCCGTGAGCGTCCGGCCGCTGCGGCGCACCTCCACGCCGCCGGGCAGGAACGTCGGCCCTTGGCCGTGCCACGCCGACACGAGCGCGTCGAGCGCGTCGAGGTGGCGGTGGTTCAGTTCCGCGCCGTTCACTCCCAGCTGAAAAATCCACGTGCGCAGCACCCGCCGGCGGATCGGCGAGGCGAGCGCGGCGAGCCGGTCGACGCTCGGCGAGCCCTCGCCGTCGAGGCACGCGGCGTACGCCTCGTCGGCCTGGGCGTCGAGGAGGTCGGTGTCGGCCGCGACGAGTGTGGCGGTGCGCGCGAGGTTCGCGACGATGTCGTCCCCGAGCGTGTCGGTCAGGACCGCCATCGCCCCGCGCAGTGCCGAGCGCTTGAACCTGGGGTCGGAGTTGTGCGGGTCGGTCCACGGCTTGAGGCCGCGCTCCTCGCAGACCGCGTGCGTGTCGTCCCTGCCGATGTCGAGGAGCGGGCGCCGGTAGCGTCCGCGCACCGCGCGCATACCGGCGATCCCGCGAGGTCCGGCCCCGCGGGTGAGCGCGAGCAGCACGGTCTCGGCCTGGTCGTCCCTGGTGTGCCCGAGCAGGATGGCCCGAGCGCCGTGGCGTTCGGCGGCCCAGTCGAGGGCCGCGTACCGGGCCTGCCTGGCCGCGGCCTCGGGGCCGCCCGAGCCGAGGACCTGCACCGTCGCCGCCTCGGACGGGTCGAGTCCGATCTCGCGGCCCCATTCGGCGACGTCGGCGGCGCGTTCGGCCGAGCCGTCCTGGAGTCCGTGGTCGACGGTCACCAGTCCGGCGCGCAGGCCCGCGCGGGGTGCGACGAACGCGAGTGTGTCGGCCAGCGCGAGCGAGTCGGGCCCGCCGGAGCACGCGGCGAGCACGAGCGAGCCGCGGGGCAGGTCGTCGAGGGCGTCGCGGACGGCGACGCGCATGCGCGCGAGCGCCTCCGGCAGCCTAGCCATGTCCGACTTTCGCGCCAGGGCTTGACAGGACTCGCGCGATCCAGGCCTCCGGCCGCTCGATCTCGGCCTCGGTCGGGAGGTTCCGCGGGGCTTCCCAGACCCGGTTGAAGGCGGTGATGCCCTCGGCGGCGACGACCTGGTCGACGAAGCGCCGGCCGGCCGCGTACTGCCGCATCTTGGCGTCGAGGCCGAGCAGCTGCCGCAGGAACCGTTGCAGCGCGCCGGGGTGTGCCCGACGCCGGTCGAAGCGGCGGCGCAGCAGTTCGACGTGGTCGATGTGCGTGGCGCCGACGCCGTCCATGACGGACTCGGCGTGGCCTTCGAGCAGGGTCATGAGCGCTTGGATCTGCGTGATGACCTCGCGCTGCTCGGGGCTGGTCATGGCCGCGACGACGTCGGCGTTCGAGAGGTCGCTGACGGGCGGCTCGCCCGAGGCGTCGTCGCGGGCGGCGCCCAGTGCGCGGCGCACGGCCCGGCCGAACTGAGAGGCGGTGGAGTCGTCGGGCTCGGCGGCGTCGAAGAAGGTGCTCAGGAGCCCGCGGAAGTAGTCCCGCATCCATGGGACGGCGGTGAACTGGACGAGGTGCGCGGCCTCGTGGACGGCGATCCACAGCCGGAATTCGCGCGAGGGCAGGCGCAGCCGCCGTTCGACGTCGACGATGTTCGGGGCGATGAACAGCAGGCGCCCGGAGTCGGTGGAGAACGTCTCGAACTGGCCGAGCACGCGCGACGACAGGAAGGCGAGGACGGCTCCGGCTTGGACACCGGTGACCTTGGCGGCCGGGCCCGCCTGCCGTTCGGGGTCCTCGGGCTCGGCGGCGCCGAGCTCGGTGAGCAGGCGCCGCAGGCCCGAGATGTTGATGTGGCTCCACCGGACGCGGTCGACGACGTCGATCGGAGCGGGGAAGGCGGGTGTCAGTCCGGTGTAGTCGGTGACCAGTTCGATCGCGTTGCGCGCGTGGCGATGCAGGTCGGCGACGACGTCGAGGGCCCCTTCGGGGCTCATGCGGGGGCCGCCGCGGCTGAAGGCTCGTGAACACGACGCCGCGGTGCGCCAGTCGATGGACGGCAGCATCGGGTTGCTCGCGGGCGGTGCCATCGGTCCAGCCTATCCAGAGCGCAGTCGGCTCGCCACCGTCACGCGCTATAACCCTTGCCAATCGTCCCGTTCCGGAAATGAACGACAAATTCATACATCGAAGATCTTGAAACTAGTCACGCTTCGATGGTAAATTCTTGTGAATCTGGCAACATCTTGCAGATCTGCGCGCAAGTATTTCAAAGGGAGCAACGATGCCTCAGCTCAAGCGCGGACGAACGGCGGCGATCGCCGCCGGCGTCGCCGCCCTCCTCGCCGCCGCCCTCACCCCGCCCGCCGCACCGTCCGACGAAGCCGAACCGGCACTCCGGAACGCCGCCGCACTCGCCGGCGGCGACGCCATCCTCAACATGTTCGAGTGGAACTGGAACTCCATCGCCGCCGAATGCGCCGGGCCCCTCGCCGACACCGGCTACACCCACATCCAGACCTCGCCACCCCAAGAACACATCCTCGGCACCCACACCACCGGCGGCGAAGAACACGCCTGGTACATCCACTACCAGCCCGTCAGCTACAAGATCGAATCGCGCCTCGGCACCCGGGCCGAATTCGCCGACATGGTCGCCACCTGCCGGGACAACGGCATCGGCGTCATCGCCGACGCGGTCATCAACCACATGGCCGCCGGCGCGAGCGAGACCCGCACCGGCTGGGCCGGGAGCACGTACTCCCAGTTCAACTACCCTGACGCCGGCTACGGCCCGAACGACTTCCACAACACCGGCTCGGACTACTGCGAGATCGACGACTACCGCGATCGCACCGAAGTCCAGCGGTGCCACCTCGTGGGCCTCAACGACCTCGACACCGGCTCGGCCTACGTCCAAGGCCGCATCGCCGGCTACCTCAACGACCTCATGAGCCTCGGCGTCGCCGGCTTCCGCATCGACGCCGCCAAGCACATCGACGCCGGCGAACTCGGCGCGATCCTCTCCCGCGTCGAAGGCGAGCCCTACATCGTCCAAGAGGTCATCGAAGGCGCCGGCGAGCCCATCACCGCCGAGGAATACGCCGGCAACGGCGACGTCCACGAATTCGCCTACCCCGTCGACCTCAAGAACCACATCAACGGCTCCGCCGACTCCCGGCACCTGCCCGGCCTCGGCACGAGCTGGGGCTACCTCCCCCAGGCCGGCACATTCGTCGCCAACCACGACACCGAGCGCGGCGGCGAGACCATGAACCACACCTGGGGCGCCGACTACCTCCTCGCCGAGGCGTTCATGCTCGCCCATCCGTTCGGGACGCCCTCGTCCTACACCGGCTACGAATTCGATGCCTTCCACCAGCCGCCGCCGCTGAACGCCGACGGCACCGTCGCCGACGTCAGATGCGGCGCCGGCGCCTTCACCTGCATCCACCGCTCCCCGTACCTGAGCGGCATGGCCGGCTTCCGCGCCGCCACCGCCGGCGCGGCCGTCACCGACACGTGGGGTTCAGGCGACGCCTTCGCGTTCGGACGGGGCGAACGCGGCTTCGCCGTCTTCAACGCCGCTGATTCGGCGATCACGCGCACCTTCGCGACCTCGCTGACCGACGGCCGGTACGTCGACGTCATCTCCGGGACCACCGTGACCGTCTCCGGCGGGACCTTCACCGCGACCGTCGCCGCCAAGAGCGCGCTGGCCCTCCACGTCGGCGGTGCCGGCGGCGGCACGGAGTCCGGCTGCATCGATGTCACCGTCACCGCCCACACCGACTGGGGCCAGACGGTCCACATCACCGGTGCGCCGGGCGAACTCGGTGCGTGGAACGCCGCCGCCGGTCCCGGGCTGTCGTCCCAGGGCTACCCCCAATGGACCGGCACGGTGCGGGCGCCCGCCGGCACGACCGTCGAGTACAAGTACGCGAAGGTCGACGAATCGGGCGACGTCGCCTGGGAATCGGGCGCGAACCGGACCGTGGCCGTCCCCGAGGAGGGCTGCGCGACCGTCGCCGACACCTGGCGCTAGCTCAGCAGCCGCATTGCGAGACCGCGGCGGTCACCTCGTCCATCGCGGTCTCGACCGCCTGCGCGTTCGTGTGGTCGTTGCTGATCATGGAGAACACGATGAGGCGCCCGTCGTCGGTCATCACCGATCCGGTCAGCGACGACACCCCGCTGAGCGTCCCGGTCTTCGCGCGCACCACACCGTTGCCCTCGGTGGCGGTGCCGAACCGCTGGAGGAGCGAACCCGAATAGCCCGCGACCGGCAGCGACTCGAACACCATGCTCGCCTCCGAGGCCGCCGCGCCCATGAGCAGCTGCGTGAACGCGTTCGCCGTCAGGCGGTTCGTCGGCGACATGCCCGAGCCGTCGTTGAGCACCAGACCGGTGGTGTCCACGCCGAGCGACTCGAGCGTCGCCATGTGGGCGCGGCCGAGGGCGTCCCACGTCATCTCGCCCTCGACGGCCAGCGCCGTCTGGAATCCGACCGCGTCCGCCAGCTCGTTGTCCGAGGAGAGGATCAGCGAGTCCACCAGGGCCGTGAGCGGCTCGGAGTGGACCGTGGCCAGCTCGGCGGCGCCGTCGGCGGCGGTGCCCTCGACCGCGGTGGCGGCGCCGACGAGGCCGGCGAACACCTCCGCGGCGTGCATCGCCGGGTCCCGGTGGTGCGGAGTGTATTGCTCGGAGTTGTCGATGCGGCCGCCGTCGATCATGATCGGGGCCGCCGGGGCCGTGTAGAGGTTCAGGTCCGACATCGGGACGCCGTCGGCGTTGACCTTGTCGTCGAAGATGCCCGTGTCCAGGTAGACGGTGCTCGGCGCGACGCCGTCCCTCGCCTCCAGGACCGCCTCGGCCAGTTCGGTGAGGCTCGCGCCCTCCCCGTAGTAGCCCTGCCCGTCGACGGTCATGGCCACGTCGCCGCCGGCGACGAGGACCACGGAGTCGTCGTCGGGGCCCTCGACCACGGTCGTCGGGATGCGGAACTCGGGGCCGAGGTGCTCGAACGCGGCGACGCCCGTGACGACCTTCATCGAGGACGCCGGCGTCATCGGCGTCGAGCCGTCCTGTTCGAACAGGACCTCGCCGGTGGTCGCGTCCGCGAACGCGGCGGACAGATCGCCCGAGAAGCGCCGATCGTCGAGCAGCCGGGGGAGGAGGGAGGCGAGGTCGGGGACCGGTGCGCCCTGGTCGAGCGCGGCCACGACCTCCGGCGGTTCGTCCGGCGGGTAGGCCTCGGGCGGGGTGAAGGTGCCGGTCTCGGGGACGGCCGCGGCCTTGATCTGCCAGACCAGGCCGCCGGCGGCGGCCACCGTGACGACGGCGGCGAGGATCGAGAAGACCCATGCCAGTCCGCTCCGTCCGCGTTTGGAACCCGGACTGGAGGGTGAACCCTCAGGTCGTGCGTGTGGCGTACTACTCGCGTCTTTGGGGTCGGCGTTGTCACTGAGGGCCATGCACAGAGACTAGGCCATTGAGAGCACTGGAATTAAGCCTGGAGGAGTGTCGGCCGATGGAGTTCGACGTAACGGTGGAGATCCCGAAAGGGAGCGCCAACAAGTACGAAATCGACCACAAGACCGGACGGATCCGCTTGGACCGGACGCTGTTCACCGCGACGGTGTACCCGGCCGACTACGGTTTCATCGACGACACCCTCGGCCAGGACGGCGACCCGCTCGACGCTTTGGTGATGGTGGAGCCGACGTTCCCGGGCTGTGTGATCCGCTCGCGCGCCATCGGCATGTTCCGCATGCGCGATGAGAAGGGCGTCGACGACAAGGTCCTGTGCGTGCCGACCGATGATCCCCGCAAGGACATGTTCAAGGACATCGCGGACGTGCCCGAGTTCGACCGCCTGGAGATCCAGCACTTCTTCACGGTCTACAAGGACTTGGAACCGGGCAAGAGCGTCGAGGGCGCCACGTGGACCGGCCGGGCCGAGGCCGAGGAGGAGGTGCGCCGCTCGTTCGAGCGCGCCAAGTCCGCCGGCTACTACGACAAGCACTGAGCACACGCGTTCACGGCGGCTCGGGCGACGCTCTCGCCCGGGCCGCTCTGCTATCCCCCGACGACGTCGAGCCGCCACGGCTTCGAGCGCGTGGCGGGCTCGGAGAGCTCGACCTTCCAGCCGTGCGAGGCGAGGAAGTCGCCCAGTTCGGCCGGTGTGGTCGGCTGGACGGAACTGGCCAGGAGCGCGTGGGCGACCTCGCCGCGGGTGGCCTTGGCCATGTGGGTGACGACGGTGCGCTTCCCAGCGGTGTCCTCTTTGTACACGTGTACGGCGACGCCGCGACCCTTCGGGCCCCACACCTGGGTGTAGGCGCCCGAGCGCATGTCGACGATGAGCTCGTCGCGGGAGCCGAGCGCCTCGGCGACGGCGGGCCGCCAGAGCTTCGCGAGCCGCTCCGTGCCGGGCAGGAGCGCCGACATGGGCATCCGGTATGGCGGGACGCGATCGGAGGGGCGCAGCAGGCCCCACAGCGGCGAGGCGATGAGGACCTGGTTGCAGTCGGGGAGGTCCCCGAGGCCGAGGCGGTCGTAGAGGACTCCGGTGTAGAGCTCCCATGCCGCGAGGGTCGGGGCGGTGCGCAGCTCGCGGTTCAGCTTGACGTAATGCCGTTGGCGGGCGGTGAGTTTGAGGGCCTCGGCGGCGGCGTCCTCGTCGGCGCAGAGCTCGACGAGCCGGTCGACGAGGATCTCGCGGACGGGGTTGAGCGCCGGGGAGGAGAGTCGCCCGAGGTCGAGGGGAGGTCCGTCTCCATGAACGGCCTTCCCTTCTGACGGAGGCAGCAGCATAAGCACAGCAGGCGAGTCTACCTGCTTCGACTCCCGGCTTCACAGCGGCGCGCGGATGGTTTATAGTACGTATGTTCGAACCAGCGGGAGCGGACCCGAATCCCACCGAGGGCCACGTGTGACGCGGTTCGAATAGGCGCGGCGGCGGCACCTCCGCAGCACGCCGCCGCGCCGTCCACGACTGCATTCGTCCAGCATGCCACCCGCCGCCGACAGTCGGAGTGCCGCAGGCCATCGCGGCACGCCTCACCGCACCGCACCTGCCCGAATACGGTAAGGTCGCGCGTGGGTCGTTAGCTCAATTGGCAGAGCTGCGGACTTTTAATCCGTAGGTTGTGGGTTCGAGTCCCACACGACCCACCACCATTCCAGGGCGGCGAGCAACCGGGCGGGTCCGATCGTCCCGCCCGGCACGGCGACGAGTGCAGCGGCCGCTCCCGCTCTTCGCCATCCTGCCAAAGCGTCACTGCCGGTCCCGTGCCGCTCCGATCGGGCCGGTCGCGGCCCATGTCGCGCAAAGACGGGCCGGATCTGCTCCGACTGGGCTCGGAAACGAGTGACCCGCGGCGGGACGACAACCCGCCGCGGGTTCGCTCTGGACGTGGACCGGTTACCGCGAGGGTCGACCGGGCCCTCGTCGACCTACAGCCAAGACCAGCCGTCCGTGCCGTCGTCCGACCAGATGTAGGCCCAGCTGTCGGTGCCGCTGGCCTCGTCTGCTCGCTGCCAGGACCAGCCGTCGGACTCCGAGGCCGAGGCCGTCGCGGCGAAGCCGAACATGGCCAAGGCGCCGGCCGCCACCGTGACTCCCGCACGGATGAGGAACTTGTTCGCGATCATGCAACCTCCATGGTTGTGCTGCGGCCACTGCCCTGAGGGAAGCGGACGACAAGGTCGGGAAGAACTGCTCAATAGCACCGTGCCACGGATCATCAAGGGGCACAAGATAAGACAAGTGAACCACAAGAACATGGCAAGGGAGGGTCGCAACGGTCTTCGGCGGTCTGTCCGGCAGTGTCGAGCGCGGCCGGCACCCGGCCGCATGCCGCGTCGCACATGTGGATCACGCAGGCGTACCGGACCCCCGGGGCTTCCGCCTACGCAGGCTCGAGCGGATGCGCTCGTCGTTCGCTTGCTTCGCCCTCGCCGCGGGCGGCCGTGACCTTCGCTGTGACCGGCGACTCATGCGCGGCGACCGGTCGCGTCGGTGGTGAACGGCCGATCACCTCGGGTGCATGGCCGTGGTGCGAAGGGGTATCCCTCTCTGGCCACCACAGCTCAATGAGAGGGCCACGCAGATGAGCAGTTTCGACAAGGCGAAGGACAAGGCCAAGCAGGCCATGGGTGAGGCGAAGGAACGCACCGGCAAGGCCACCGACAACGAGAGCCTGGAAGCGGAAGGCAAACGCGACCAGCTCTCCGGCGAGGCCAAGGAGAAGTTCCACGACACCCGCGACAAGGCCGCCGGCTCGCTCCATGACGCCAAGGAGCGCCACCGGGACGACGACGACCGCAGGTAGTGCTTGCCCTTGTCTCCGGACGGTGGGCTTCCCGCCGCCCGGAGGTCAACGCTGTTCGAAGTGGAACGACTTGATGAAGCAGTCGCGGGGCTGGCCGACGGCGAACAGGACGCAGTCCACCAGCGACCGCGCGCTCAGCTCGCCGTCGCACGACGCCGCTTCCCACTCGGCGCTCGAAGGCTCGGGGTTGGCGAAGTCGGGCGTGTACAGCGATATCACGCGAACGCCCTTGGGCCGCAGGCGTTTCGACAGGATCTCCGTGAACCCGGCCTGGGCGCTTTTCGCGGCGTAGAACGCCTCGTGCGCCTCCGAGCGGTCATGACCCTTCTCCGCGCAGGCCGACACCATCGTCACGATGTCCGGTTTGTCTGAGGCCAAGAGCAGCGGCAGGAAGTGCTTCGTGGCCAGGACCGTTCCCGTCGCCCCGGCCGCGAGCGTCTCGACGATCCGCTCGTCCTCGGCCTCGGTGAACTCGCCGGCGTCCAAGTAAGGGGCGCCGTTGTTGACCAGCACGTCGATGCGGTCGGTGCGGCCGGCGACCGCATCGACGAAGTCCGCGATCGAGTCGGCCTCGGCCAGGTCGCAGGCGAAGGCGTGGGCCCGCCCCGCCTTGCGGTGGCGGATCTCCTCGCAGACCCGCTCGGCGGCGTCGAAGCTCCGGGCCGAGGCGTAGACCTCCGCTCCCCGCTCCGCGAGGCTGATCGCCAGGCTCCTGCCGAAACCGCGGCCGGCGCCGGTGATCACGACCCGGTAGTCGCTCAATCGCATGACCGCCCCCCTCCGACAGTGGTGACATGTCTTCAGTTTCGCACCGGGCCTGTGAGCGGGGCCATGATGGCGCACCAGGTTTTTACCGCGAGTTGTCGGCGGTTTCTTCGGGCGTAATGAGCGCGAGACAATTCGGGCGCATCGTTGGACCCGAGGCCGGATCACCACCGCCGGCCTCACCGCCGCACCGGCGCGGCACGCACCTCGCATCACCGCCCGGAAGGAACACCACCATGGAGTCATACGCGATCCTGGCCCTGCAGCTCATGAACGACGAAGCGCGCTCGGCCCTGCCGGACGCCCCGGTCGTCGACGACCGGCCCTCGCGGCTCGGCCGCCTGGCCGGCACCGTCGCCGCCGCGGGCCGCCGCCTGCGGGAGTCGGTCCCAGCCGCGCTCCCGAAGCGGGCGGACGTTCGCCGAGCCGCTTAAGGCCGCGAGGACAGACGAAGGGCCCGGAACCGCGAGGTTCCGGGCCCCTCCTCCATCCGGGGGTTGGTCTATCCGACGGGCCGGCCTTCGATGTAGGCCCGCTCGACCTTCGAGTAGATGTCGAGGGGATCGCCCGACCAGACGCAGAAGTCGGCGTCCTTGCCCGCTTCGAGCGAGCCGATCCGGTCCTCGACGCCCATGATCTCGGCGGGGTGGATGGTCACGGCCCGCAGCGCGGTATCGCGGTCGAGCCCGGCCTTGACGGCGAGCATCACCTGGATGATCAGGTGCTCGATCGGGACGACCGGGTGGTCGGTGGTGATCGCGACCTTCACGCCCGCGGCGGCGAGCTTCGCGGCGTTCTCGGGCCAGCGGTTGACCGTCTCGACCTTCGAGCGCGAGCACAGCAGCGGTCCGAAGATGACCGGCACGCCGCGCTCCGCGATGACGTCGGCCAGCAGGTGCGCCTCGGTGCCGTGGTCGAGGACCAGGTCGTAGCCGAACTCGTCGGCGACGCGCAGCGCCGTGGCGATGTCGTCGGCGCGGTGGCAGTGCTGGCGCCAGGGGATCTCCCGGTTGAGGACCTTCACGATCGTCTCGAGCTTGAGGTCGCGGCCGGGCGCTTCGGCGCTGCGGTAGTTCTCGGCCTCGACGAACGCCTGGCGCAGCACCCCGGCCGTCCCCAGGCGCGTCGACGGCGTCTTCTTCTGCTCGCCGTAGACCCGCTTGGGGTTCTCGCCGAGCGCCGACTTGACCCCGGCGGGGGAGCGCAGCACCATCTCGTCGACGTAGCGGCCCACGGTCTTGATCGCGACGGCTTCGCCGCCGATGACGTTGCCCGAGCCGGGGTTGACGCATGCGGCCAGCACCCCGCCCTCCAGCGCCTCGGCGAAGCCCGGTTCGGCGGGGTTGATGCCGTCGAGGGCACGCACGAACGCGGTGTTGGGGTCGGTCATCTCGTTGGTGTCGTTGCCTGCCCAGCCCTCGGCGACCTCGTGGACCCCCAGGTGGGTGTGGGCGTCGACCAGTCCGGGCACGATCCATTTGCCGGCGGCGTCCGAGACCGGCACGCCGTCGGGCACCGGCAGATCGGGGCCGCCGACGGCGCTGATGCGGCCGTTCTCGACGACGATGACGCCGTCTTCGATGGCAGCGGCGGTGACGGGCAGGACGGTGGCCCCGCGCAGGGCGAAGGAGGGCTCGGTCATGTGATCGCCTTCCGGTAGGAGCGTCGGACACCATCTTGCACCAAACGCTAGCCGGTCGGCTAGTCGGCCCAGCGGATGATCTCCTTCGTCACCGTCTCGGCGGCCTCCTGCTGCGGGAAGTGACCGATGCCGTCGAGGAGCTTCCACTCGTAGCGGCCGTGGATGTACCGGCCCGAACCCTGCGCCGTGCGCGGCAGCACGCACGTATCCATAGCCCCGTGCAACTGGAGCGTCGGCACCGGCGTCGTGCGCTGAAGCAGCTTGACGAAGCGCCGCCCCGCCAGGCCCATCGCCGTGCGGAACGGCCACCGGAACGCCTCCAGGGCGCAGAACGCCGCCTGCGGGATCTGAATGACGTCCCGGCACGCCCGCACATACGCCTGGAAATCCTTCGTGTTGCGCCACCGCGGCCCCGACCACCAGTACATGAGATCGGCGACCTTCCGCGCGTCCCAAGCCGTCAGCTTGTGCTCATAGCGCGGCATCTGGAACGCGAACAGGTGCTTCGAGGCCGACAGCTGACCCTTCGGGTCCACCGCCAGCGCCGCCCGCTGCCGCAGCGGATGCGCGGCCCCCATGACCACCAGCGACCTGAACTGCTGCGGATGGAACGCGGCCGCGGCGAAACCGAGAATGCCGCCGAGGTCGTGCCCGACCACGGTGGCATCGCGCTCGCCGAGCGCGCGGACGAGCCCGACTACGTCCGCGGCCATCGTGTAAGCGTCGTAGCCGCGCGGCGGCTTGTCCGAGGCGCCGTAACCGCGCAGGTCCGCCGCCACCACGCGGAAACCCGCGTCCGCGAGCGCCGGAATCTGGTGGCGCCAGGCCCACCAGAACTCCGGGAAGCCGTGCAGCATGAGGATCAGGGGGCCTTCTCCGGCCTCGACGATGTGAAATCGCGAGCCGTTGGCGTCGATGTGCCGGTGGGTCCACGGCCCGGCCTTGATCGCGGCGCTGTCGGCGAAAGTCCTACGGTTCACGAACCACAGCGTACGAGGTCACGCGGGGCTGTGCTGACGCCGGACGGCACGCGAGCGGAGGTTGAGCACCACGGCCCCCACGAGCGCCGACAGCGTCGAGCCGGCCAGAACCCCGGTCTTGACCAGATCCTGTTGCGCCACATCGGTGAACGCGAGCTCGGCGATGAGGAGGCTGACGGTGAACCCGCAGCCGCACAGGATCGCCACTCCGACGATGTCGGCCCATTTCAGGTCCGGTGCGAGGCGCCCCCACCCGAACCGGTGCGCGACATAGGCCCCGAGCGTCACGCCGACGGTCTTGCCGAGGAACAGCCCGGCGACGACCGCGAGCGCGACCCGGTCCGCCGCGAAGGCGCTCAGCGCCTCGCCGTTGAGCGCGACGCCCGCGGAGAAGAACGCGAAGATCGGGACGGCCACGCCGGCGCTGAACGGCTGGAGCGCGTGCTCGGTCGCCAGCGCCGGAGCCTCGTGTTCGCCCTTGTCGCGCTTGATCCGGGTCGCCAAGCCGAGTGCGACCCCGGCGATGGTCGCGTGGACGTCCGCCTCGTACAGCGCCACCCAGCCGGCCAGGCCGAGCGGAATGTAGACCCACAGCGTCTTGACGCGCCTCGACTGCAAGAACACCCACAACGCGATGACAACGACGAACACCAGCAGCGGAATGAACTGCGGCTGCGAGTACAGGACCGCGATCATCGCGATCGCGCCGATGTCGTCGGCGATCGCGAGCGTCAGCAGGAAGATCCGCAGGCTCGACGGCAGGCTCCTGGCGCACAGCGCCAGGACCGCGAGCGCGAAGGCGATGTCGGTCGCGACCGGCACCGGCCACACGTCGATGCCGCCGGGCTCGCCCCACGCCACCGCGATGGCGATGGCCGCGGGCACGATCACACCGCCGGCGGCGGCGATGACCGGCAGCATCGCCTTCTTGATCTCGCGCAGCTCCCCGACGACGAGCTCCCGCTTGAGCTCCAGCCCCACGACGAGGAAGAAGAACGCCAGGAGGAAGTCGGCCGCCCAGTGCTGCACGGTCAGCATGAACACGCCGTCGATGCCGATATAGGTGTGCCGGACGTCCTCGTAGAGCTCCGACAGCGGCGAATTCGCGGCGATGAGCGCGAGCGCCGCCCCGATGAGCAGCAGCACGCCGCCGGTGGTCTCGATCCGGAGGAACCGGGCGATCTCCTGCGGCGCCCGGCGGGCCTTGCGGACGATCCGCCGCTGCGGCATGCGCCGCCTCGGCATCTGCGGCATCCGCCTCGGTTCCGGCGTCTCGGGCGTCTCCGGCGTCTCGGGCATGAGGCTCCTCTCGGTTCGGGCGCAGGGCTGCAGTACGGCTCGGCATCGCCGCCGACGGGGGTGACGAAACCCTATCGGAAAGAAAGCGCTCGACGCTAGCCCGTGACGGAACGACTACCGGCCGTTCCGCCACGGGCGCACTAGTTTCTATGAGTCATTCCCACTGCGGCGATGTCGTGTCAGAGATCACGCGATCACTCGTCGGCACCACGCCGTGCCATAAGCCGCTCCGACCGCGCCGACGTCGTGTCAGCGACCGCGCCGATCAGTCGTCGGCGCCGCGCTGCAGGCCCTCCTTGATGCGGGCCATCACCGAGCTGTCCTGAAGCGTGGTCACGTCGCCGAGCTGCCGGTCCTCGGCGATGTCGCGCAGCAGCCGGCGCATGATCTTGCCCGAACGGGTCTTCGGCAGCTCCGAGACGACCATGACCTGCCGCGGCTTCGCGATGGGCCCCAAGGTGTTCGCCACGTGATTGCGCAGCTCCGCCAGGTGCTCGGGGCCCGACTCGGCCACGCCGCGCAGGATCACGAACGCCACGATGCCCTGGCCGGTCAGCGGATCCGACGCCCCCACGACCGCCGCCTCGGCCACCGTCTCGTGGCTCACCAGCGCCGACTCGACCTCGGTCGTCGAGATGTTGTGGCCCGACACGAGCATGACGTCGTCCACCCGGCCCAGCAGCCAGATGTCGCCGGCATCGTCGCGCTTGGCGCCGTCGCCGGCGAAGTACATGTGCTCGTACCGCGACCAGTACGTCTCGATGAACCGCTCGTCGTCACCCCAGATCGTGCGCAGCATCGACGGCCACGGATCGCGGATCGTCAAGAACCCGCCGCCCCCGTTCGGCACCGACTTCCCCTCGTCGTCGACCACGTCCACCGTGATGCCCGGCAGCGGCCGCTGCGCCGACCCCGGTTTCGCGGCGGTGACACCAGGCAGCGGTGAGACCATGATCGCGCCCGTCTCCGTCTGCCACCACGTGTCCACCACCGGGCAGCGGTCGCCCCCGATGTGCTCGCGGTACCACATCCACGCCTCGGGGTTGATCGGCTCGCCGACGCTGCCGAGCACGCGCAGGCTCGACAGGTCGTACCCCGCCGGGACGTCGTCGCCCCACTTCATGAACGTGCGGATCGCCGTCGGAGCGGTGTACAGAATCGACACCTTGTACTTCTCGACCAGCTCCCACAGCCGGCCCTTGTGCGGGGTGTCGGGAGTCCCCTCGTACATCACCTGCGTCGCCCCGTTCGCCATGGGGCCGTAAACGATGTAGGAGTGCCCCGTGACCCAGCCGATATCGGCCGTGCACCAGTACACGTCCGTCTTCGGCTTGAGGTCGAACACGGCGTGATGGGTGTACGACGTCTGCGTCAGATACCCGCCCGAGGTGTGCAGGATGCCCTTCGGCCGCCCCGTGGTGCCCGAGGTGTACAGGATGAACAGCGGGTGCTCGGCGTCGAACGGCGTCGCCTCGTGCTCGTTCGAGGCCCGCGCGACGCTCTCGTGCCACCACAGGTCGCGCCCCTCGTTCCAGTCGACCTCCTGCTCGGTGCGGCGCACCACCAGGACCTTCTCGACCGACGGGCAGCGCTCGACGGACTCGTCCACAGTGGGCTTCAAGGCACTGGCCTTGCCCTTGCGGAACCCGCCGTCGGCGGTGATGACCAGCTTCGCCCCGGCGTCGTCGATGCGGCTCGACAGCGCGTCCACACTGAAGCCGCCGAACACGACCGAGTGGGGCGCGCCGATGCGCGCGCACGCCAGCATCGCCACGGCCGCCTCGGGGATCATCGGCATGTAGATCACGACCCGGTCCCCGGCCCGGACGCCGAGCTCGGTCAGGGCGTTCGCGGCCCGCTTGACCTCGTCGAGCATCTCGGCGTACGTGACCGTCCGGGTGTCCCCGGGCTCGCCCTCGAAGTGGATCGCCACCCGGTCGCCCAGGCCCGCCTCCACGTGCCGGTCAAGACAGTTGGCGGCGACGTTCAGTTCGCCGCCGACGAACCACTTCGCGAACGGCGGGTTCGACCAGTCGAGGGTCTGATCCCACTCCTTCGCCCACTCCAGACGCCGAGCCTGGCGCTCCCAGAACGCCAGCCGATCGGACGCCGCCTCGTCGTAGGCGTCCTCCGAGACGTTCGCCGATCGGGTGAATTCGGGAGAGGGGGGAAACGTGCGATGCTCCGTGAGGAGGTTGGCAAGAGTCTCCTGCGGGGTATGTGCCACGGGTATTAGCTCCTTACAGATCGGCGCGCCAATGCGCGACTGTGAGGCGGGTCTATGTTCCGCCACACTACCGCGAAACGCGCCCTTCACAACCGATGACCTCGCGGACATCGACCAGCGGGCGGCGAGCGCGCGCCGGGCGGGCGGCGAACGGCCGGAACGCCCGCGAACGGGCGTCATGATCGAGGCGAGCGCCCAAGCGCCCCCGCCTGTACCATTTGTGGCCGCCCTCTAGCCAGCCCGGTGCGGCGTATCAGCCTCACCTACAACCGGTAAGGTTCCGCCCGTGGATCCTCTCGCGCCTCTCCTCGAGCTTTCCGAGGTCGCCGACGCCCTTGAGAACGCCAGAGCCAACGTCGACCGCATGCTCTGGCACGAGGCCCTTCGAAGCGACAACGCCCACGTCGCCGACGAAGTGGCCCTGCACGACGTCTCGGCGACGCTGGCGCTCGAGGGCTACGACTGCGACGTCGAACGCCTGCGCGCCGGCGACTTCAGCGACCCGATCGTCTCGGGCGCCCTGCGCGTGGTCGAGGCCCTCCCGTCCCTCGTGGACGTGTGGGCGATCTCGCCGCGCTACGTCCTCGCCAAGCTCCACCTGCTCGCCTCGCGGGACTTCCCCGACTCCGGGCACGACTTCGAGCCCGGCCGCATCGACGTCGACAAGCGGGGCTCGGCCCGCATCGACGCGATGTGCGCGCTGGTGGCCAGCCCCACCACGGAGATCCCAGCGGCGCTGACCGCCGCGGTCGTCCACGGCGAGCTCCTCGCCGTCCAGCCGTTCCCGGTCGCCAACAACCTCGTCGCCCGCGGCGCGGCGCGCCTCGCGCTGGCCAGCAAGGGGCTCGACCCGAAGCTCCTCATCACGGTGAACGCCGGGCACCTCGACCGGCACCCCGAATACGTCGGCGCGCAGCGCGCCTGGTCGACCGGCACGCCCGACGGCGTCCGGTCGTGGCTGAAGCACTACGGCAAGGCGCTTGAGGCGGGCGCGGCCGAGACGCTCCAGATCTGCACGGAGCTGATGCGCAGCTAGATCCCGGACGCGGCCTCGCCCGGGATCATTGAACGCGGCCTAGCCTTCGCCCTTGAGCTCGGCGCGCAGCCGCTCCTTCTCCTCCTTGCGCCGTTTGACGCCCGCGTCGATGTGGTCGACCATCTCGTGACGCATGCCCTTGAGCAGCACCACCGACAGCACCAGCGACCCGAGCAGCCCGATCGCGAGCGCCAGCAGGAAGTTGATGAAGAAACTCAGCGGCGCGGCGATCGCGACGAACAGGCCCAGCCGGGCCAGGAAGTACTTGGCCACCGGATGCTTCACAGAGTTCAGCATGGCCGCTCCTCTCCGTAGATCTTGATCCCTGCGTACCACAGCGCCGAGTACACCAGCGCGGTCACCAGCCCGCCGACGCCGCCGCTCGCCAGTGCCGGCCATGTCGGCGGCAGCAGGACGGTGGCGCCGATCCCGGCGCCGATGGCGAGCAGGAATCCGAGCAGGGCGACGGCCCAGCGCGAGGCGCCCTCGTAGCGGCGGAACTGCTCGGTGAACACGAACACGCTCGGGACGGCGGCGATCCAGCCGGAGACGCGTCCGAACCGGCCGCCGCCGACGGCGATGAACAGCAGGTCGATGACGACGAGCGCGATCGCGCCCATGACGACGTAGGCGAGCACGGTGCCGAGGAGCTGTCCGAGGGTCTCGATCCGCGGTTTGCCGCCGGCGGTCTGCTGCTCGGGCACTAGAACTTCACCGATTGGGGTTCGGACCGCCGGTCGGCGAGCGACTG
This sequence comes from Glycomyces tarimensis, assembly GCF_054776215.1. Taxonomy (NCBI): domain Bacteria; kingdom Bacillati; phylum Actinomycetota; class Actinomycetes; order Glycomycetales; family Glycomycetaceae; genus Glycomyces; species Glycomyces tarimensis. The sequence continues at coordinate 367,088 of NZ_BAAHCB010000005.1, forward strand.
CGGGGCGTCGTACTCGCGCACGACGTCGTAGCGGGTGTTGCGTTCGACGGGCCGGTATCCGGCGTCGCGGATGAGTTCGAGCAGGTCGTCGCGGCTCATCTTGTCGGGCGTGCCGTAGTTGTCGGCGTCGTGGGTGATCTTGTACTCCACGACGGAGCCGTCGAGGTCGTCGGCGCCGAACGAGAGCGACAGCTGCGCGACGTCGAGGCCGTGCATGACCCAGAAGCATTTGACGTGGTCGAAGTTGTCGAGCAGGAGGCGGGAGACGGCGAAGACCTTCAGCGATTCGGCGGAGCTGGCCATCGTGGTGCGCGCCTGGAGTTTGTTGCGGATCTTGCCGTCTTTGGAGTCGACGAAGTCGTGCTGGTAGCGCAGCGGGATGAACACGGCGAAGCCGCCGGTCTCGTCCTGGAGTTCGCGCAGCCGGAGCACGTGGTCGACGCGGTGCCTGGGCTCCTCGATGTGGCCGTAGAGCATGGTCGCGGGGGTGCGCAGGCCTTTGGAGTGGGCGATGCGGTGGATGCGCGACCAGTCTTCCCAGTGGCAGTCGTGGTCGACGATGTGCTGGCGGACCTCCCAGTCGAAGATCTCGGCGCCGCCGCCGGTGAGCGATTCGAGGCCGGCCTCGATGAGCTCGTCGAGGATCTCGGAGGCGTCCAAGCCGGAGATCTTCTCGAACCACTGGACTTCGGTGGCGGTGAACGCCTTGAGGTTGACCTGAGGCAGGGTCTCCTTGAGCGCCTTGAGCACGCGCGGGTAGTAGCGCCACGGGAGCGTGGGGTGGAGGCCGTTGACGATGTGCAGTTCGGTGGGCGCGTCGTCCTTCATCTGCTCGGCGAGGGCCACGGCCTGCTCGACGCGCATGGTGTAGGCGTCGGCTTCGCCGGGCTTGCGCTGGAAGGAGCAGTAGGCGCAGGAGGCGGAGCAGACGTTGGTGAGGTTCAAGTGCCGGTTGACGTTGAACATCGTCCGGTCGCCGTTCTTGGCGGTCCGCACGCCGTGCGCGAGGCGGCCGAGCCACGCGAGGTCGTCGATCTCGTAGAGCCCCACGCCGTCGTCGAAGCTCAGTCGTTCTCCGGCGGCGAGCTTCGCTTCGATACCGGCCTTGAACGCTGCGGTGTCGTCCATGACGCCTCCATCCCTCGGGTCTCCACGAGCGTAACGCCGCCGCCACGGGAGACGGTCGGGGCTCGAGTTCCGTGTGACCGCCGCGAACGCGGGCGGTACCGAAAGTTGGCCTGGAGGCTTCGTCAAGTTCGCCCGACTTCGGTAGAGTATCGGTGGCATCCCCCACAGAAGGACACCTCATATGCGCGTTAATCGGTTCGGCGTCCGCGTGCTCGTCGTCGCGGGGGCAGCGGCGGCGCTGTTCGGCGGCGCGATGCCGGCGTTCGCTCAGCCAGGTGTGACGGTTCCCGAGGACGGCACGCGGCCGCTCGGCGAGTCCACCGACGACGCTCCTGTGACCAATCCGGACACTGTCGAGGGCCCGCTGGCCGATCGGATCAACGACCTCACCGTCGATGTGGCGCAGTTGGCCGAGGAGACCACCGCGGCCGAGGAGGAGTGGCTCTCGCGCAGCGAGCGCTTCAGCGAGGCCGCCGCCGACTGGGCCGCGGCGATCGAGGAGTTCGAGGCCGCGCAGGCCGCGCTCGACAGCGCCGTCGGCGAGGCCTACACGGACGTGTCCGGGGTGCCCGACACCGAGTTGCCGGACTTGACGGGGCTGACGCCGCTCGGCGAGGAATGGGGTCTGCCGTCGCTGTCGTCCGCGCTCGAGGACGCCGCGACCGCCGAGGCGGTCGCCCACGCCGCCCATGACGCGGCCGCCGAGTCGGCCGCCCGTGCCGAGGGCCGCTACGCCGCTCTGGACGAGGAGTTCGAGAAGGCTCAGGACGAGCTCGACCGCCTCGTCGAGGACAACCGCGAGGAGCTCGAGTCGATCGAGCAGGCGCGCGAGGAGGCCGCCGAGGACTACTCGGGGGAATTCTCCTCCGAGGTCGACGGCTGGAAGCCCGCGCCCGAGGCCGAGAAGGCCGTCGAGTACGCGCTCGCGCAGCTGGGCAAACCGTACGTGTGGGGCGCGGAAGGGCCGCACACCTTCGACTGCTCGGGCCTGACCCAGTCGGCTTACGCCTACGCGGGCGTCTCGATTCCGCGCGTGGCGGCGGACCAGTTCTACGCCACCCGCCACAAGCCGGTGGACGTGGAGATGCTGCTGCCGGGCGACCTGCTGTTCTGGTGGGACGTGCCGGGCGACTGGACGTCGGTCTACCACACGGGCATGTACCTGGGCGACGGCAAGATGGTCCAGGCCCCCCGTTCGGGTGATGTCGTCAAGATCAGCGGCATCTGGTTCGAGAATTTCGCGGGTGCGCACCGGGTCGTCGACGCGATCAAGACCGACCCGAACGCCGCTCCGCCGAGCGGCGGCAACGACGGCGACGAACCCGAGGCGCCCGAGCGGCCCTCACCTTCGCCTTCCCCCTCCCCTTCGCCGAGCGAGCCGCTGGAGCCGAGCCCCAGCCCCAGCCCCAGCCCCAGCCCGGAGCCCAGCCCGACGCCCTCGCCGTCTCCGTCGCCTTCACCCTCGCCGACGCCGTCCCCGTCCCCCGACGAGCCGACGCCCACTGAGGACGACTCTCCCGACAGTCCGAGTCCGAGCGGCTCGGGCACGGTCTCGGGCACGCTGTCGGGTGAGCCTGATCCGAGCGAGACATCCGGCGGGTTACCGGAAGGCGGATACCGGGTACCACCCGGTAGTGGCACGATGGTGCTAGCTAGCCCGTGAATGACGACGCTCCATCCCCGAGGAGGCTTCCGTGGACGACAACAGCTGTAGCTCTTGCGGCCAGCGCCTGACGTCCAGGCTTCGCCGCTGTCCGCAGTGCGGCGCGCCGCTTCCGCCGCCGATCGGGGGATTCCCGCCGGAACCGCAGTATCCGCCGCCGTCGTACGGGGCGCCCGCGCCCTCGCCGTACGCGCAGCAGCCGCCGCCTCCCGCGCCGCCGGGGGTCGCTCCGCCGATGGCGCCGCCGCGTCCGCCCGCCGCCGGGTCGGCACAGGTCCCGCCGCCTCCGCCGCGGGTGAACCCGCAGCAGCAGTACCGCCAGCCGCCGCCCGCGCCGCCGGCGGCTCCGCCACCCGCGCCCCAGCGAGCGCCGCAGGTCGCGCCGCCGATGGCGTCGGGTTCGGCGACGGTCAGGCCGCCGGTGCCGCAATCGCTGCCGCCGGTGACTCCGCCGGTCCCCTCCTCCCCGCCGCAGGCGTCGCCGTACGGCCCGCCGCCGATGGGGGCCGCGCCGTCGCCGCCGCCGACGGTCTCGCCCGCGTGGTCGAGTCCGCCGCCGATGCCGGAAGTCGAGCTCGAATCCGTGTCGGCGCCGGAACCGGTCGCCGCACCTGCCGCCGCGCCCGCTGCCGTACAGGCTCCCGCTCCCGCCCCGGCCCCAGCCCAGGCGGACGAGGACGCTCCGCTGTGGGACGGCGACGTGCCCGACCCCGAGTCGGCCGATGCGGACGTCGAGCTCTCCGACGAGGACGAATCGGCGATGGCCGCTCTCGGCGCCGATGTTCCCGGTGAATCCCTGCCGCCCGCGACGCCTGCCACCGAAGACGACGCGGCGACCGATGACGAGTCGGAGGCGGCCGCGGACTCTGAAGAGCCGGAGACCGACGAGCACGACGTGGTCGAAGCCGCCGAGCCTGGGGCCGAACCGGTCGATGCCGCGTCCGAAGCCGCCGAGCCCGCGGCAGCGGCGGTCTCGGCGCAGCCCGAGCCGGCCGGCAGCGTGGAATCCGAGGAGACGGTCCACGAAAAGCCCGTGGCCGTGGACCCGCAGCCCGATCCGGCGCCTGAACCGCGCCCGGAACCGGAGCCCGCGCCCGAGCCCGAACGCCCGGACCCGACGCCGGATCCGCACCCGGCGCCGCCGCCCGAGCCGCTCCCCTCGCCGGAGCCCGCGCCGCCGATGCCGACGCCGGATCCGCACCCGGCGCCGCCGCCCGAACCGCTGCCGAACCCCGAGCCGGGCCCGCCGTTCCCTTCGGTGGCCGAGATCGAGCCGATCTCGCCGATCGCTGAGGCGGCGCCGCCCGACTACGAGCCGGAGCCGGAGCCGAAGTCCGAACCGAAGGTGGAGCCCGAGCCGGTCCCGGCGGCCGTCGAGGCCGGAGCCGAGCACGGCCCGGAGGCCAAGCCCATATCCGACTCGGTCGCGTCCAAGAAGATCGTCGACGCGCCCGACATCAGCCTGTTCGAGGAGCCTTCCTCGAAGCGGCAGGCCGTCAAGAAGCCGGCGCCCGCCGCATGGCCGCCGCCCGAAGGCGACCCGGAGGGCTTCAGGGCGGGCCGCGCCAGGGTCAAGAACCTCGTCGTCGAGGGCGACCTGCCCGAGCACATGCCGCTGCCGCGCCCGACCGTCTACGGCGGCGCGAAGCCCGGTGAAGAGGAACCCGCGTCCTGACTCATCACTCCAAACGGGGTAATGCCCTCGAATAGGCAGAAAACACTCCCGTAGCGCTGCGCGACGGTTCATGCTGTTCATCGAGCCGTTCGGTTCGCAAGCTTCGCCATTGGGGGTGAGCAGCATGGCAGAACGCCGTGTGAAAGTGACCACGGAGGTCGGGATCCAGGCCCGGCCCGCCACCGTCTTCGTCGACACCGCCGCCGAGTCCGCCGCCGACGTCACGATCGCCAAGCCCGGCGGTGAACCGCACGACGCGAAGTCGATTCTCCAGGTGCTGACGCTCGACGTCCGCGCTGGTGACGACGTCATTCTCACCGGTGACGAGGAGGACGTCCTCGACCGCCTCGCCGCCCTCGTCACCGGCAGCGGCGACCTCATCGGCGAGTCGAAGACCCCGATCGTCGACACCGGCGACGATGACGACGAGGCATGACCGGGACTCGGCACGCCTACCGGTCGACCGGCTACGGTCGAGGTTGTGAACATCGCACGGCGCCCCAGGGTCGGCCACATCGCCTTCATCAACTGCCTGCCCATCTACTGGGGGCTGGCCAGGTCGGGCGCGCTGCTCGACGTCGACCTGCACCGCGCCCCGCCCGACGAACTCAGCCGACGCCTCGTCGAGGGCGATCTCGACATCGGGCCGATCAGCCTCGTCGAATACCTGCGTCACGCCGACGAGCTGCTGCTGGTGCCGGACATCGCCGTCGCCGCCGACGGGCCGGTCCTCAGTGTCAACCTCGTCTCCAAGGCCCCGCTCGATGAGCTCCCGGCCGCCCCGAAGGTCGCGCTCGCCTCCACCTCGCGCACCGGCGTCCTGCTCGCCCGCATGCTGCTCGAACAGCGCTACGGCCGCACCCCCGAGTTCACCACCACCCCTCCCGAGCTCGACACCGCGCTCGACGGCGCCGACGCCGCCGTCCTCATCGGCGACGAAGCCCTGAGGGTCCACCACGACCCGCGCGGCCACCATGTGCTCGACCTCGCCGCCGCCTGGAAGGACTGGACCGGCCTGCCGATGGTCTTCGCCGTCTGGGCGGTCCGCCGCGACTACGCCGACGCCCACCCGGGGCTGGTCAAGGACGTCCACCTGGCGTTCTGCGAGTCGGTGCGGCGCTGCCGCGAGGAGATCGACGAGGTCGTCGCCTCCGCCGCCCGCTGGGAGCCCTTCGAGCCGGCCGCGCTCGCCGAATATTTCGAGCGCCTCCAGTTCACGCTCAATGAGCGGCACCTCGCGGGGCTGCGGGAATTCGCCGCCCGAGCAGCCGGTTATACCGGAGTGGCCGCCTTCTCTGGCGGCGGACCGGCATTCTTCGCGGCAGGAGAGGCAACTCCGTGACCATCGAGAACGTCTTCGCGGCAGGAGAGGGAACCGCATGACCATCGAGCTCAACAAGCGCCGTCGCCGCCCCGCGTGGCACAAGCTCACCGTCAGCAAAGTCAGGCCCCTGACCGACGACGCCCTCGAGGTCACCCTGAGCGTCCCGCCGCACCTGCGCGAGACCTTCGACTTCAAGCCCGGTCAGCACATCACGTTCCAGCGCGTCGAGGCCGACGGCAGCGAGGTGCGCCGCTCCTACTCGCTCGCCTCCACGCCTCGCGAACTCGCCGAGCACGGCACGCTCCGCCTCGGCATCAAGTTCATCCCGGAAGGCAGCTTCTCGGCCTACGCCAAGAGCAGCCTCACGCCCGGCGACGTGCTCGAAGTGCTCCCGCCGCTCGGCGTCTTCTGCACCGAGCCCGAACCGGACCGCCACTACGGCTCGATCGTCGCCGGCTCGGGCATCACCCCGATCCTGTCGATCGCCACCGCCGCGCTCGACGCCGGCGCCACCGTCACGCTCCTGTACTCCAACCGCACCGAGGCGTCCACCATGTTCGGACCGGAGCTGCGCGAACTCCAGGACCGCCACGGCGACCGCCTGCGCCTGCACCACGTCCGCACCCGCTCCGAGGGCGACCGCCCGCTGTTGACCGGCCGCCTCACCCCCGACCGCCTCCGCCGGGTCTTCGAGGAGCTCGTGGACCCGCGCGAGGTCGACGAGTGGTTCCTCTGCGGGCCTTACGAGATGGTCCTAGGGGTCAAGGAGGTCCTCGAGGAGACCGGGGCATCAGCGATTCACACCGAGCTGTACTACGTCGACTAGCCCGGATACGCTTCGTGCATGGCCGAGATTGACGAAGCCCTCGCCCGCGCCGCCGACGGCGGCCGCATCAGCGCCGAGGAAGCCGAGCTGCTCTACACCGAAGCACCGTTCCACGAGCTGGCCGAAGCCGCCGACACCGTCCGCAGACGCCTCATCGGCGACAACATCGTCACCTACATCATCGACCGCAACGTCAACTACACCAACGTGTGCGTGACGGCCTGCAAGTTCTGCGCCTTCTACCGCGCCCCCAAGCACGAAGAGGGCTGGGACCACTCGCTCGAGGAGATCCTGCGCCGCTGCGGCGAAGCGGTCGACCTCGGCGCCACCCAGGTGATGCTCCAGGGCGGGCACCACCCCGAATTCGGCGTCGAGTACTACGAAACGCTGTTCGGCGCCGTCAAGCGCGAGTACCCGCGGCTGGTCATCCACTCGATCGGCCCCTCCGAGATCGCGCACATGGCGAAGGTCTCCGGCGTCGAGATCGAGGAGGCCGTCAAGCGGATCAAGGCCGCCGGCCTCGACTCCATCGCCGGCGCGGGAGCGGAGATGCTTCCCGAACGCCCCCGCAAGGCCCTCGCGCCGCTCAAGGAGTCCGGTGAGCGCTGGCTCGAGATCATGGAGACCGCCCACAACCTCGGCCTCGAATCCACCGCGACGATGATGATGGGCACCGGCGAGACCGCCCACGAGCGCATCGAGCACCTGCGCATGATCCGCGACGTCCAGGACCGCACCGGCGGCTTCCGCTCGTTCATCCCCTGGACCTACCAGCCGGAGAACAACCACCTGAAGGGCCGCACGCAGGCCACCGCGATGGAGTACCTGCGGCTGCTGGCCGTCGCCCGGCTGTACTTCCACAACGTCAAGCACCTCCAGTCGTCGTGGCTGACCACCGGCAAGGCCGCCGGTCAGCTCAGCCTCCACCTCGGTGTGGACGACCTGGGCTCGATCATGCTGGAGGAGAACGTCATCTCCTCGGCCGGCGCCCGCCACCGCTCGCGGCTGTCGGAGCTGATCGAACTGATCCGCACCGCCGACCGCATCCCGGCGCAGCGCGACACGCGGTATGAGCGCATGGCGATCCACTGGACGCCCGAGGACGACCCCACCGACGACCGGGTCCGCTCGCACTTCTCGACGATCGTGACGCAGCTGCAGGCCGGCTGACGCGAGCGGGGGGGGCGCGAACTGAACGGTCCGCGCCCCGCCCGCTCGCTTCACCGCTCGTCAGTCGTCGCGGCCGTCATCGTCCCGGTCGTCCGAGTCGTCGTCATCATCGGAGTCGTCGTCCCGGTCGTCCTCGACGGTGATGTCCGCCCGCGGCTGCCCGTCGACGCAGGTGATGCTGTAGTCGACGTCAGTCGAGCCGTTCTCGAACTCGACCTCCGCGTCGTCGTCGCGGCCGTCATCGTCCCGGCCATTGTCGTCGCGGCCGTCATCGTCTCGGCCGTCGTCGTCTCCGCGCTCGTCGTCGTCATCGCCGGCCGTGGCCTCGACGTCGTCGACGGCGTAGCCCTCCGCGGCGGCCCACCAGACGAGCTCGACTCCCTCGTCGGTGCACCGGGCGAGGACCGTGCCGCCGTCGCTCGGGAACACCGTCTCGCCCTCTCGGGGGGCAATGTCCTCGGGCGAGGCGTGGAGCTCCCCGGTCGGAGCGGTGGTGTGCTCCTCCGCGGGAGCGGACGGCATGTCGTCCTGTGCCAGCGCGATCGATCCGAACCCCGCCGCGGCGATCACCGCGGCGCCCGTGCTTGCCAGTACCAGTTTCCTGTTCATGGGCACCACTGTCGCGCCTCGAGCCCTAAGACGACGCTAAGAACCCTCTAACTCGGCCCCAAACCCGGGCGGCAACGCTAGATCAGGTGCCCGATCTGCCGCTCGACGAGCGCGGCGTTCACGCCCGAGTTCGGGCAACCGCCGAAGTGGTGCAGGGCGATGACCTCGTGCGTATCGCGCGACAGCACCGGCGAGCCCGAGGAGCCGAACTCGGTGTCGCAGTGGTACGCGATGTCGCTGTTGGGCACGTAGCCGTCGTAGACGGGGTTGGAGACCACGCAGTTGCCGCCGTCGACCGAGGACTCCATGGCGATCTCCGTGGGGCGCCCGGCGGGGTGCTGCGGGATGTAGATCGCCTCGCCGCGGCTGACCCGGTCGGTGGACAGCGTCAGCGAGCCGAATCGCTTGATCGCCTCGAAGTCGTCGACGGTGAACAGCGTGTAGTCCAAGTCCCCGGAGGTGGCCAGCACCCGCCCGCCCTCGACCTTGATCGGATTGGTCTTCTCGGTGCCGTCGCAGCTGGTGCACCGGTAGCCGAACCAGACCTCGGTGCGCTCGGCCTCCCAGGTCTCGGAGAGGCAGTGGTTGTTGGTGAGCAGCCGGTTCTGCTCGCCGACGCGGAACGCGGTGCACAGGACCGTGCCGTCGATCAGCAGGCGCGCCACCGGGTCCACGTTCGCCACGACGTCCGGATATGAGGTCGCGTAGCACGGCGACGGCTTCTTGTCGTCGGTTTCGCAGATGCTCTCGGTGCGGCGGGATCGGTCGTTCTTGTCGTCGATGATCTCGTCCAGGACGCCCTCGGGGAAGCCGTAGGCGGCCTTGTCGACGATCGCGCCGAGCGCCCGCGAAGCGGCGCGCTCACCGGTGCGGTGGAGCTCGACGACGGCGGTGTCGCCGGTGATCGAGGTGGCCCACTCGCCGACCGTGTTCTCGTCGTAGCGGTAGGATTCGGCGCCGTCGGGGCTGGAGACGGTCACATAGTCGCCGCCGGCGAGCAGCAGCCGCTCGAAGTGGACCTTGACGTAGCTGGCGTCCGGTTCGGAGAACTCGAGGACGGTGGTCTCCTCGGCGTCCGCGTAGGTGAGCGACCGGGTCCGCTCGACGACCTCGCCGACCTCGACGAGGCCGAGCAGGGACTCGTCGACGGTCAGAGGCTCGTCATCGGCGAACGCGTTCGGGACGACCACGGCCGCCGCGGCGATGGCGATCGCGCCGGCACCCGCCGCCACGATGATCCTGCGGCGTCTGCGGCTGCCGTCCGGCGTTCGTCCTGGATCCTGATTCCGCGTTCCTGCCGCCAACGCCGGCCCCTTTCACGAGAGATGTGTCGGAGGTTCAACGAGCGAGAGTGGGAGAAGTTGCGCCACCCGTTCGGGTGAGGCCGGTCCAATCACGACGACAGGACGGCCGCCGCCCGGCAGCGGTCGAGGATCTGCTCCATGCCGGTCCTGATCGCCAGCACCAGGAGCTTGTCCCCGGCCTTGACCCTGAAGGCCGCGTCGGGATTCCAGCGGATGCCGCCGCTGGCGCGCTTGACGGCGAGCAGCCGGTGGGAGCCGATCACGGTGGCCTCGTGCGCGGGCGCGTCGTCCAGCGGCGAGGACGCGCCCACGACGACCTCGGCGATGTAGGCGACCCGGCCGCGGACCGGGATGGTCTCCAGGATCTCGTCCTCGGTGAGGGCGCTGGCGAACGAGGCCGCGGCGACCTGCGGGGCGCTGTAGGACGAGTGCCGTGAGGCCTCGCGCGGGGATGTGGCGTTGTTGAGGTTCCGGCGTACGAGCTTGGCGAACTCGGGGTTGTAGATCCGTGAGACCGTGCGCAGGTCGTCGCGGCACTCGATGCCGGTCAGGACGGTCTCGAGGTTCGCCGAGTCCTGCTTGGCCATGGCGACCAGCGAGCGGCAGTACTTGATCTCGGCCTCCTGGAGCGTCTCGGGCCGGCTCGCGTCGCCGAGCAGCACCTGCGCGCCCGCCGCGCGGGCGGCCTGGATGCCGACCGCGTTGCGGTCCTTCTCGATCGCCACGACCGGGATCTTGCGTTTGCGGAGCGTCTCGACCACGCGGGTGCCCATGTTGCCGAGGCCGACGACGATGACGTGGTCGCGCACCGCGTTCACGATGCGGCCCTCGGACAGCGCGAAGCGCCGTTGCACGACGGCCTGGACGATCGCGCCGGTCACGACGGGGATGAGGAGCGAGCCGGAGAGGACCACCACGGAGTGGGTGAGCCTGATCCACGGGTTCGCGCCCATGTCGGGGTCGATGCCGCCGCCGGCGAGCAGCGTCAGGATGTAGAGGGCGTCCCAGCTGTTCTCGACCGGGTTCGTCGCGTTGGAGTACGTCGTCAGTGTCCACATGCCGAGCGTCATGATGCCGACGAGCAGGAGCGCGGCGATCACCAGGCCTTTTTGGACGGTCTTGCGCATGGTGTGCATCACCTGCCGCGCCACCAGGACGCCGCGCTCGAGCGCCGGTTTGAGCCAGTCCCGTCCGCGCTCGGCCTCCAGGCACAGCATCCGCACCGACTCCTCGGGGTTCTCGGTGATCATCTCGACCGGTCCGCCGACGACGTTGCCGCTGGCGACGACCCACTGCGACTCGGCGCGGTCGTGCGGCGCGCGCCTGAGGTAGAGCCGGCGGCCCCAGATCTCGATGTCGCCGGGCGGAATCTGCTGGAGCGCCGTGGCGGCGTAGGTGCGGGCGACCATGTCGGCGTCCGATTCGACGAAGACGCCCCGCTCGCCCAGCAGGTTCTGGATGTGGTCGCGCAGCCCGCGGTTGTACATGCGGATGACCAGGCGCGGCGGGGTCTTGTCCCACAGGGCGTGGGACATCTCGCGGATCTCCAGTGCGAGGTGGAGGTTCCCGACATCGTCCTGGGCCATGAGCGCGATGGCGTAGGCCTCGACCAGCCCCGCGTCGGTGATGGTCTCGGTGGTGATGCGGGGGCGCTCGATGAGTCGCAGGCGCGCGTTGGTCTCGGCCTCCCTGCGGATGTCGTCGCGCTGCGCTCCCGGTCCGGGCCTGATGAGCGCGATCACGCGGTACGAGAAGCGCTCGGTGAGGTTCTTGATGAACCTGAGGGTGAGGCCGTTGTCGCCGACGACGATGACGAGCCGCTCGTGGCCGGACTCGCCTCCCATCGCGTCGGGGGGCGCGATACTGGGGTACATGAAAGCAGTCTATTGAGCTCGGGCAAACGCTGGGCTCCAGCGGAATGCGCTGCGCCTCTCCGCGCTCCGGCGAACACCCGGCCCTCGGCCGAATACGCTAGGGGCCGATGCGTTTCAGGAGTCGGTCCACGTCGGCCTCGTAGTCGTACCAGTCGACGTCGTGGACGAAGCCGAGCTCGGAGTTGATCCAGCGGACGTCGTCGGCGGACTCGATCGTCCACGTCTGGACGTCGACCAGCTGCGGCTCGGCTCGGCGCAGCTCGGTGAGCAGGCGGGCCTTCATGGACATCGCGAGCCCGTACGAGCGGTGCTCGGGGTCGACGACGGTGTCGTACTGGTCGGCGCGGGTGGGCCGCTGCGCCGAGACGACGAGCTCGGTGAGCCCGACGACGTTGCCGTACGGCTCGGCGATCGCGACGACGATGTGGGAGCGCATGCCGCGCCGGTCCAGGGTCGCCAGTGAGTCGCGGAGCCGGTCGGCCTGGGCCGAGCCGCGCCATTCGGGCACGACCGCGTACGAGTCGGTCGGGGTGCGCAGGTTCGCCTTGACGTTCGCGTAGGAGTCCAGCAGGCGGTCGGGCACGGTCCCGGCGTGGTATTCGAGCCGGTAGCCGGCGGCGAGCCGCCCGGCGGCGTGCTCGATCTTCTCCCAGTCGATCTCGGTCCACCGCAGCAGGTGGCGCTGCTCGACCACGGCCCGCTCGAAGCCGAGCCGGTCGTAGAAGCCCACGGCGGGCGTGGTGGCGATGACCTCGACGGCCAGGGACCGGCAGCCGTGGGTCTTCGCGCACTGGGCGACGGCGCGCAGGAGGCTCTTGCCGATGCCCTTGCCGCGGGCGCTCGGCCGGGTGGACAGCTCGGCGACCCCGGTGCCGGCCTGGTCGCCGCCGAACATGATGAGGCTGGCGTGGCCGATCAGGTCGCCGTCGTCGTCGCGGTAGAGGAAGACGAACCGCCGGTCGTCGGGCAAGGTGCCGACCAGGTAGTCGTGGAGCCGCTCGGTCCTCCACCGCGGTTCGGCGGGCATGTCGGCCGCGGTCATGTCGTTGAGCACCGAGCACCAGTCGCGAATGTCATCGGCCGTCATCTCGCTGGGAGCGAGCTGCTTCAGGGGCATCTCTATATCCTTACCCGAGTTCGTTGCCGCGAGGAACCCTCATTTCTCGGTCGGGCTCCGCGTTCTGGCGGCACTGTCACCGCGCGAAACCCTCAGATTACTCTGCGGATTCCTCTGCGGAACAGCCGCGGTGCGCCCGGGCGGCTACGCCATGCTCTGCCTGCCGTAGTCATCGGCGCGGTCGTAGACCTTTTGCACGTACGTCTCGACCGGGTTGTAGCTGTGGACGGCCGCGTACCAGTCCGCCGGATCGGTCAGATCGCGGTCGGCATGGCACAGGTAGTTCGCGGCGGCGGTGGTCGCGTCGTCGATGTTGTGCGGGTCCGCGACCCCGTCGCCGTTGCCGTCTGCGGCCCAGTTCTCCCACGTGGACGGGAGGAACTGCATCGGGCCCTGTTCGTTGTATTCCGGTCCGACGATCGGCGTCAGCGTGGTGCCGTCGGAGGTGATGCGGTTGCCGTCGGTGGAGCCGTGGTTGGTCTCGGTGGCGCCGATGCCGGCGAGCGTGGTCCATGACAGGTTGCAGCCGGGGTTCTGGATGCCGGAGATGAGCTCGGCGCGGCCGTAAGCCACCAGGACCCGCTCGGGGATGCCGAGGTGGGCGAGGCCCTGCGCCCAGGAGTTGAGGTCGTTGGCGACGTTCTGGGGGGCGGCGGGCGAGTCGCTCGCGTCCAGGTCCGTCTCCTCGTCGCTGGCGGTGTCGGTCTCGGCGGGCAGGCCCGCCGCCGGGGCGTCCTCGGGGGTGAGGACGAGCGGGCGCTCCTCGGGCGTCGGCTCGGGCTCGGTGCCGAACGACCAGGCCGGCCCGGCCGAGGGCACGAGGTAGTAGCCGGCCGCGAGCGCGCCGACGAGCGACAGCGCCGTCACGCAGCATTGGATGGCGAGGCGTCCCGCCGGCGAACGAAGTGCCCGATAACCGGCGCGGACGGCGCGTCCGAGAGCCTTGAGGGCCTTCCACGGCAGCAGAGCGAGTTTTCGGAGCAGGAGGGTGAACCACACGGAAGCGAGTATCCCTTCCCTTCTCGTCTGATGGAATGGGCGCCCCCGGGAAAGTCGGCGGCGGGGGAGAGGGGCGGTCGTTCTGCTGAAGACGAGTATTCCCTATGTTCGCTTGCGCGGGCAACGCCTGTGTGCGAACAATTCTGTTTCCGGACCGTCCAGCCCGCTACCAGGTGCCCCCATGATCGTTCTCATATGGGATCCATAGTTGCCACGAGCAACCCCGAGGGCGAATCCGCCTCACAGCCGACGCTGCGCGCGATCGAGCCAGTCGTTCGGCGTCTGAATGCCCATCACATCCGGTAACCGACTGAGATGGGGGAGACACTGTGAGGCCGCAGGGCTGCCGCGCCAGCGCGCCGCAGCCCGGCATACGGGGGCTGAACGAAAGTTGATCGACACGTGGATACGACTACGGCATTGCACGCGACAAAAACAGCCTATTCTCTGCCCATCAATTGCGACCCGATTGCCACTCGCCAGGGGACGACCTCCAACGTCGTGCTCCCCGCCGGCGACGTGACGTTCATGTTCACCGACATCGAAGGATCCACCCGGCTCGCCGCCGGGCTCGGCGCCGAACCGTACCGGGTCGTCCTGCACCGGCACCGCGCGCTGATCAGAGAGGCCCTCAGGCGCCACCGCGGCACCGAGATCGAGACCGAGGGCGACTCGTTCTTCGTCGTCTTCGACGACGCGCGCGACGCGGCCTCGGCGGCGGTGGACATCCAGACCGCGCTGCGCGAGGCCGACTGGCCCGATCTCGGGCTCGGCAACGGGCCGATCCGGCCCCGAGTGCGCATGGGCCTGCACACCGGCGAGGCCTGGCCGTCCGCCGGCGGCTACGCCACGCCCGAGGTCCACCGCACCGCGCGCATCTGCTCCGCCGCCCACGGCGACCAGATCCTCGCCTCGGCGCAGCTCGCCGCCGCGGCCGGACTCGGCTCCCGGTCATTGGAACGCCTCGGGCACTTCGAGCTGCGAGGCCTGCCGGGCACCACCGAACTGGTCCAACTGCACGCTCCCGGCTTGCCCAGGGAGTTCCCCCCGCCGCCCATTCGGCCGCACCGGCACAACCTGCCGGCCGACATCAAGGCCCCGGTGGAGCGGCCCGACGAGCTGCGCGAACTGGACCGGGCCTTCGCCTCTTACCGCTTGGTGACCGTCACCGGCCTCGACGGCTGCGGCAAGACCACCTTGGTCAGATCCTGGGCGAGACGGCGCATCCAGGTCCAGGCCGACGGCGTCTGGTACTGCCGGCCCGGCCAGGACCTCGGCGCCTCGCTCCTCCAAGCACTGGGCAAGCCGCACGACTCGCTCGGGCGGGCGTTGGAGACCGCGATCGCGCAGCTGCGGGACCGCGAGGCGCTCCTGGTGCTCGACGACGTCGACCGCTCGCACGCCGCGGCCGTCGAGCGGCTCCTGCGCGAATGCCCCGACATCGCGATCCTCGCCGCGGGCGTGCGCCCCCTCGAACTGCCCGGGGAGGCCAAGCGCGCCCTCCAGCTGCCGCCGGTGGACGTGGCCGCGGCGATGCTCGCCGGGTTCTGCGAGGACCGCGGCGCGGCCTGGACCGCCGCTGACTGCCGAGGACTGGCGGCCTCGGTCGAAGGCTTCGTGCCGGCGCTGCGGGCGCTCGCCGACGTCACGGCGTTCGGCTCCCCGCAGGCGGCGCTGCGCCGCCTGCGCGACGACCCGGTCGCGACGCTCGACGCCGGCGGCCGGTTCCGGGCCGCCATCGACGACGCGATCGCCCTCATCTCCGGCCCGGCACGTGCGGTGCTGCTGGAGCTGGCCGCCCGCGGCGACGGCGCCACCGTCGACGAGGTCCTCGACCTGTGCCGGCAGCGCGACGGCAGCCTCCAGGCGCTCGTCGAGCTCGTCGACGTCGCCCTCGTCGTCATCGAGCGGCCCGCGATGGAGCAGGCCCTCTACCGGGTGCCGACGCCGCTGCGGTGGCTGCTGTCGGGCACCTCGGCGCCTCCGGAGACCGGGCGGGCGACGGTGCCGCCGAGCCTGGCGCGCCGCCTCGTGAACGGGGTCAAGATCGACACGGCACTCGTGAGAACCCGGTTACGAATGTGAGAGGCTGAGGCCGTGACTGACAGGCAAGCGTCGCCGCTCGACACCACGACCTCAGCCGCCTACGCCGAACGCGCCGCCCGGGTGATCCCCGGCGGCGTGAACTCGCCGGTCCGCGCCTTCCGGGGCGTCGGCGGGGATCCCGTGTTCATCGCCGACGCCCACGGCGCCCGCATGCGCGACGTCGACGGCAACACCTACATCGACCTGGTCGGGTCCTGGGGGCCGCTCATCCTCGGACACGCCCACCCCGAGGTCGTCGACGCGCTCGCCCGCGCCGCCGCGGGCGGCACCTCCTACGGCGCGCCGACCCTCGGGGAGATCGAGCTCGCCGAGGAGATCGTCGCCCGCACCCCGTGCGAGAAGGTCCGCCTCGTCTCCTCGGGTACCGAGGCCACCATGAGCGCCGTGCGCCTCGCCCGCGCCGCCACCGGCCGCGACAAGATCGTCAAGTTCGCCGGTTGCTACCACGGCCACGCCGACTACTTCCTCGCCGCCGCCGGCAGCGGCGTCGCCACGCTCGGCCACCCCGACTCGCCGGGCGTGCCCGCCTCCGCCGCCGCCGACACCATTGTCGTGCCGTACAACGACCTCGACGCCGTCGAGGCCGCCTTCGCCGCGCACCCCGGCCTCATCGGCGCGGTCATCACCGAAGCCATCCCCGGCAACATGGGCGCCGTCGCCCCGCGCGACGGCTTCAACGAGCGGCTCTACGACCTCACCCGCGCCCACGGCGCGCTCTTGATCTCCGACGAGGTCATGACCGGCTTCCGCGTCGGACCCGGCGGCCTCGCCGCCCCCGCCGACCTGTACACCTACGGCAAGGTCATGGGCGGCGGACTCCCCGCCGCCGCGTTCGGCGGCCGCTCGGACCTGCTCGACCTCATCAGCCCCGCCGGGCCCGTCTACCAGGCCGGGACCCTCTCGGGGAACCCGCTCGCCGTCGCCGCCGGGCTCGCCACCCTGCGCGCCTGCGACGACGCCGTCTACCGCAGGCTCGACGAGACCGCCGCCGAAATCCAGCGCATGGCCGGCGAGGCGCTCACCAAGGCCGGCGTGCCCCACTACGTCTCGGCCCCGTCGAACCTGTTCAGTGTGTTCTTCACCGGCACCGAGGTCCGCGACTTCGACGACGCCTCCGCCCAGGACCTCGATGCGTACGGCGCGTTCTTCCACGCCATGCTCGAAGGCGGCGTCTACCTGCCCCCGAGCGCCTTCGAATGCTGGTTCACCTCCGCCGCGATCGACGAGGCGGCCCTGTCACACATCGAACAGGTCTTGCCACGCGCGGCCGAAGCGGCGGCTAGGGTGCGAACATGAGTGGCGCGAAGACCATCGTTCACCTGCTGCGGCACGGAGAGGTCCACAACCCGGACGGCATCCTCTACGGCCGCATCCCGGGCTTCGGGCTCTCCGATCTCGGGCGTGAGATGGCCGTCGCCGCCGCCGAGGAACTGTCCGGGCACGACATCGTCCACGTCGGCGCCTCGCCGCTCCAGCGCGCCCAGGAGACCGCCGAGCCCATCGCGGCCTCCCACCGGATCGACACCGTCACCCACAAAGGCCTCATCGAGGCCGGGAACTCCTTCGAAGGCATGAGGATCGGCGTCGGCGACGGCGCCCTGCGCCACCCCAGGTACTGGTGGCGGCTGCGCGACCCCTTCAGGCCCTCCTGGGGCGAGGCCTACGTCGACATCGCCCGGCGCATGATGGACGCCGTCGAGGAGGCGCGTGCCTCCGCCGAGGGCTCCGAGGCGGTCCTCGTCAGCCACCAGCTGCCGATCTGGACCGTCCGCCGCTTCGCCGAGCGCAAGCGCCTGTGGCACGACCCGCGCAACCGCGAATGCGGGCTCGCGTCGCTCACCAGCATCGTCTTCGAAGGCACCGGCATCGTCCGGGTCGAGTACTCCGAGCCGGCCGCGCACCTGGTCCTCAAGTCCGACGCGGCCAAGCGGGCCAAGGGAGCCTGACGATGGCACTCCGGCGACGGACACTGCTCGCGGCCGTGCCGCTGGCGGCACTCGCCGCCTGCTCCGACGACGGTGCCGACCCCAACCGCGTCAACGAGATCAACCGCGACCGCTTCGTCTCCGGCGACGGCGCCAACTACCGGTGGGAGGACCCCGACGAGCGGCCCGAGGCCCCCGTCATCACCGGCGAGAGCCTCACCGGCGACCCGCTCAGCACCGCGGACTGGGCCGGATCGGTCATCGTCATGAACTTCTGGGGCTCGTGGTGCCCGCCGTGCCGCGCCGAGGCCGAGTACCTCGTCGAGGCCGCCGAGCACTTCGCGGAACTGCATGGCGAAGGGGTCCGGTTCGTGGGCGTCAACATCCGCGACACCGTCGACGCCGCCGAGGCCTTCGAACAGCGCTACGGCGTCGACTACCCGTCCTTCAACGACGCCGGCGGCGAGATCGCCCTCCAGTTCGTCGAATACGACATCTCGCCGACCAACATCCCCGCCACCTTCGTCATCGACGCCGAGAACCGCGTCTTCAGCGTCTGGCGCGAGGCGTTCGAAGACGCCGAGACCCTCATCGCCGACATCGGCAAGGTGCTGGAACAGTGAGCCTCGCCGCCCCCGACCTCGCGCAGACCGCCGCCTCGGGCCCGCTCCTGGTGGCCTTCGGCATCGCCGCGCTCGCCGGCCTGGTGTCCTTCGCCTCCCCCTGCACCCTCCCGCTCATGCCCGGCTACGTGTCCTACGTGACCGGGATGTCCGGCACCGACCTCGCCGAAGGCGGCAAGCGCGGGCGCGTCCTCGCCGGCGCGCTGCTCTTCGTCGCCGGATTCACCGCCGTCTACACGACCGTGGTCTTCGCCCTCCAGACCGCCGGGCGCGCCCTGCTCACCAACAGCGGCACCGTCGAACTCGTCGTCGGCATCTTCATGATCGCCATGGGCCTGATGTTCATCGGGCTCATCCCCGAAGGCCGCGGCTTCTCCCCCCGCTGGCGGCCCGCCGTCGGCCTCGCCGGGGCGCCCCTGTTCGGCGCGGTCTTCGCGCTCTCATGGATCCCCTGCACCTCGCCGGTGCTGGCGGCCATCACCAGCCTCGCGGTCATCCAGGACGGCGCCGCCCGCGGCGTCGGCCTCATGATCGCCTACTGCCTCGGTCTCGGGCTGCCCTTCATCGCCTTCGCCGTCGGCATGCACCGCCTCGCAGGGGCGCTCGACTTCATGAAGCGGCACAGCCGGGCCATCGCCATTACCGGCGGCGTCATGCTCGTCGCCGTCGGCCTCATGCTCGCCACCGGCGCCTGGACCGAATTCACCAACTGGCTGCGCGCCACCGTCGGTTCCGGGGAGATCTGGCTGTGACTTCCAAACCGGCGACCGCCGCCCCCGTCAAACGGCTCCGCTCCTTCGGCCGCCGCTGGTGGCACCAGCTCACCTCCATGCGGACCGCGCTGCTGCTCCTGCTCGCCCTCGCGCTCGCCGCCATCCCCGGCTCAGCCTTCCCGCAGCGCTCCATCAGTCCCCCGGACGTCACCGCCTACTACGAGCAGCACCCCGAGCTCGCGCCCGTCCTCGACCGCCTGTGGGCCTTCGACGTCTACACCTCGCCGTGGTTCTCCGCGATCTACCTGCTGCTCATGGTCAGCCTCATCGGCTGCATCATCCCCAGGCTCGGCGTGCACCTGAAGTCCCTGCGCTCCGCTCCGCCCGAGGCCCCCAAGCGCATGGAGATCCTGCCCTACCACCGCCGCCTCGACGGCGAGGTCAACGAGACCAGGGCCAGGGCCGCGCTCAAGCAGCACCGTTTCCGCGTTGAGAAGTACAGCCGCAGCGGCGAGGGCGAGGACGGCACGGTCATCCTCGCCGCCGAGAAGGGCTACCTGCGCGAGAGCGGCAACCTGCTGTTCCACGTCAGCATCATCTTCATCCTCGTCGGCGTCGCCGCCGGAAGCCTGTTCAGCTGGTACGGCAACCGCATCCTCTCCGAGGGCGAGGACCAGGCCTTCTGCAACAACCTCCAGCAGTACGACGAGTACGGGCTCGGCGCCTACGTCGACGAGACCAGCCTCCCCAGGTTCTGCGTCCAACTCGACGACTTCGACGCCGAGTTCACCGACGGCGGCCCCACGGCCTACGACGCCGAGGTCTCCTACACCTTCGACGGCACCGAGGACACCTACGACCTGCGCGTCAACCACCCCCTGAACATCGACGGCGCCAACGTCTTCCTCATCGGGCACGGCTACACCGCCGTGGTCACCTACACCGACCGCTACGGCAACACCGAATCGCGGCACCAGCCGTTCCTGGCGATGGACGCCGCCCTCAACTCCGAGGGCGCCTTCAAGTTCCCCGACGCGAACTTCAACCCCGAGACCGGCGAGGTCGACCGCGACGCCGAGGTCGGCTTCGACGCGATCCTCGTGCCCACCTATGACGACTCGACCGCGATGCTGCTCGGCGCCGAGCCCGAGCTGCACAACCCCGTCCTCGCCCTCACCGCCTACCGCGGCGACCTCGGCATGGGCGACGGCCTCCCCGAGTCCGTCTACAGCGTCAACGACGAGCAGATCGCCTCCGGCGAGCTCGAGCAGCTCAACGACACCGTCGAGGTCATCGGCGTCGGCGACTCCATGGAACTCGACGACGGCTCCACCCTCACCTTCGACGGCGTCGAGCAGTACGCCGTCATCCAGGTCCGCCACGACCCCGGCGGCCCCATCGTCCTCGGCGGCGCGGTGATCCTCCTCGGGGCGCTGCTGCCCACGCTCACCGTGCGGCGAAGGCGGTACTGGATCCGGTGGAACCCCGACGGCAGCGTCGAGGTCGCCGGTCTCAACCGCAACGACTACGACGGCCTGGAGGAGGAGTGCGATGCCCTCACCGCCGACATCGCCCCCGACGCCGAGCCGACTCAGCCTCGAACCGATTCCGAAGAACCGATCGGGAGTACATCATGACCGGTGCCGAAGCGGCGAACGCGCTGTTCGTCGCGACCATCCTCGTATACGCCGCGGCGATGTTCGCCTACGCGCTCGAATACGCCTTCGACAAGCGCGCCCCCAAGCGCGTCAGCGAGAAAGAGCTCGTCGCCGCGGGTAGGGCCGTGCTGGACGACGACTCCGAGGAGCGCGCGAACGCCGAGCAGGACGCCCCCATCACCCCGGCCGCCGCGCGCGGGGCCGGACGCCTCGGCCTGATCCTCACCTACATCGGCACCGCCGCGCTGGCCGCCTCGATCGTCACTCGAGTCGTCTACACCGGACGGTGGCCGTGGGGCAACATGTTCGAGTACACCGTCGGGGTCGCGCTCGCGGGCATGATCACCTGGCTGGTACTCGTCTCCGGCAGGCACGTGCCCAGGCGGTTGGGCCTGTTCGCGACCTTCGCGGTGACGATGGTGCTCGGCACGTCCGTGCGCGTCTACACCGAGGCGGGGCCGCTCGTGCCGGCGCTGGACTCGTACTGGATCATCATCCACGTCACGGCCGCCATCGCGGCCTCCGGCGCGCTCCTCATCGGATGCATCTTCGCGATCCTGCACCTGCTCAGGCGCCGCTACGACCGTCGGCTCTCCGACGGCAAGGCGGTGCGCTTCCCGCTGAACGTGGCCGAGCGACTGCCCGACGCGACGCTCCTGGAGCGTCTGACATTCAAGATCCACGTGTTCGCCTTCCCCCTGCTGACCTTCGGCATCTTCGCCGGCGCGGTCTGGGCCCACTTCGCGTGGGGCCGCTACTGGGCCTGGGACCCCAAGGAGGTCTGGGCGTTCATCGCCTGGGTCGTCTACGCGGCCTACCTGCACGCGCGCGTCTCGGGCCGCTCCGCGCGGGCCAACGCGCCCTGGATCGCGATCCTCGGCTACGCGGTCATGCTGTTCAATCTGACCGCCGTGAACCTGATCTTCTCGGGCCTGCACTCCTATGCGGGAGTCTGACCGAGCTCGAGACGGAGCGCGGCAGAGCGAGACGGAGCGGGGCAGAGCGTGGCAGAGCGAGGCACTGCCGCACTGGGAGGCGGCGCAGCCCTGTCCACAAGGAAACAAGTGCACCAGGTGTTATTGCTGTGCCTTGTGATCTGCGTTCGCTCGCATGCGATTGACGGGACTAAAAGGACCTATCCCGAACTGCAGCAGGAGGTCAGGCGGTCGTACCATGAGGGGAACGTTCCTTCGACGAAGAGGTTCTGCCGATGAGTGAAGAATCTGTCACCGTTTCCGGCGAAGACCCGCCGTACATCCCCGAGTTCGACGTCAGCAGGCCCACCATCGCGCGCGTCTACGACGCGATCCTCGGTGGCAAGGACAACTTCGCGGTCGACCGAGAGGGAGCGGCCGCATACATGAAGTTCGTGCCCAGCTCCCGTGAAGTCGCCATCGACAACCGCCAAGGCCTTGAAAAGGGCGTCTCGTACATGGCGAAGCACGGTATCGACCAGTTCCTCGACATCGGCGCCGGATTGCCGACGATGCGGAACACGCACGAAGTCGCCCAGGAGATCAACCCGGACGCGAAAGTCGTCTACGTCGACAATGACCCGATCGTGCTCGCCCATGGCCGGGCGCTGCTGGCGAGCAACGACTCGACCACGATCGTCACCGCCGACCTCCGGGAGCCCCAGGGCATCCTGGACCATCCCGACGTCAAGAAGGTGATCGACTTCACGCGCCCCATCGGTCTGATGGTCGTCGGCCTGTTCATGCACTTCCACGACGAGGAGCGCCCCGGCGACTGGGTCAAGGTGCTGCTCGACGCCTGCCCGAGCGGGTCCTACCTGCTCATGACCGACTTCGCCGACACCGGTGAGCCCCAGCAGAAGGCCATCGAGAAGGCCGGCCTGGAAAGCCTCGGCAACGGATGGGTGCGCAAGCCGGAGAAGATCCTCGAGCACTTCCACGGCCTGCCGCTCGTCCCTCCGGGGCTCGAGTGGGTCCCGCGCTGGTTCCCGGGCGAGCCGGACCGCGAGGTCCCGGCCGTCGAAGACCTCGAGCCGCACAACAGGATCATGATGGCCGGACTCGGCTACAAGGAATAGTCGATCCCGATCGTTCGCCCTTCAGCCGTCGGTCGATCGTTGGTCGATCGTTGGTCTGTCGTCGGTCTGTCGTCGGCTGGGGTGGCGGTCGGGGTAGCGGCTTAGCCGGTGCCCAGGTCCGCCGCCAATTTCTGTGTGTGCGGAGGTGGCGTCAGGAGGCCTGAAATGGCTGCGGGGGCGTTGGCTGGAACGGGTGAGCGTGATGGTCGTTCTGCGCCAAAGCAGCGACGATGAGGGGGCCGGGCGCACCGGGATCGGTAGCCGTCATGGGCGTCGTTGTGGTCGGGCGGGGGCCTGCTGGGCCCGGCAATGGCCGCGGGGGCGTTGGCGGGAACGGGCGGACGTGATGGTCGCCCTGCACTATGGGCAGCGACAAAAGCAAGTGGCGGCTGGGCTGGGGCGGTCTGGCGGCGCGGGGGTGGTCGGTGGTGCCGTGCCGGGTGGGGCTGGGGCTGGCCTGGTGGCGGGTATTCGCGTTGCTGGTGGTCCGGTTCGGGCTCCGGGCATGGGAATGGGCTCGAAGCCGTTGTCGGCTTCGAGCTGGCGCCCTATGAGGTGCCTTCCCCGCCACGGCATCCCGCAGCGGGCGGATTAAGAAGGGCGGTGGTCCGTAGTCCGGTGCCGGTATGGCGCTGGCAAGGTCGCGAGTCCGCCTCGGTTCGCCAAATGGTGTGGCAGTCTCGTATTCCCGCCGCTGGCCCTGCCCCGGTTCCGGTGCTGAAGCCGGTTCGGGTTCGGTCGCGGGTTCAGGACGGGGTGTCGGTGTGGTGAAGCGTGCTCGCAGTTTCGCGCGGGCGGCTTTCGCGGCAGCCAGCGCGTCCTCCAAGTCAGCCTGTTCGGCAGCGGCTTCGAGGTCGGGTTTGAGTGTCTCGGACCATTCCTCGGGATACAGGCCGGTGGGGAAGGCGTTCGCGATGTCGTCGGCGAAGTCGGCATCCAAGTCCGTGTCGGTGCGCCAGTCCGAGCACCCGCATGTGAGGTCGGGGTCGGTGTCCTCGTGCCCGTCGTGGTGGACGATCAGGGCCTTGCCCGGTCCGGTCTTCTGCATGGTCCAGCCGGGGGTGTGGATGCGGCCGTGGTGGAACCGGCACAACAGGATCAGGTTCTCGGCTACTGTCGGTCCGCCATTCGCCCAGTGGCGGATGTGGTGGGCTTCGGTCCACTGCACGGGTGCGAGGCAGCCGGTCCAGGCGCACCCGCCGGGCTGCTCGAGTTCCAGCTTCCTGCGCAGCGCCGAGTTCGGCAGGCGCAGGGCGCGGCCGAGTTCGATCGCTTCCCCTGTCCGGTAGTTGAACACGTTGGGGATCACGAGACCCTCACACGCGAGCAGGCGGGCCTTACCGAGGGAGATGGGGTCGCCTTCCAGCGTCGGCACCCGGCCGGTGTCTTCCCCGGCCAACGTTTCGATGCCGACCGACAGGTGCAGGATGGCGGTGTGCCCGTGCCGCTTCGCCGCGTTCGGGTCGGCCCCGTGGGCCGCGAGCACCTGGTGGAACGCCTCGGCCCGCCGATTCGCCGCAGGCGGCAGGCACCCGTCCTGGTCGACCTCGTCCTGACGCGGAGGCGGCACGGCGGTGGTCAGGAGCTTGGCGAACAGCTTCCCGGTGTCGGCCGACAGGAGCCCGGAGAGGACGAACATGCCGTTCTCGGTCTCGACTAGATCCAGGCGTTGGAGGGACTGCTGCCCGAGCCCGTCCAACAGCTCCTGACCGTTGTCGAGCGCGGCCTGAAGTTCGTCGAGCTGGGCGTGGACGTCTTTGACGGTGGCGTGGATGCAGTACTGCGCGATCAAATGCTCCGGGG
This sequence comes from Glycomyces tarimensis, assembly GCF_054776215.1. Classification (NCBI taxonomy): domain Bacteria; kingdom Bacillati; phylum Actinomycetota; class Actinomycetes; order Glycomycetales; family Glycomycetaceae; genus Glycomyces; species Glycomyces tarimensis. The sequence continues at coordinate 391,658 of NZ_BAAHCB010000005.1, forward strand.
TGGGGCAGCGGGTGTCCGCGTCGAACGGGGAAGGCACCGGTTCCTTGTAGGGGGTCCGGGCGTACACGCGGAGGGCCTTGGTCGCGTCCAGGCGGCGCACGGCCGCCGCGACCCGGTCGATCCGCGCCCGAGCCGAAGTCGCCGTCTCAGTCAACACCTGGAATTTCCCGGCGGTGCGGGCGATCGCGGCCAGATCAGCAGCGGTGCGGAGGTGGAAGTCGAAGGTCGACACCAGCCATTCGCGGAGGGCGGAGAAGCCATCACAGTCGCGGTGGATATTCCAGGCTTTCGCCTCGATCACCCGGGCGAGGATGTCCGCGTGGAGGGCGTTGATGGCGGCAGCCGCCTCATCGAGATCGGTGTGGATGGCCGCTGCCCGCTCGGTCCGCTCGGTCCTGCTGGGCTTCATGCTCGCTTTGGCCATCTGACACCCCCTCGGTCATTGAGGTCTCGTACGAACCTGCTGTTTCCGCCGGTTCGTGCTATACCTCTATTCTCCCAGGTCACAGACGCCCTGTCATCACCCATTAGGGTGGGAAAACACTCACGTTTCCGCCGCCCGGAGCCACGAGAAGCCCTGCCCCGCAAGGCAAACCGGACACCACACGGCCCGCCCGCGCAGAGGCCAGCGCTCACACCCCACCGGCACGCCCGCCGACCCGACCTCCACAAAGCACACACCTCGTCGTCGCTGACGCCTTTAGGGCAGCCCGACCATCAATCCCACACCGTTCCCGCCAGCGCCCCACCTTCCATTGCCGGTCTCCCCAGGCGCCACTCACGCCCAGCCCAACCACATCGCGTGCATCCCACCTACACCTCGCCCGCTCGCGGAGCGTAGCCGACCCTATATATAAGGCATAACCAAAGCGGCCCCCACCTCTCGGCGGGGGCCGCTGACGTCTTACGGCTCTAGCGGAGCGGGGGCCTCCGCCGGTTGCCCGGGTTCAGCCTCTCCGGCTCCCGGTTCAGGTCTACGGACGAGTACGCCCTCGGCTCTCGATCCTCCGGCCGCTGCCCGGTCCTGTACGCCTGGGCGGCAGCCGCGTCCCTCCGCGCCTGCCCCACCTGCGGCGACACCGGAATCACTCCCGAGTCGGGGTCGTCGTCGATGTCGATGCCCAACTGCTCTCGCCTTGACACCGTCTTCGGCGTCGCGCCCATGAGCGCGAACAGCAGCACGATGATGCCCACTGTCGCGACGCCCAGGATCGGCAGGATGAGCATGATCGGATCGATCCCGCTCACCGTATTGCGCCCCTGGTCGTACACCGTGACGCGCACTCCGGCCATGCCCGTGTAGTGCATGCCCGAGATCGCCGTGGCCATCACGACCGCGGCGGCCGTCTGCCACTTCCATCCGTCCAGGTACATGCCGCACGCCAGCGCCGCCGTAGCGGCCACGACGGCGATGACCACCGAGGCCCAGAAGTAGTTGCGGTCGTGCGAGATCTCGCCCGAGATGTTGATCGCCGCCATGCCGGAGTAGTGCATGGAGACGACTCCGAGCCCGGTCAGCGGGCCCGCCATGAGGATCTTCGCGCCCGTGTTGCGCCGGCCCATGCCGGCGACGGTGAGTCCGAAGAAGACCGATGCGATCGACACCGCCAGGCTCACCGCGGTGATGCCGGGGTCGTAGGCGATGTCCGATTCGGTCACCTTGAAGCCGATCATCGCGGTGAAGTGCATCATCCAGATCGCCGTGCCGCCCAGGGCGAGTGCCGCCAGCGCGATCCACCTGATGCGTTTCGCCGTCGCCTTGACCGAGCCGCTTTGCCTGCGCGCGTGCGACATGCACATCAGCGCCAAGAGCGATCCGGCGAATGCGAACCCGAATCCCATGAAGGGATTGATCCACCCGTAGGTGAAATGACTAAGGTGTTCCATCCGCGGTCTTCCTCCCCAGGTCGACGCCCGTTACTGGAATGTTTCACTTCTGCGATGTGTGCGATTCGAAACGTTATACGACTACGGTCTGCTGGCATCTGCCAGACGCACAGTTGATTTGCCCAGGTCATCGGGCCCTTTCGCGCGATAGTCGAGGTTGGGGACGCTGAGGACTCCGAACACCAGACCGGCGATCGTGACGATCGCCGGCAGGAGGATCGGCACCATGAGCACGAGCGGGTCGATGCCCGCGACCGCGCCGCCGCCGCGGACGGTCATCGCGGCCACCCCGGCGCCGACCACGCCCGCGCCGCACACCAGTCCTCCCAGGACCAAGCGCGGCCAGCCAGCGCTCTCGGTCCCAGAGAGGAACACTCCGATTCCGACGGCCAGGACGGCCAGTGCGAACGACACCACGGTCAGCCAGGCGTCGTAGGCGATGTCGGAGCCGGTGACGGTGAATCCGATCATCGCGACGAAGTGCATCATCCAAATACCGATGCCGCCGATGGCCAAGGAGGCGAGCAGAGCCCAGCGGATCCGGCTGATGGCGGTGGTGGCGGCGCGGGCGTAGTGGGCGGCGGACAGGCCGAGGAACGATCCCGCCGCTGCAAAGGCGAGGCCCATCGCCGGATTGAGCCAGCCGTAAGTGAGGTGGTGGTGGTCGAGCACCGCTGCCAGGTAGTGCGTCTCCATGGGGTGGACCTCTTCTCAATGCGTGCGGACTACGTTGCCGCACGTAGCGCTCGGCCGCGTCGGACAATTTGTGCGAAGTTCGGATCGGCCGATGATGCGCGTAACGTGATGAGGCCTCGATCTGTGAACCGGCGAGGCGGTGGGCGATGCCGTCGCGGCGGTATCCACTGAGGACATCGGCCTGCTCGCGAAGCCGCGGCCAGGGCGGTCGCACGCTCGTCCTCGTCGGGCGGGGGCCGTGGCGTCGCGCATTGGCGCGCGGGGCGGCGAGGTCCAATAGCGCACGGGACGCCGCCGAACGGTTCCCGGGGCTCGTCTGTGCGGGTTGATTTGTCGCCTGATTAGCTGAATACTCGATAGGCGTGTGTCCGAAATTATGTGATATTTTGTGAATCGCCCCGTAGGTCAGTGGGTTACGGAGTCGACTTGAGAACTCCAGTACGCCCCTGGATTTCAGCGCCCGCATTCGTCATGATGGAATCTGCTGGGCTTCACATGCCACTCCCACCGCCGCGGGCGGTCGGAACGGCAGCCGACGGTGTGCGCCGCCGGCCCGAGACAGAACCGGTCCCAACACGCGGTCCGGTCTGACATAGAGGACCACCCCAGGAGGCTAGACAAGGTGAGCAAGCGCAGCTCGAACCGAGCGGGTTCAGCGGCTCGACGAGGTCCGTTGGGTCTGCCCCGCATCGCCGACATGCGAATCAGGTCCAAGCTGGGACTGATTCTCCTGGTGCCGCTCCTCGTCCTCGTAGCCGTGGCAGGTCTCCGCCTCTACGACCTGGCCAACGACGTGTTCGAGTCGGACGACATGGTGACGCTGGTCGAGTTCAACACGGTCACCGCCGAACTCCGCTACGAGCTCCAGCGAGAGCGCAGCCTGCTCGTCACCTATCTGCGCAAGGACGACGGGCACGTCAGCGGCATCGACCTGGAGCAGTACGACATCGATGCCGTCAACGAGCAGGCGGCCCGCACCGATGCGGCGCTCGAGGCCTTCAGCGAGAAGGCCGATACGCTGTCGAACATCTCCGACGACATCGACAACCGGATCAGCGCGGTCGACACCCAGTACGAGGGCCTGCTGCAGATCCGCGCCGCCGCCGAAGACGACCCCGTCAAGACGTCGATCGACGCGACCTCCCGCACCTACCAGCGCCTCGTCTCCGAGCTGGTCACGATCACCGACGTCTCCGCCCGTATCGTCAACGACCCTGAGATCGCCCGCCAACTGCAGGTCATCTCCTCGGCCACGGTCATCCTGGAGCAGTTCGAGGAGGAGCGGGCCATCGCCATCAAGGTCGGCGACGGGCACAACTTCCTCAACACCACGCGGTGGAAGGAATTCGTCGCCTACGCCGAGATGCGCGCCAGGGCCGAGAGCGAGTTCAAGACCGTCGCCAACCGCGACGAGCAGCTCGCGATGTTCTACCGCCCGGGCGGCCTGAGCACGGAGGAGGCGCAGACGGCGCTCACCTTCGAGACGCAGACGGTCGCCGCCAGCACCTCCTCGGACCTGGTGGTCGACGCCGAGACCATCGCCTCCTACGACGCGATCCTCGAGAACGGCCTGTCGTTCATCGACGCCGAGTCGTCCGAGGTCCTCTCGCAGGCCCGTTCCGACCGGGACGCCCAGATCTTCCAGCTGCTGCTCGAGGCCATCCTCATTCTCGCTGCGTTCGTCGTCGCGACGGTGATCGCCCTGATCATCGCCCGCAACATGAACCACGGTCTGCGCCGACTGCGCGAGGGCGCGCTCGACGTCGCCCACGTGAGCCTGCCGCAGGCGGTGGCGCAGATGCGCGACGCGGAGAGCATCGGCAACCGGACCCCGGACGAGGTCGCCGCCGAGAGCGGCGCGGTCATCGACATCGACCAGCGCGACGAGATCGGCAACGTGGCGCACTCGTTCAACATCGTCCACACCGAGGCGATCCGCATCGCCGCCGAGCAGGCGGCCCTGCGCGCCAACGTCTCTCAGATGTTCATCAACCTGGCGCGCCGCTCCCAGAACCTGGTCGACCGGCTCATCGGCCACCTCGACCACCTGGAGCGCGGCGAGGAGAACCCCGACCGCCTGGCCGAGCTGTTCCAGCTCGACCACCTGGCCACCCGAATGCGCCGCAACGACGAGAACCTGCTGGTTCTCGCCGGCGCCGACTCGACCCGCCAGGAGCGCCACCCGGCGCCGATCGGCGACATCCTCCAGGCCGCCCAGTCCGAGGTCGAGCAGTACACCCGCATCGAGTTCGGGCGTTTGGACGCCGACCGCGAGATCAAGCCCGCGGCCGTCAACGACCTCGTCCACCTCGTCGCCGAGCTCATGGACAACGCCACGGCGTTCTCCCCGCCCGAGTCGCCGGTCCTGGTCGAGGCCGAGCAGATGCGCACCGCCGAGAGCCCGATGGGCGCCATCCGCGTCCGCATCACCGACTCCGGCATCGGAATGCCCGAGGCCCAGATCGAGGACATCAACCGGCAGCTGTCCGAGTCGGCCGACGTCATCGACCTCGCCTCCTCGCGCATGATGGGCCTGGTCGTGGTCGCGCGCCTGGGCAAGCGCCACAACGTCCGCGTCGAGCTGCGGCCCGGCGAGCGCCGTGGCACCGTCGCCGAGGTCATCCTCGGCGAGTCGGTCCTATCCGAGCCGAAGCTCCCGGAGCGCTCGCGCATGGACGGCGGCGCGGGGGGCTCCCTGGGCGACCGCGACGCGGGTCCGAGGGGTGAGCTGCTGTCCGGCATGAACGCCGACACCGGCACCTTGCCGCGCGTCCCCGAGAGCCCCGCCGGGCTGTTCGACACGGTCGCGCCCCCGAACGTCGCCTCGCCGCCGCAGCCGAGCGCGCCGCCGTACCGCGCGCCCGAGCCGACGGCTCCGCCCGCGCCGCAGCAGCAGTCCCACTCCGAGCCGTTCACCGGCGAGCACGCCGTGCAGGACGCCGATCCGGGATTCATGTTCCGGCCCGGGGGCCTCGCCGACGAGCGCCGCTCGAACGGCAAGGTCATGGAGGTCACCGGCGAGATCGTGTCCTCCGAGCACGTGGCCCTCCCGAAGATCCAGCTGGAGGCCGCGCCGTCGGCCGAGGAGCCCGCGCCGCCGTCGTGGCCGGACACCGCGGCAGAATCGGGCACCGAGGCGCCGCGAAAGTCGATGCGCTCGGACCGGGTCTCCGCCGTGGACGCCACCACGGAGCTCCCGATCTTCCGCGAGGTCGAGTCGGCCTGGTTCAAGGCGGTCACGCCCGCGCCGAAGGCCGTCGACGACACCGCGAAGGTGACAGGAGAGACCGAAGCGAGCTACGGTGAGGACCAGGGTCCGGTCGAATCCTCCGCCCCCGCTTGGGAAGAAGCGGCCCCGCAGTCCCCTCCGCAGCCCACGGAAGGCGCGAACATGTACACCTCGCCCTCGCCGCCCCCCGAGCGGTCCGAGCCGAGCTTCGGCGATGCCCGGAACTCCTCGATCGGCACGGCCGAGACCCACAGCCCGGCCGAGTCCGGACTGGAGCGCCGCCGCCTCCAGGCCGATCCCGACACCGACCCCTCCTACGCCTGGCGGACCGCCGCCGACGACGGTTGGCAGCGGGTCGACAACGCCTTCGCCGAGACGGCCGATGAGACCACCTCGGCGGGACTTCCCAAGCGGCGCCCCATGGAACGGCTCGTTCCCGGCGGCGTGGAGGAATCACAGGAGACTGTCAGCGCGCAGAAGCGCAACCCCGAAGGCATTCGGGGCCTGCTGTCGGCCTATCACCGTGGGGTCCAGCGAGGACGTGGCAATGACGGTAACTGACTCGCCGAGCTACAACACGGCAGACGCTAAGGAGCGCATACGATGAGCACTGGTGGAACTACAGTCCAGGACTTGGGCTGGCTGCTGGCGGGATTCGCCGAACGCGTGCCGGGAGTGGCGCACGCCGTGGCGGTCAGCGCCGACGGTCTGCTGCTGGCGTCCTCGCGGGACCTCCCGCGGGACCGGGCCGACCAGTTGTCGGCGGTGACGTCCGGACTGGTGAGCCTCACCCAAGGGGCCTCGCGCTGCTTCGAAGGCGGCGCGGTGCTCCAGACGGTCGTGGAGATGGATCACGGATTCCTGTTTTTGATGTCCATCAGCGACGGATCGTCGTTCGCCGTCCTGGCCTCGAAGAATTGCGACGTCGGCCAGGTCGGTTATGAGATGGCCCTGTTGGTGGACAGGGTCGGCCAGGCCCTGACTCCGTCGGCGCGAAGCTGACGAAGTCCGGACGGCCTGTGCGACCGACAGCAGTTTGTCGCATGGGACGCTGGCACGGTAGGCTCCACTCGATGTGGTTAGCAGCGCGAGTGGGACGAATTGAACAAACCCCTCCGTCGCCTCCCAAGGCGACGGGACCGCTGTCGCCCCAGGCGGCGGTTTACGGAAAAACTGACATGACTGTCGGGTCGGGATTGTGGGATCCCGGTGCGGCGGTTGGAGGTGGAAATGGTCCTCGGTGGTGATGAGCCGACAGGCTCACTCGTCAGGCCGTATGCGGTCACTCGCGGCCGCACGCGACCCCAATTGGAGATCGCCCTCGAAGCGCTGGTGGAGACCACCGCGCGCGGCCGCTCGGGGCAGTTCCTCGGCGGTCGCGAGCAGAAGGTGATCGTCGATCTCTGTGGCGGCAGATTGCAATCGCTGGCGGAAATCGCCGCCCGCATGGAAGTGCCCTTGGGCGTGGCTCGCGTGCTGGTCGCCGACATGGCGGCCGATGGCTTGTTGGCAGTGCATGAACCTACTGGATTCAGCGATGACGACGGCGCCGATGAATCCGTCGGAACCGAACTCCTCGAGCGCGTTCTCAGTGGACTCAGGAGGCTATAGACCCTAATGAACTCACCCGCAGACACCTCTCGTGTGACCTCTGCCAAGATCGTCATCGCCGGCGGCTTCGGCGTCGGCAAGACGACCTTGGTCGGATCGGTCTCCGAGATCACACCGTTGACGACCGAGGCGATCATGACGTCCGCCTCGGAGGGCGTCGACGACAACAACCTCGTGCCCGACAAGTCCACGACGACCGTGGCGATGGACTTCGGCCGGATCACCATCGACCAGGACCTGATCCTGTACCTGTTCGGCACGCCCGGCCAGACCAGGTTCTGGTTCATGTGGGACGAACTGGTGCGCGGCGCGATCGGCGCCATCGTCCTGGTCGACACCCGGCGGCTGGCCGACTGCTTCTCGGTCATCGACTTCTTCGAGCACCGCAAGCTCCCGTACCTGGTCGCGGTCAACTGCTTCGACGGCAAGCAGCTCCACGACCTGCAGGACATCCGCGACGCCCTGCAGGTGTCGCAGGACGTGCCGCTGATGTACACCGACGCGCGCAACCGGGAGTCCACCAAGCAGGTCCTCATCAAACTCGTCGAGTACGTGCTGTCGATGCGTCGTACTCGCACCGTCGGCGTCGGCTAGAGCCCACAGCGTCCGCGGCGCCGCCCGCGAGTCGTGAACTAGCCGAACCGAACGTCTAGGCTGACCCGAACTACCTGGACCAGCGAGCAGGCCCCGAGGCGAAGCCTCGGGGCCTGCTCCGTGCTCGTGGCTAGACGACCCTCGGAATCGAGCCGGTGTTGGTCAGCGCCTCGTTCAACAGCGGGCCGACCTGCATGGTGAACTGGCCGAGCTCGTAGCCGAGCTGCTCGCGGTCGCACTGGGACACCGCCAGCAGCGTCAGGCAGATCTGCGGGCCCACCGGGGCCGCCAGCAGGACGCCCTCGGCCATCTCGACGATGACCTGCTGAGTCGGGCCGTGGTTCATCGCCCGTCCGGCGCCCTCGCCCATCGACAGCAGGCCCGAACCGATGCCGGCCAGCTGGTCGGCGCGTTCCTTCGGGAGCCCGGCCGAGACCGCCAGCGGCAGTCCGTCCACGCTCACCAGTACGGCGTGCGAGAGCCCCGGGGTGCGCGCCACGAGCGAGCCCAGCAGCATGCTGAGCGAGCGCTCGTAGACGCCGAGGTTCGCGCTCATCGACTCGCCATCCTCTCAGCCTGACGGGCCGCCATCGTGCTGCGGCCGCCGCCGCGCGCCCGGCCCCATCCCTTGAAGTATCCGGAGGTGTTCTGCGCCAGCAGTTCGGCGTCGCGCTCGATCGGCTCGTTCGAGCGCGGCAGATCATCGGTGACCGAGCCGGGCACGAGGTTCGCCTGCGGCTTGCGGCGCGGGAGCCCGGCCGGGGTGGTGGCCTCCTCGGCCTCGGGCGCCTCGGTGACGTGGCGGGCGGTGCGCCAGCCGTCGTCGCCCGGCAGCGTCCACGTCTCCGGTTCGGGCTCTTCGGTCTCGGGGCGCTTGAACCAGGCGCTCCTGGCCTGCCCGAAGATCAGCAGCCCGTCGTCGTCGCCGGCCAGAGAGGCCAGGTCGTCGAAGGTCTCCTCCTTGGGCTGCCACGGGTGGCGGCGGCCCTCCTGGAGGTCGGGCTGCGGCAGCTCGGCCGGCTCGGCGCGCCGGCGCCGGAGGCTGCGGGTCGTCGAGTGCTCGCCTTCGAGGGAGTCGTCGGGCAGCACCTGGGTGGCCTCGAGGTCGGGCTGGACGATCGAGTGCAGCTGCGAAGCCGGGTCGAGCGCCCGCAGGCTCTCGCGGTCGGGGAGGTCGCCGGGGAGCCGCACCGTCTGGTGCGTCTCCACGGCACGCCTCCTGCGCCTGCTCTCGGTCGGTTCGGGCGCGGGGGGTGCCGCGGGTTCGGGACGGGGCCGCTTGGCCTGCAGCAGGCCGATGAGGCCCTCCAATGACCGGTCCCAGGCCGAGACGGCCTCGGCGGTGGCCGATACGGACGGCGCGACCGACGGGTCGTCGCCACCGCCGATCTCGCGGATCGCCTCGGTCAGCGCGCCGGCCATCGCCGCGACCTGGCCGGGATCGGCGACGGTCGCGAGGTCGGCGGCGAGATCCTCGGTCGAGATCGACTGGATCGCGCCCGGCTGCGGGAGCCGGGTGAGGATCGCGACGGCGCTGGCCTCGCTCGGGTCGTCCCAGGCCGCCAGCGCTGCGGGGAAGACCGCGCGCAGCAGGCAGGTGAGAGCTTCGGCGGCGTCGTGCCGGGCGCGGGACGCCGCCGAGACCGTGTCGAGGATGGGCCGCAGGGACGCGACCTCGGGGCGCGGAGCGAAGGGCTCGGTGCACTGGATCTCGCCGGTGGCCAGGCCGCGGGCGAGGGCGATGGCGTCGTCGAGGGCGTCCTTGGAGCGGGAGGCGGGGCTGGAGGCCCGGACCACGAGGTGCCCGGCGGCGGCGGCGAACTCGGGGAGCTGGCCCACCTCGCCGTCGACGGCGATGGAGAGGGGCATCGATCCGGGCGTCTGACGGGCGAGCAGACCGGTGAATCGGACCCAGCCGCGCGGATCGTCGGCGAAGGTGTCGGTGGCGAGCAGGCCGCCTCCGGCGACGACGAGCGCGACAGCACAGGTGACGTCGCCGTGTCCCGAAGGGGATCCGTCGGACCTGTGGTCCGTGGTGATGCCGCAGAAAACTTGCACCCGCAGAGCTCCTCTCGTAGGGCGCGCCCATCAAGACGCCGACCCTGTCGGCGTGGACTTTCGCCCGGCCCGTTTATAAGTCCGTTATCAGTTTTCCGCAGAATACTCCGATCCGCAAGCCAGAGGCGAGTGTGGGTCATCATCGTTATTGCGGGTATAGCACGCAAATCCGTCAATCGCCCGGGCCGTGAAATGGCGTTATTCCTTTCAGGAATAACGCAGCGCCGCCGGACCGATCACGGTGCGGCGGCGCCCGAGCCAGGGATGCTATTGGGCGCTGCCGCGCCACTCCACGGCGTCGCTGATCTTGCCGATCACGCCGCGCCAGGCGATCGCGGCCTGCTCGGCGCCGGTCTTGCGCAGCCGCCGCTTGGCGAACATGGCCCGCACGCCGCCATCCGTGATGACGCGGAACGCTTCGTCCATGTCGTCCAGCGGCGATCCGGGCGCGAGCGCGTCGATCACCGCCTGCTTCCTCAGCGCGTAACCGAGGTCCCGGCCGATCTCCGCGGCCTTGATGAGCAGTTCCGGTTCCCACGAATCGTGACCACCGCGCAGATTCGCGGTGACCAGGTCCAATTCATAAGTGTCGGCTTCGTCACACACAATGGCATCGGCGGTGACCCTTTTCTGGAGATCGGCGTATTCGTCGATCGCCGCAAGATCATTGTCGTCCGATTCCTTGACATAGCGCGCCAGTGACTCGCGGTCGCGAAAGAGCAACAGCTTGCCTTTGCGAGTGAGGAATACCGGGACTTCTTCGGGCTCGGCGTCGAGCACGTCGACCTCGTCCTCGTCGAGGAAGTCGGTCTCGTCCGGCGCCGGGTTGGCCTCGTCCTCAGGATTGTCGGCGATGTCGGGGCGGTCGGCGCTCCGGGCGTCCTCTTCGGCATCGGCACGCTCATTCGCCTCGGCCGGGCCGGGGAGCGTGTCCGACATGCGGTAGGCGCGCAGGGTGAACCCCGAATCCTTACCGAGGTGGATCTCCACCGGGTCGACATTGGTCTCGTCCCAGAGCTTGTCGGCCTCGGCGCTCCGAGTCCGTTCGTCGGATGCGGCAGCCATGTCGCGTTCCTCCCGTAGTCGTCAGCTGTGCATCAGCCTACGACCACAGGTCACATGACTCCCCAGTCGCCCCCTGTAGAGCGGCCGGAGAGACCGGCGAGGTGCCACTCGCCGGCCGGTGCCCGCCTCATCCGATGAGGCGGCGCAGGACGTGTTCGCGCGCCCGGTCGATCACGGTGTCGAAGTCGTCGCGGATCTCGGGGACGGTGCCGGTCAGGTAGCGCACCAGGAAACGCAGCGTGTGGCGGAGCCGGTCGCCGCCGATCTCGGCGATGAGGAGCCCTTCGCCGCGTAGCCCTCGGATCACGGCCTCGACCTCCAGGAAGTTGCCCGGCGGGCCGTGGTCGGACCAGTACCCCGGCTCGGCACCGCGCAGCTCGGCCATGAACCGCCCCAGGGCCGCACGCTCGCGCGTCACGGAAGGACCTGCATCGCCGAGCCGGTAGGCGAGGCAGACGGCCGCAGCGCCTTCGAGGTGCTCGAACTCGCTGCGGGCGTCGTACGGGCCGAAGCTGCGGCGCAGCCGCGCGTACCGCTCGTCATCCCCGAACGCGGTGGCGCCCAGCACCGCCCGGTGCAGTTCCTCGGGCGTCACAGGGCCTCCTCCGCGTCCGCCGTCGCATCGTCCCGCCAGGTGTGCAACTGCGACGAGGCGAAGACGCCGCGCACGATCTCCCTACCGAACTCGTCGGCGCGCGCGAAGAGTCCGTCCAGTTCCCGGTCGGTCCTGTCTGGGCCGACGATCAATGGGCAGACGGCCCAGATGGACGCGGCGTGCTCGGACTGCGGGATCTCCATGAGCAGTTCGGGCTCGTCGTAGCAGACCCGGATGAGCGCCTCGGTATTCAGCGGCGAGACACCGGGAGCGGTGTGGCGCACGCGTTCGATGAGGACATGCAAGGCTGCCCAGTCGAGGTCGTCGCCGAAATGGTCGGTGACGCAGGTGGTGAACAGCGCGAAGGCGAACACCTGGTGGGCCATGAGGTGATCGGGCCAGATCAACCGCTGGACGCGGGCGGTCTCGGCGGCGTCACCGCGGAAGACCCCGGTGGCGTGGGCGCGGAAGAGCGCGTGGCGCTCGTGGTAGTCCATGGACGCCATCGGTTCAGCCCTCGCAAGTGCGCTGGCAGTCGAACCAGACGCGGGCGGCGGCCCGTTTCAGGTTCGCGGTGTTGTCCCCGTCGAGCGTCCAGGCGCGGTGCGCCTCGTCGCAGACCCACAGCTCGGGTTCGCCGGTGACCAGGCCGGTCATGTAACCCAGCAGGGACAGACCGGTCTCGGCGCTCTTGAAGGCAACCCACAGGCGCGGGGCGTCGGCGAGCGTGCCGAAGGCGGCCGGGCGACCGGAGATCAAGGCGCGGCCCAGGATGGTCAGCTCGTTCGGGTCGATCGGCTCGGGCAAGAGTGCTGGGATCGGTAGGGCGGCGAGTGACCGCTGGTAGGCGGCGCGGATGTGGTGCGGTGCGTAGCGGGCGAGGCTCACAGGACACCACCGCCGCTCATCGCCGGTGCGGCCGAGGCGGTGGCCCGGTAGCGGTCGGGTGGGTCTGCCGGGAGCGGCATGACCAGGTATCGGGAGCCGTCCGGTCTGGTGTGGAGGCCGGGAGCGTGCGGATCGCGTACCGGCGGGCGGGGACACGGCGGCAACTGGTTGGGCCGGTCGTCGCGGTCGTCCGCCGCTCCGTCGCTTTCGGTGGCGGTGAAGTAGCCGGTGTAGGCCAGCCCGGAGGCGAGCGCGGCGAGGAAGAGATAGGCGAGGCCGAGCAGCAGGAGCAGCCGCTTGGCGACCGTCGATGGCTCGGATGCTTCGGGCGGTCCGGCCACCGGATACTCGACCACTTCGGGGTGCGAGAAGTCGACGCGCCAAGGCTGGAACGGCGGCGAAGGCGAGGGCTCGACCGGTTGCGGGTACGGGACTGGGCTCGGCTTGCGGACGGCGGCGGCTGTGCTGGTGCCAGACGAGAGTCCACCGGACGAGTGAGCATCGGACATGCGAGCAGACGCGCGGGCGCTGGTAGCCAGTGCCAGTTTCGGCGGGATTGTCCAGGCGTCCCACGGCGAGGCCGGACGCCGCGTGCCGGGAGCGAGATCGTCCCTCGCCCAGACGGGTGTACCGGAGACGGGTCGAATGGCGGGGGCGTTTTGCTCTGTCGCGCCCGCAGGTTTCTGGCGTAGGCTGACACCAACCATGGGAGGTTTCCTCTCAGGGTGTGAAGGTGGGCCGCCGAACAAGTTGGTAGCTAGTGGGGCGGCCCACCGGACCATATTCAGTTCTCATCTGGGATACGCGCACTGCGCGTGCGGACATCTTCGCACACAGGTAGTGCGAAACTGTCCAGCAAAACGCGCGCTGCCTCAAAATGATGAGTGTGGTTGGTGGCGGCCGGAACCCACCGATTCGCCGTAGTGCGATAGTGTGCTCCGCGTAACCCATTCCCGACCGAAGCGCAGTAGAACGGATCACGCCCCGTGGGCTCCATCGACGAAGTCATCTCAAGCATCCAGGCGAACAAGGAAGCCGCTGACCAGCTCGCCGCCCAGATCGAGGCGAGCAAGGCTCAGAACGATGAAGTCCTCAATATCGTTCAGTCAATGGGAGCCGAGGCGCTCGCCAGCGCGGTCGCAACCGTGAAGGAAACCTTGGAGCAGGCAGCGGTACAGAACGCCGCACTGTCGAACCAGTTAGAGCAAGCGGCAAGCGCCGCTGTAGCCGCCAAGCACACCTAGATCCCGCGCTTGTGAGTGGTTTCCCCGAACTGGTGAACCAGATCACCGCCACCATCGAGCGCGCGGCCGAGCTGTCTGGGCCGATCACGAAGGACCAGGCCGACACCGAGCAGATCGCCGCGTCATTGGGAGGCAGGGGCTTCGGGAAGCGAGCGAAGTCATTCAAGGATGTCAGCGAACGACTCGAAGACGCAGAGAGCATTCGTCAAGCGCTCGAAGGCACCTTGGTGAAGGCGCATTGGCAGCTGATGTCCGCGGTTCACGGCAAGATGGGGCCAGGCTCACGCGAACACGCCAGCTTCGTTCAACGCAACCCGGATGGATCCATAACGTGGCGCGGCAGGCGAGACGGTTTCAAGGTCGAGATCACCAGTGTGCCGCCTGAACTCGAGCATGAACCTACCGGCATGGAGCTGCTTGAAGACCGTGAGGAAGAGCCAGGAAAGCTAAACTCCTTCCGTGCTGCTACCCGTCACGCTGCCCGTGCGGTCAGCGATATCAAGGATGCTGGAAAGACGACTGCTCAGATGCACTGGAACGCCACCCACATCTCTGATGCCAAGCCAGTCCAGTTGGTGCCTGAGAACGGGCACCTTCCTCAGCCAGAGTCCTTCCTCGAAGTCCCGGGCCAGGGACTCAACGTCGGCGATGTCGTCGGGAATAGCCTTGTGTGGGCTGTCGGCGCGGCGGCTGTCGTCGTGAAACTTACAAAACCAAAGGAGGACAAGGATGGCCGTTAAGGGCAAACATCGTGAACAGGTCAAGGCGCTGGCGACCGGCAACACCCAGGCTGCGAGCTCCATGAATGAGGCGCTGCCCGCCGAGGAGCGAGCTGAGTTCAACCAGTTCGTCTCCGCCGTGTTCGCTGTGCTCATGGAACGCAGGTTCAAGGACAACCTCAGCAGAGACTCGCTCGCCGCCTTTGCCATCGAGTTGTGCCGCAACTACGAGAACACTGGAGTACAGCTGAAGGCGTTGACCGTTGAAGGCATTCTGAGGGGGAGCGCGGGGGAAACACACCTACTTGAAGGCATCGTAGCCGAGGACATCATCGGCACCCAAGTCCTCGCAGTCGCGAAGATCTCCGCTGAAGATCCATTGGTGAGGTCTGATATTGACCAGTTCCTCGATGACGCCGAGGAGCTGGTGGAACAGTGGGAACGGGAGGGCCGGTAAGTCCATTGGTTGGGGCGGCGGGTTTGCCTGTCGCCTTTGTAGTGAAGCCGCTACTGCTCCGGCAGAATGTCGAGCGGCGGCAGGGAATCTACGATCTTCATCGTCTCCAGACTCACCGTGACGACCCGCTTGAGCAGATCAACGATGTAGCGCGGATCTTCGGACCAGTCATTGGGATCGTTGACGATGCCACTATTGTCGTCCGACTTGACGTAGTATCGATCGGTGATCCATTCGACGGCTGATCGCCCGCCGAGCTCATACCGGTAAGCTTCGATAGGAATATCCGTCAGAGAGACATAGGCGTTGTAGATGATCGCAGACTTGTCCTGTTTGGTGACGAATCGCATCTTCTTCTCGACACGATACAGCTCGGCGAGAGGAGTATCGTCCGGAGCGTGGATCTTTTCGTTGATACCGGCATACGGTTGGACACTTTCATAGTTGAGGTGCAACTCAGCTAGCCGCCGACCGGCATCTGCAAACTCATGGAATCCCACCACTTTGGGGATGTGGGGCAGGGACTTCTTCAAGTCGGCTTCGAACTCGGATCTGTACTCGGGGGAGTGCAGGAGACCATATGCATAGTAGAAAATATCGTCCTTGACGATGGACGAGTCCTCGTAAGTCTGGCGGTAGTCTCGGAGCGCCGAATCAGTAACATTGTCGACGCGCTCGTAAGCATTGCCGAGCTCTCTCAAAAGCATGCCGTCGGCCGCAGTCTCGCGATAGGTGTACCTGGAGAAGTATGGCCCCATACTTCTGGTGCCCACGGCATGAAGATTCGGTATTTCGTCAAACATGAGAAGTGAGAATGGTTCGTTGGAGCCAGTGCCTGTAATATAGAATCCGAGGTTCCTCTGCTCAGTGGTAGGGAACATCTGCGGCAGCTGATATGTCATGTCGTTGAGCTTCGAGTCGAAGTAGACCCATTCCTTCGTGAAGGGGCGGTATGCCGATTCGAATATTCTGCTTGCTGAGAATTGATACTTCTCTTGCTTTGCGGCCCGAGTCTTATCCGCACGATTCCATTTGATCTTCTTCAGATCCATGTCGGCGAATCGTTCGACGTCTTTCGCGCTGGGTTTGGTGATGCCCTCTGACTTGAAGCGGGCTTGAAGCGAGTCGACTTGCTTATTGTAGAAGTCGATCATGGCCTTCATGTTAGCCCGAATTTTTGTAGGCGAAAAGTTATACACCCACGCATCTCGCGCCGTGTTTAGACCGCTCGAATACGCTGCGAATATGACTCGGTCTTTGAGTGCGTTATTCTTAGACCCTAGGGGTCGAAATGTGGAAAACCGGTCGTCTCGATGGTTAATCCAGTCGCCTTCGGCGCTGGGTGTGATCAGACGCCATTCGATAGTATCCAGGTCTCGACGGGAGAGCTCGTCGAGTTTTTGACTCACTGTGAGATAGCTTCCGATGTCGCGATAGTGGAGTTTAGATTCGCCCGTACTGCGCGGTGCCTTGCCGCCTTTCACAAGCAGGAGGATCGCTACGCCTGTTCGACTTCCTCCCTCAAATACCTTTCCTCCTTCGCGTCGGGAAAGTTCGCCCGACGACCTCTGGTTACCCCGCAAGTCATAGCAGTAGATGGCATCAAATTCCTCCATCAGGGACTTTCGAAGGCCATCTGTACTAATTCCGTCAATATATCCGTTGTTGCTGACGAAACACACTATGCCCTCGTCCTTAATTCGATCAGACGCCCAACGAATTGCTCGGATGTAGGAGTCGTAAAGCTTTGTCTTGTTTCCGGGACCAGCGTTGGCAATATATGTCCTTGCAAGGCGCCTGTCTAGATGCTCATATTTTTGATTTTGGTTCGCCTCGTTTACGTTGCCCTGCCCCACCGAGTACGGCGGGTTCCCGATCACGACCCGGATATCAGTGGCCTGCTGCTTCTTCGCGCGCTCGGAGTTTCCCTCCAGCACACCGAACAGCTCCTCGGCCTCACCCTCATACAGCTGGAAGGTGTCGGTCAGGACGATGCCCTCGAACGGCAGGTACTCGCCTTCGCCGCCACGCTGGTCATGGAACGCGGCCTCGATGTTCACCGCCGCGATGTAGTACGCCAGCAGCACGATCTCGTTCGCGTGCAGCTCGCTCGTGTACTTCCGCAGCAGGTCCTCCGGCTTGATCAGGCCCGATTGCAGTAGCCGCACCATAAACGTGCCGGTACCTGTAAACGGGTCGATGATGTGGACGCCCTCGTCGGTCAGCGAAGCGCCCAAGTACTTCCGTAGCGCCTGGTCGGTCGCCCGCAGAATGAAGTCCACCACCGGCACCGGCGTGTAGACGATCCCGAGCTTGTCGGCGGTCTTCGGCAGCGCCGTCTTGAAGAACCGCTCGTACAGCTCCGTGATGATCTTCTGGCGGCCCTCGTGGTTGTCGATCCCCTCGGCCCGCACCCGAACCTGCTTGTAGAACCGCTCCAGCGTCTCGAGCTCGGATTCGAGCGCCTGGTCGTCAAGCTCGCCGAGCATCCGCTCCATCGCCACCGACACCGGGTTGTGCGCGGCGAACGCGTAGTCGGCGAACAGCGCGTCGAACACCGGCCTGGTGATGAGGTGCTGCGCGAGCATGTCGATCGCGTCGTCCTCGCTCACGCCCGGATTCAAGTTGGAGCGCAGTTGGGTGACGAACTCCGCGAACGCGTCGCGCTTCTCCGGCAGGCCGATCGCAACACGGATGCGGGCGACGTGACGGCTCGCGATATCGGCGATATCGCTGGCCCAATCCTCCCAATAGGTCCGTTCGCCGACTTTCTGCACGATGCGAGCATAGATGGCGTCCTGCCACGGCAGTTGCTCCAGTCCCGCGAGGGTGTCCTGCACCGCCTTCGTCTCGTCCCGCTTGCCCTCACCGCTCTCGCCGAAGTTCTCGCCGTCGTTGTCGCCGCCGATGTGGCCGGCCATGAGGTTCCGCGGCTTCTTCTTGTTCAGCTCGATTTTGTTGATCATGGCGTTGAAGCGCTCGTCGTGCGCCCGCAGCGCGTTCAAGACCTGCCAGACGACCTTGAAGCGCTTGTTGTCCGCCAACGCGTGCTCCGGCGAGACGCCGGCCGGGACGGCCACCGGCAGGATGATGTACCCGTACTGCTTGCCCTCGGCCTTGCGCATGACCCGCCCGACCGACTGGACCACGTCCACGACCGAGTTGCGCGGGTGCAGGAACAGCACCGCGTCCAGGTCCGGCACGTCCACACCTTCGGACAGACACCGGGCGTTGGACAGGATCCGCGCCTGCCGCTCGCCGGGGTCGGCCTTGAGCCAGTCGAGTTCGGCGTTGCGCTTGAGCGCGTTCATGGTGCCGTCGACGTGCCGGATCTCGCAGCGCAGCCGGTCCGGGTTGTCGGCGTCGGCGCCCGCGACGACCTTGGCGAAGGTCTCGGTCAGTTTCTCCGAGGCGGCGATGTTCTGCGCGAACGCGACGGCCCGCCGCATCGGCGGCTCGCCCGGTTTGAACCCGACGACCTCGCCCGATTCGTCTAGGACCGAGCCCGTGCGCTTGGCCATGCCGTTCCAGCAACCGATGATCTTCGCGGCGTCGGCCAGGTTCAGCTCCATGTTCTCGTCGGCGAGCTGCTGCTGGATCGCCGCCGCCGCGTAGCCCTCGTCGATGGTGAGGATCAGGACCTTGTAGTCCGTCAGCAGACCGGCCTCTACGGCCGCGCCGAAGCCGAGCCGGTGGAATTCGGGGCCGAACAGTGACTCGTCGTCCATGGAGCACAGTTCGGCGGCGGCGCTCTTCGCGTCGGCCTTGGTCGACTCGGTGAAGATCTTCGGCGTCGCGGTCATGTAGAGCCGCCGGTCGGCCGATATGTAGCCGTCGTCGTGGACGCGCACGAAGTTCGACTCGTCTTCGCCGACGAGCGTGACGCCCGTGGTGCGGTGGGCCTCGTCGCACAGCACCAGGTCGAACGTGCCGAGCCCTTCGGCCTGGGCGGCGGCGACGGTCGGCAGGGACTGGTACGTGGAGAACACGACCGTCAACCCCGCCTCCTCGGCGACGCGCCGGAACTGTGCGATGAGCTTCTCGGGGCTGGTGGTGGCAGGGAACGCCAGTTCGTAGGGGGCCGTGTCGCCGTAGTCGGCGGCGGCGGCGCGCTTGGAGACCTTCGCGTCCGAGCAGACCGCCAAGGCTCGCATGTTCGTCTCGGTCTCGGCGGTCCACTCTCTGAGCGTCTGGGACATGAGCGCGATCGAGGGGACCAGGAACAGGACGTGCGTGCGGTCGCTCTCGCCGGATTCGGCCCGCTCGGCGGCGAGTCGTTCGGCGATCTTCAGCGACGTGAAGGTCTTGCCGGTGCCGCAGGCCATGATGAGCTTGCCGCGCTCGTGCTCCTCGAAGCCGTCGAAGACCGCGTCGACGGCCGCCTCCTGGTGCGGACGCAGCGACTTCTTGGCGTGCATGTAGGCCGGATCGAGGGCCATGCCCCGCTGCCACACGGCGTCGGCGGCGACCTTGTCCCAGTCGATCGGGCTGGACTCCAGCGCGGCCATGCCGATGAGCGTGACGGGGATCTGCTGGTCTTCGAGCGCGGACTGGGCGTGCGTGCCCCACTTCTCGGTGGTGGAGATGATCATGCGCCGGGTGATGCCCGCGCGCCCCGAAGCGGTGAAGAACGAGTCGATGTCGGCCTTGGCGACCGTGTGCTGCGGCTCGTAGAACTTGCACTGGATCGCGCAGTAGCCGCCGGTCTCGATGTCGCGGGCGACCAGGTCGATGCCGGTGTCGGTGGCGTTCTCGGCCGCCAGCGGCGAGTCGGCCCACATCCAGACCTCGGAGAACTGCTCGGTCCACTGCGGATCTGATTTGAGGTAGGTGACCATGAGCCGTTCGAAGCGCGTACCGCGTTCGCGGTTCGTCGCCGACGTGGTGCGGATGTGCTGGAGGATATCGAGGACTGTTCCGGCCACTGCACTGCTTTCCGTAAGGGGCTGGCGGTGCCGAGCCTCGCCCACCGTCCGGGCCGCACCACCGTTACCCGAGAAAGCCTAACCCATCGCAGCCTCGCGCCCCCGCACAGTGAGCCTCCCTCAGTACCCGCCCCCGGCGACCGCGGCCATCCCCGCGGGGTGCCACACGGTCTTGTACTGGACCCACTGGCGCACCAGGTCGATCGACGAGCCGGCCTGACCCGGCCTGCGCACGATCTTGAGCGTCTCGGACGCCAGCGCCTCCAGCTCGGCGGCCAGCGCGGCGTCGGCGACGCCGCCCAGGTCGAGACCGTTGACGTCGGCGTGGCCCGCCAGGTGCGGCATGATCTCGGCGACCTTGCCGCTCAGCAGGTTCACCACGCCGCCGGGCAGGTCGGAGGTCGCCAGGACCTCGGCGAAGCTCATCGCGGGCAGCGGCCGATCCTCGCTGGCGACGACCACGGCCGCGTTGCCGGTGGCGATCACCGGCGCGACGGCGTTGACGAGGCCCAGCAGCGGGTCGTCCTGCGGCGCGGCGACGACGACGACGCCGAGCGGCTCGGGCTTGGTGTGGTTGAAGAACGGCCCGGCCACGGGGTTCGCGCCGCCGAGGACCGAGGCGAACTTGTCGGTCCAGCCCGCGTAGTGCACGAGCCGGTCGATCGCCGCCTCGACGCTGCCGAGCGCCTGGCGCGGATCGGCGCCGGTGGAGTCGGCGAGCTCCTCGGCGAACTGGCCCGCCCGACCCTCGAGCATCTCGGCGGCCCGGTAGAGGATCTGCCCGCGCAGATAGGCGGTCTGACCCGCCCACGGGCCCTGGGCCTTGCGGGCGGCGGCGACGGCGTCGCGGGCGTCCTTGCGGGAGGCGAGCGCGGCGTTCGCGAGCTCGGTGCCGTCCGGACCGGTCACTGGGTAGCTCCTTCCGGATTCCGAACGGGGGAACTTCCCGCCCACGTACAGCTTGTAGGTCTTCTTGACGCGCAGGCGATCAGACATCGAGGTAGGCCTCCAGCCCCTGGCGGCCGCCCTCGCGGCCGTAACCGGACTCCTTCACGCCGCCGAACGGGCTGGCGGCGTCGAACTGGTTGAACGTGTTGGCCCACACCACGCCCGCGCGCAGGCGCTCGGCGGTCCACAGGATCTTCGAGCCCTGCTCGGTCCACACCCCGGCCGACAGGCCGTACGGGGTGTTGTTGGCCTTGGCGATCGCCTCGTCGGGCGTGCGGAAGGTGAGCACCGACAGCACCGGGCCGAAGATCTCCTCGCGGGCGATGCGCATGGACTGCTGGACGCCGGTGAACACGGTCGGGCGGAACCAGAAGCCGCGTTCGGGCAGCTCGCAGGCGGGCTGCCAGGCTTCGGCGCCCTCGTCGGCGCCGGCCTCGGTGAGCGCTTCGATGCGTTCGAGCTGCTCGGCGGAGTTGACTGCCCCGACGTCGGTGTTCTTGTCGAGCGGGTCGCCCACGCGCAGCGTCGACACCCGCTCCTTGAGCCGTTCCAGGACGTCGCCTGCGATCGACTCCTGCACCAGCAGCCGCGAGCCGGCGCAGCACACGTGCCCCTGGTTGAAGAAGATGCCGTTGACGATGCCCTCGACGGCCTGGTCGATCGGCGCGTCGTCGTAGACGATGTTGGCGGCCTTGCCGCCCAGCTCCAGCGTGAGCTTCTTCCCCGAGCCGGCGAGAGCCTTCGCGATGGCGCGGCCGACGGCCGTCGAGCCGGTGAAGGCGATCTTGTCGACCGCGCTGTCGACCAGGGCCGAGCCGGTGGCCCCCGCGCCGGGCAGGATGTTCACCACGCCCGGCGGCAGCTCCGCCTCCTGGCACAGTTCGGCGAACATGAGCGCGGTCAGCGGCGTCGTCTCGGCGGGCTTGAGCACCGCCGTGTTGCCGCACGCGAGCGCGGGCGCGATCTTCCAGGCCAGCATGAGCAGCGGGAAGTTCCACGGGATGACCTGGCCGACCACGCCCAGGGAGCGCGGGTTCGGTCCGAGCCCGGCGTAGTCGAGCTTGTCGGCCCACCCGGCGTGGTAGAAGAAGTGCTGCGCCGCGGTCGGGACGTCGAAGTCGCGGGTCTCCTTGATCGGCTTGCCGTTGTCGATCGACTCGGCGACGGCGAACTCACGGGCGCGCTCCTGGAGGAGGCGGGCGATGCGGAACAGGTACTTGCCCCGCTCGGCGCCGCTCATCGGGCCCCACACGGTCTCGTGGGCCCTTCGCGCGGCGGCGACGGCCGCCTCGACGTCGGACCGGCCGGCTTCGGCGACCGTGAACAGCACTTCCTCGTTGGACGGGTTGACGGACTTGAACGTGGACCCGGCCTCGGCGTCGACGAACTTGCCGTCGATGAACAGCCCGTAGTGCTCCCGGATGTGGGGGCGGACCGACTCTGGTGCTGGCGCGTACTCGAACATGGCTAGTCCACCGTCACGTAGTTGGGGCCTGAGTAGTGGCCGGTCTTGAGCTTCTGGCGCTGCATCAACAGGTCGTTGAGCAGGCTGGAGGCGCCGAAGCGGAACCAGTGGGGCGAGAGCCAGTCGTCGCCGAGGACCTCGTTGACGCACACCAGGTACTTGATGCCGTCCTTGGTGGTGCGGATGCCGCCGGCCGGCTTGACGCCGACCTGGGTCCCGGTGGCGGCGCGGAAGTCGCGCACGGCCTGCATCATGAGCAGCGTGACCGGCAAAGTGGCGCCCGCGCCGACCTTGCCGGTGGAGGTCTTGATGAAGTCGGCGCCCGCGTGCATCGCCAGGAACGAGGCGCGCCGGACGTTGTCATAGGTGATCAGCTCGCCGGTCTCCAGGATGACCTTCAGCCGCGCCTCGGCGCAGGCGGCCTTGACGGCCTTGATCTCGCCGAAGACCCGCTCGAGGTCGCCGGAGAGGAACGCGCTGCGGTTGATGACCATGTCGATCTCGT
Organism: Glycomyces tarimensis; assembly: GCF_054776215.1. Taxonomy (NCBI): domain Bacteria; kingdom Bacillati; phylum Actinomycetota; class Actinomycetes; order Glycomycetales; family Glycomycetaceae; genus Glycomyces; species Glycomyces tarimensis. Next base: position 414,544 of record NZ_BAAHCB010000005.1, read on the forward strand.
CGGCGCCGGCCCGCACCGCGCTCTCGGTGTCGGCGAGCCTGACGTCGAGCGGCACCTGCCCGGCCGGGAAGCCGGTGGCCACCGAGGCGACCTTGACGCCGGAGCCCCCCAGGGCCTCGACGGCGATCGGCGCCATCGAGGGGTAGACGCACACCGCCGCGACCGGAGGCGCGTCGCCGTCGGGCCGGACGGCTTTGGCGCACAGCGCCTTGGCCTTCCCCGGGGTGTCGGCGCCCTCGAGCGTGGTGAGGTCGATCATGCCGATGGCCAGGTCGATCGCCTGCGCCTTCGACTCCTTCTTGATCGAACGGGTGCTCAGCCCCGCCGCGCGCGCTTCGAGGCCGACCGCGTCCACGCCCGGAAGGGAGCGGACGAGGGAGACGGCTTCGGCGCCGCTCAACATTGATCCCATGATCCGATGGTATCCGTATCCGTGAGGCGTGCCGCCGGCGTGTGGCGACCAGCTCACATTAGCGCGGCGAGCTGGACGTTAAGGTTGGGAATCGTGGATGTACAGATCGTCGAACACCCGCTCGCCGCCGCGAGGCTGACCGCCATGCGCGACGAGCGGTCCGACTCCCCGCGGTTCAGAGCCGCACTGCACGAGCTCACCAGCATGCTCGTCTACGAGGCCACCCGCGAGGTGGCCGTCGACGAGTACGAGATCCGGACGCCGGTGGCTCCCGCGAACGGCTACCGGCTCGCGAATCCGCCGGTGCTCGTGCCGGTGCTGCGCGCCGGGCTCGGCATGGCCGACTCGGCGCTGGCGATGATCCCGGACGCGTCGATGGGCTTCGTCGGTCTGGCCCGCGACGAGGAGACGCACGAGCCGTACGCCTACATGGAGTCGCTGCCCGACGATCTGTCCGGCCGGCACGTCATCGTGCTCGACCCGATGGTGGCCACGGGCGGTTCGCTGCTGCGCTGCTGCGAGATGATCGCGTCGAGGGGCTGCGTCGACATCTCGCTGGTGTGCGTGCTGGCCGCGCCGGACGGGATCGAGAAACTTCGCGCGAGCGGCCTCAAGATGCGCATGACCACGGCCGCGGTGGACCCGCAGTTGAACGAGCGGGCTTACATCGTGCCGGGTCTGGGCGACGCCGGGGACCGCCAGTTCGGCGCCTACCGCCGCTTCTGAGCAGCAGGTGACAGTGGGGCCGCAAGCACGAAATGCGCCCGGCCCTGCTGTCGGTCGCCGTGCTATCCCTTAGGTCTTCGGCATGGTCGGCCGGGATATCGAGCAGCCCGAACCCTTGGGCGGCCACCTGTTGCGCGAAGTCGGTCGGAATTTTGAGCTTGCCCAGCATCGACTTGATGATCAGCTCCCAGACCGTCGCCACCGAGACGTGGACGGAAGTCGACTCGACGATGCGCTTTTTGGAACGCGACCCGAGGTGGGGATCGTCGTCCATCACCCAGAGTGCGGTCTGGCTGTCAAGCAGCAGCATCGGTGTCTCCGTAGAACATCCTCTGGATGTCGGGGTCGACATCGAACGCGCTGTCGTCGTATTCGAGCTGCCCCTTCAGGCCGCCGAAGACCACTGCTTGCTCGCGATGCGGGACGAGGTCCACGATCGGCTTGCCCGCCTTCGAGATGACCACATGTTCGCCGTTGACAGCACGCTCGATGAGCCGAGACAGATGCGTCTTGGCTTCGTGGATGTTCACTACGTAGGTCATGAGACCAAGTTTGTCAGACTAGACTTAGTCATATCACGGACTTGAACGGGCGGTCCGTCGTCGACTCCTAGTGCGGAACCCCCAGCAGCCCGGCCACTTCGGCCTTCAGCGCCGCCATCGTCGCTCGCGCCCGCTCCCTCGCGGCCGCAAGATCATCGCCCGCTTCCTCGCGGACCTCCAGGTACGCCTTCAGCTTCGGCTCGGTGCCGCTCGGGCGCGCGACCACCCTCGCGTGCGCCGTCGAGATGGTGACGACATCGGCGTCCGGGAGGCGGTCGACGTACTCGATCACCGGCTCGTCCAGCAGCTCCGCGGGCCGATGCGACCGCAGGTGCTTCATGCACGCGTCGATCTCACTGAGGTCCTCGACGCGGAGCGCGAACTGCCCGGTCTCGAAGACGCCGAACTCCTCGGCCAGCTCGTCCAACCGGTCGGCGAGCGTGGCGAACCTCGCGGCCAGGCCGGCGGCGATCTCCGAGACCACCAGCGCCGCCGAAATGCCGTCCTTGTCGCGCAGGAACTCCGGCGCGACGCAGTAGCCGAGGGCCTCCTCGAAGGCGAACGCCAGGTCCGCGTCGGCGCGGGCGAGCCACTTGAATCCCGTCAGGGTCTCCTCGTAACCGAAGCCGCGCGAGCGGCACATCGCCTTGAGCTGCGTGGTCGAGACGATCGTGGTGGCGTAGGTGCCGTTGTGTCCCTTGCGCATCCAGTGGTCGGCCAGGAGCACGCCCACCTCGTTGCCGGTGAGCTGGCGCCAGTCGCCGTCACCGGTGGGCACGGCCACCGAGCAGCGGTCGGCGTCGGGGTCCAAGGCGATCGCCACGTCCGCGCCCTCCTCGACCGCGAGCGCCTTGAGCAGGTCGATCGCCCCCGGCTCCTCCGGGTTCGGGAAGGCGACGGTCGGGAAGTCGGGGTCCGGTTCGGCCTGCTGCGGCACGAGCTTCGGCGCGCCGAACCCGGCGCGCTCCATCGCCCGCACCAGCGTCCGGCCGCCGACGCCGTGCATCGGGGTCGCGACCGCGGCGAGGCGCTTGGGGTCGTCGGGGTCGACGACCGAGCACACGGCGGCCAGGTAATCGTCCACGATCGACTCGTCGAGCACCTCGCCGTCGTCGCCGAGCGGGATCTCGGACAGCGGACCGAGCTCGGCGATGGCCCGCTCGATCTCGGTGTCGGCGGGCGGCACGATCTGCGCGCCCGCGCCGAGCTCGCCGCCGAGCTCGCGCCCGAGGTAGACCTTGTACCCGTTGTCCTGGGGCGGGTTGTGGCTCGCGGTCACCTGCACGGCCGCCGCGCCGTCGAGCCTGGTCACCGCGAACGCGGTCACCGGTGTCGGCAGCGGTCCGGGCATGACGAGCGCGCGCCGCCCCGAGCCGGTGACGACGCGGGCGGTCTCGGTCGCGAAGTCGCGGCTGCCGTGCCGCGCGTCGTAGCCGATGACGACCGGTCCTGTGGCGCCCTTGGCGTCGAGCCAGTTCGCGAGCCCGGCCGCGGCGCCGCGCACCACGGCCAGGTTCATGCCGTTCGGCCCGGCGCGCAGCGGCCCCCGCAGCCCGGCGGTGCCGAACTCGAGGCGGCCCGCGAAGCGGTCGGCCAGTTCGTCGGCGCTGACGGGGAGGGCGTCGAGCAGCCGGTAGAGCTCGTCGCGGCTCGCTTTGTCAGGGTCGTCGGTGATCCAGGTGAGGGCCTCGGCGCGCAGGGCGTCGAGACCGGTCACATCTCCCGTGTTCGAGGACTCCATGCGGAAATCCTCGCACACCGCGCGTGCGTGGGACGTCTGTTGTGCTTGGTGTGGCCTCAACCGGTCTGGAACGACCGCACAGCCTCGTCATAGACCTGCTGTGATAGTTCCCATCCGTCGGCGGGACCGGAGATGAACACCCCGAAGGAGGTGCCGTCGCCGGCGTCGACGATGGCCCAGACCGAGTGGCGCTCCGCGCCGCCGTCGTTGTTGGTTCCGGTGTACTCCAGGACGGTGCCGCTCATACCGCCGAACTCGACCGCCTCCAGTCGGACCTGCTCGAGGTCGCTCATGTCGCCGAGGCCGGTCTCGTAGAAGTCGCTGAGATAGGCCTGCGGATCGGACGCGCCCCGGTCGGAGCCGGAGTAGAACCGCACCCATTGGGTGTCGTCCTCGGGATTGAAGTAGGTGACGTAGTCGTCGCCGGCGAGCCCTTCACCCCATGCGGACGGATAGTTGACGCTGAAGCCGTCGCCTTCGTGCGCGGCGGTCTCGAAGCTCGGCGCGGCGTCCTCCTCGTTCTCGCCTTCGCCTTCGCCTTCGCCTTCGGCAGGAGCCTCCTCGGTGCTCTGGCCGGGGTCCTGCGCCGCCCCGCCGCCATCGTCGTCCCCGCCGAACTGCCACTGGTACAGCACGTAGGCCAGGCCGAAGAGCACGAGCGCGCACACCGTGGCGATCGCGAGGTACTTCACGGCCTTCGACTTCGGCTCCTCGGGCGCCGGCTCGCGCGGGCGCGGCGGGATGGGCGGGCTGGGCGGGGAGACCTCCTGGTGCGCCGCGGAAGCGGCCGCCGGACGCCGCGACTCGGCGCCGTACCGCGGACTGCCCGCCGGGAGCGGTCCCGAGTTGCCGGCGAGCGGTCCGGCCAGCAGCCCCGCGAGCTCGTGGCGCACCTGGCCGAGCGTGTAGCGCTGGTGGGGCTCCTTGGCGAGCATCCCGCCGAGCAGCTGCGTGAGCGGCCCGGCGTTGCGGGGACTCTCGGGCGGGTCCTGGACGACCGCCCGCATGGTCGAGACCGCGTCGCCGCGGTCGAACGGGGGCCGTCCCTCGACGGAGGCGTACAGCGTGACGCCGAGGCTGAAGACGTCGCTGGCGGGCTCCGCCGGCTGCCCGACGGCGCGCTCGGGCGCGATGTAGTGGGCGCTGCCGAGGACCTTGCCGGGCGTGGTGCCGCCGGACATCTGGTTCAACTGGGCCGCGCCGAAGTCGGACAGGACGCAGCGTCCGTCGACGGAGATGAGGACGTTGCCGGGCTTGACGTCGCGGTGGATGATGCCCGCCTCGTGCGCGGCCTGGAGGGCGCCGACGAGCGCCAGGCCGATCTTGGCGGCCACGCGCGGCGGAAGCGGGCCGTCGGCGGTGAGGATCTCGGCGAGGCTCCGCGCCTGGAGCAGCTCCATGACGATCCAGGGCAGCCCGGTGTGCTCGACGACGTCGAACACGCGGATCACCGACGGGTGCGACAGGCCGGCGGCGATCTGGGCCTCGCGCCTGGAGCGGTCGATGAGCTGCACGCGCTCGGCCGGCGGCAGGTCGGGCGGCAGGAAGACCTCCTTGAGCGCCACTTCGCGGCGCAGCACGGTGTCGTTCGCGCGCCATACCGAGCCGTTGCCGCCCTTGCCGACGAGGTCGACCAGCCGGTAGCGGTCGCCGACCAGGTCGCCGGGGTTGGCGTGGTGGCCCGCCGCCGTGCCGGGGGAGTTGTAGCCGAACGAGGACTGCGCCTGCCGGCCGAAGTCCTCCCCGGCGGCGAAGCTCTGCCCGTAGTTGCCGTAATTGCCGCTGTGGCGCTGCCCGTAGGAGCCCGAGTCGTCGTACGCGCGGCCGTAGGCCTCGTTGTTGTAGGAGCTGTAGTCGGTGAAGCGGGCGCCGAGCGAGGGGTGGGGATCGTCGGCGCCGTGCGCGGGCGAGCCGTATGATGAGTGGCCGCTGCCTGAGGTCCCATACGCCCCGGAGGCATCGGCGGAGCGGCGCCGGGGCGGCTCCGTCCCGGAGCGGGGGTCCTCCCAGGAGCCGGGACCGCCGCGTCCGTAGTCCGCTGAATACGTCATTCGGCAACTCCTCGCGAGGGCTTCTCACTAGTTTGCCGTGTCCGCACCATCGAATGGGTACCGGGTGTGACGACGGCTTGCCGTGTCCGCACCGCCGAACGGGCCCCGGGCGTGACGACGACGCGCGGTTCTCGTGCCGCCTGACTCGCGCCGCTCGCGGGGTTCGACACGGCTGCACCTCCCGGGATCGCGGTTTTGCCACTAGGATCGCAAGGATGCAGCCGCCCACGCAAGGCCGAGGCCGGGTCGGGATCCGACCCGTGTACGGCCCCGAAGACCTCGCCCCCGATCTGGCCGAACGGCTCGGTGAACCCGGTTCGTTCCCCTACACCCGCGGCATCCACCCCACCATGTACACCTCCCGGCCCTGGACCATGCGGCAGTACGCCGGATTCGCCAGCGCCGCGGAGTCTAACCGCCGCTACCGCGACCTGCTCGCGAACGGCACCACCGGCCTGAGCGTCGCCTTCGACCTGCCCACGCAGATGGGCTACGACTCCGACGCCCCCGAGGCCGCCGGCGAGGTCGGCAAGGTCGGCGTCGCCATCGACTCGATCGACGACATGCGCGCGCTGTTCGACGGCATCCCGCTCGACGAGGTGTCGACGTCGATGACCATCAACGCCCCCGCCGCGGTCCTGCTGCTGCTCTATCAGCTCGTCGCCGAGGAACAGGGCGTCGACCCCGCCGCGCTGCGCGGCACGATCCAGAACGACATCCTCAAGGAGTACATCGCGCGCGGCACCTACATCTTCCCGCCCGCGCCGAGCCTCCGCCTGGTCAGCGACACCTTCGCGTACTGCGCCGCCGAACTGCCGCGGTGGAACACGATCTCGATCTCCGGCTACCACATGGCCGAGGCCGGCGCGACCCCCGCGCAGGAGCTCGCGTTCACCCTCGCCGACGGCATCGAGTACGTCAACTGCGCGCTCGACGCCGGCCTCGACGTCGACGCGTTCGCGCCGCGGCTGTCGTTCTTCTTCGTGGCCCGCTCGGCGCTCCTCACCGAGGTCGCCAAGTTCCGGGCCGCCCGGCGGCTGTGGGCGCGCATCATGCGCGACCGCTTCGGCGCGAAGGACCCCAAGTCGCTCAAGCTCCGCTTCCACACCCAGACCGCCGGGGTGGAACTGACCGCACAGCAGCCCGAAGTCAACATGGCCCGCGTGACGATCCAGGCGCTCGCCGCCGTCATGGGCGGCACCCAGTCGCTGCACACCAACGCCTACGACGAGGCCATCGCGCTGCCCACCGACACCTCCGCGCGCCTGGCGCTGCGCACCCAGCAGGTCATCGCCGCCGAGACGGACCTGACCGACACCGTCGACCCGTTCGCCGGCTCCTACGCCGTCGAATCCCTCACCGACCAGATCGAGTCCGAGGCACAGAGCCTCATCGACGCCGTGTTCGCGCACGGCTCGGTCACCGAGGCGATCGAGGCGGGCTTCCAGAAGGGCGAGATCGAGCGCAGCGCCTACGAGACGGCCAAGCGCATCGATGCCGGCGAGCAGGTCGTCGTCGGCGTCAACGCCTACACCGGCAACGGCGGCGACGCCCCGTACAAGCCGCTCAGGGTCGACCCCGCCATCGAGGCGGCCCAGATCGAACGGCTCGGCGCCCGGCGCGAGGCCCGCGACACCGCCGAAGCGGCCCAGACGCTCTCGCGGCTGCGGTCCGCCGCGGCCGGAACCGAGAACGTCCTCTATCCGCTGAAGGCCGCGCTCGCCGCCGGGGCCACCGTGGGCGAGGTATGCGGGACGCTCGCGGAGGAATGGGGCCGATACGTCCCCGCCGACAGTTTGTAGTCCCATTGTGACCGAATGGCGGAAGCGCACAATCTGTCTGCCGAAGTGATTGAACACGCGCGCAATACTTGTCGCGGACGCGTCACGGACGGCGATTGCGCCCGTGTTGTTATTGAAAAGTCGCATCGGAGCCGTAACTTTTCGGCTCGGCAAGCGTTATGTAACACAACGGCGTCCTCGGCCATACGGTCGGCTGCCGTGTCGCCACCATGAGCACGGTATTCGATCACGCTGGGTGCCAAAGCGAACTGATGGCTCGCGAGCGTCGCCAAGGGTGCAATCGGCGTTTGCGGTAGGCGATGCATCGGGCCGATCCGGGTCCCGGGTGCCGATGTCGCTCAACCCGGCGCTCGCCGCGACGGAGAGCGATCGGGTTTAAGCTTGCCCAATCGCCCTCCTTTGGCGCTGATTCACTAACGCGAATTGAGAGGCGCGAAGGAATGTACACGCTCACTGCGGAGAATGTCGTCGAAATGGGAACAGCAACCAAGTCCAATGAGGCCCACACGTCAGGCGCCGAGGCGCCCGAGCCCCGTGTGCTGGTACCGGCTGCGCTGCCCTCGCTCGGCATTTCGCCTGGTCCCACCGCATCGGAGCCTCCAACCATGTCCGAATCGCTGCCCGAGTTCCTCGATGCCTGGCTCGAAGCCCACTTCGACGAGGTCGTCGCCACCCGCCGGCACATCCACGCCAACCCGCGCCTGTCGCGCCAGGAGCATGACACGGCCGACTTCATCGCCGCGCAGCTGCGCGCCGCCGGCCTCAAGCCGCAGCTCATCCCGGACGGCACCGGCCTGATCTGTGACATCGGCGACGGCGACCGGGTCTTCGCGATGCGGGCCGACATGGATGCGCTGCCGATCCACGACCCCAAGGACGTGCCGTACCGCTCGAAGGTCGACGGCGTGTGCCACGCGTGCGGCCACGACGCCCACACCGCGATCCTGCTCGGCGTCGGCCGCGTCCTCGCCGAGCTCGGGCGCCGCGGCGAGCTGCCCGGCCGGTTCCGGCTGGTCTTCCAGCCCTCGGAGGAGCAGTTCCCCTCCGGCGCGCCCACGATGATCAAGCACGGCGCGCTCACCGACGTCGCCGCGATCTTCGCCCTCCACTGCGACCCGCAGTTCCTGGCCGGCCAGGTCGGCGTGCGCAACGGGCCGCTCACGGCCGCCTGCGACGTCATGGAGATCCGCATGCACGGGCGCGGCGGCCACACCTCCCGCCCGCACCTGACGACCGACCTCATCAACGCGATGGGGCGGATCATCGTCGACATGCCGGCGCTGGTGAACCGCCGCATCGACCCGCGCCAGGCCGTCGCGATCGTCTTCGGTGCCGTCCAGGCCGGCGAGGCCGCCAACGCCATCCCCGAGGAGGCGCTCGCGCGCGCCACCATCCGGATGCAGGGCCGCGAGTCCTGGCAGATGATCCCGGACCTCGTCCAGGAGGTCACCCGCTCGGTCGCCCGCACCTCGGGCGTCGAGTGCGAGATCGACTACCGGCGCGGCGTCCCGCCGGTCGTCAACGACCGGCTCGCCTCGGCGATGTTCGCCGGCGCCACTGCCGCCGCGCTCGGCGAGCAGGCCGTCACCGAGGCGCCCATGTCCATGGGCGGGGAGGACTTCGCCTACTACCTCGAGCAGGTGCCCGGCGCGATGGCGCGTCTCGGCGTCGGCCGCCCCGGTCTCGAATGCGACATCCACCAGGGCAACTTCGACATTGACGAGACGGCGCTCGCCCACGGCGTGCGCGTCATGACCCACACGGCGCTGGCCGCCGCCGGCAGCCCCGGCTTCTGAGCGCCCGGCGACTCCGGGCCGCGCTCACTCCGCCGTCGGGCGTTTGCGCAGCGCTTCGACGTAGTCCTCGGGCGCGCCCGCGGCTTCGGCGGCGTGCACGATCTCGTCGAGGTACCACTGGCTCGGCAGTCCGCCTTCGAAGCCCTCGAAGACGTAGAGCCAGACGGGGCGGTTCGCCTCCAGCGTCACGGCCTGGCTGTGCATCTTGCGATACAGGCCGGAGTTGCAGCCTTCGAGCTCGTCGAGCACGGCGCGGTCGGCCGGGTCGAGGTCGTAGAGGGCGACGAAGACGCGCTCGGCGGGGTCCTCGACGACCGTCGCCACCGCCGACTCCCATCCGAGGTCCTCGCCTGCGAAGGTGAGTCGCCAGCCCTCGAGCCACCCGGTTCCCACCAGCGGCGAACGCGGGCACGTGGCCCGCATGCGAGCAGGGTCTAGGTTCGAGCCATACGCGGCATAGAGATGCACGCCTTGAAGATACCCTGGAATCTGCCCGCACAGAAGCATCCCTGACATCGAAAGGCGCAACCGTGGCACGAGTAGCGATCATCGGCGGAGGCCCGGCCGGCTACGAGGCGGCCCTCGTGGCCGCCCAGCTCGGCGCCGAAGTCACCCTCATCGAAGCCACCGGGCCGGGAGGCGCCTGCGTGCTGTCCGACTGCGTGCCTTCGAAGACGTTCATAGCGGCCTCCAACGTGCTCACCGAGATCCACGAGAGCACCGCGATGGGCGTCGGCGCCGTCGACACCACCATCGACGCGAAGGCCGTCAACAGCCGGGTGCGCCGCCTGGCCGCCCAGCAGTCGGGCGACATCACCCAGAAGCTCGTCGCCGTGGGCGTCGACATCGTCCACGGGCGCGGCGCGCTGCGCATCGACGGCAAGGTCAACTACACCCACGAACTGCGCGTCATGCCGGCCGAGGGCGAGCCGTACGACATGGACTGCGACATCGTCCTCATCTGCACCGGCTCGACACCGCGCACCTTGACCTCCGCGCCGGTCGACGGCGAGCGCATCCTCACCTGGCGCCAGCTCTACGACCTCGACGAACTGCCCGAGCGCCTCGTCGTCGTCGGCTCCGGCGTCACCGGCGCCGAGTTCGCCTCCGCCTACCTCGCCATGGGCTCCGAGGTCACGCTGATCTCCTCGCGCGACCGGGTCATGCCGCACGAGGACGCCGAGGCCGCCGAGACCGTCGGCAAGGTCTTCCGCAAGCGCGGCATGGACATCCGCAACCACTCCCGGGCCGCCGCCGCCCGCCGCACCGACACCGGCGTCGAGGTCGAGCTCGACGACGGCTCGGTCGTCGACGGCAGCCACGCCCTCATCTGCGTCGGCTCGATCCCCAATTCCGACGACCTCGGCCTGCACGCCTACGGCGTCGCCATCGACGAGCGCGGCTACGTCAAGGTCGACAAGGTCTCGCGCACGAACGTGCCCGGCGTGTACGCCGCCGGCGACGTCACCGGCGTCCACGCCCTCGCCTCGGTCGCGGCCATGCAGGGCCGCATCGCGATCTGGCACGCGCTCGGCGAGGCCGTCCGCCCGCTCAAGCTCCGCAACGTCGCCGCGAACGTCTTCACCGATCCCGAACTCGCCTCCGTCGGCGTGTCGCAGTCCGACGTCGACGCGGGCCTGGTCGACTGCCGCACCGTGCTGCTGCCGCTGTCGTCCAACCCGCGCGCGAAGATGATCGACCGCACCGAGGGCTTCGTGAAGCTTTTCGCGTGGAACTCCTCGGGGATCGTCGCCGGCGGCGTCGTGGTGGCCTCGCGCGCGTCCGAGCTCATCCATCCGATCGCCCTGGCCGTCGAGCAGCGCCTCACCGTCGAGCAGCTGGCTCGGACGTTGACGATCTATCCGTCCCTGTCGGGCTCCGTCGCCGAGGCCGCCCGCCAGCTCATGGAGTTCTAGCGGCGCGACAGGCCCGCGGCGGTGCCGCGGGCCTGTTCCTCGACTTGTCTACTCGAAGGTCTCGACGCGCAGGTGGCGCAGCAGGTGCACGTCGTAGGCGTTGCCGCTGGAGGCCGCGAAGCCGAACTTGAACGTCTCGGGCGCGGGCTCGTGCATCTGCGTCTCCAGGACCCGGTGCCAGCCGTCGCCGAAGTCGATGTCGACGGTCACCTCCGGGTGCTCGTCGCCGCTGATCTTGAGCTTGACGAGGCGCTTGGCCTCGCCGAGGGTCGCCGTCGCGAGGGACTCGGGGAAGTTCGTGCCGTACAGGCTCCCCTGGGAGTCCGAGCCGATGACCTCGTCGCTCGCGGTCGTGGCGATCAGGCAGTAGCCGTCGGTGCCGTGGCCGGGCCCGCGCAGGGCCACGTTGTCGGGCGCGCGGTTCATCTTGGCGGTCAGGAAATCGGGCGCGCGCTGCTCGGCGGGGCAGCCGGTGCCGCGGCCCTCGGTGTCGGCCGAGAAGTTCCCCCAGGCGTCGATTCCCAGCCCGAGATAGCCGCCGTCGACGCCGGGAAGGTCGCCGTGCTGCGCGTAGCCGAGACTGCCGCCGTACGCGCCGGCCTCGGTCAGATCGGTCTCGCCGTCGACGATGAAGAACGAGATGCCGTCGGCGCCGTTGCCGCCGTACTGGTACTGCGCGAAGGTGACCTCGATGCCGCCGTTGTTCACGAGCGCCTTGTCGTAGAGGACGCCACCGGTCTCGTACTGGCCGCCGTCGGTCAGCTGCAGGTAGCCGGGCGTCTTCCCGGCTTCGGGCACCGGACCCTCGTCCTCGCCGTCGCAAGGGCCGAACACGGTGGCCTCGCTCGCGCCGGTCAGGCAGGCCGAGCCGAGCGGGACGAAGTGCTCGTCGTGGACCGCGTCGTCATTGAAGTGCGCCTCGACCAGCAGGGCCTTGGCTTCGTCGTGTTTGGGCTCCGCTGCGGCCGGGAAGGCGATGAGGCCCGCCGTGAGCATCATCGTGCCGGCGCCGAACATGGCTGTACGTTTCACAGGTGCTCCTCTGATCCTGTTCCGCGAAGCGCCGACCGCGGGGCGGTCGGCGCGCTGTCGTCGGTCGACATCGCGAACCGATGTCGACTACAGGCCGAAGCTATATGAGAACACTCGGTGATGTTTCGGTGATGGACCAAATCGGGTCCCGAGTGGTGAAGCGGCGGCGCCCGGCCACTCGGCCGGGCGC